>JBJHBC010000009.1:0-29223 GCA_050485285.1 Thioalkalivibrio sp.
CAGCAGGCGCTCGTGATCCGGCTCGCGGATGTTGAGGTCGTCGGGGCCGACGTCCAGCGCGACATCGCGCTTGACCGTGATCAGTTCGCGCGCGGTGGGCAGGCGCTCGGCCGCGGCGCGCAGGTTCTCGCCGATCTTGCCGCCGATGTCGTCGGCCTGTTCCAGAATGGTGTCGAGGTCGCCGTACTTCGCGATCCACTTGGCCGCGGTCTTCGGGCCGACCTTGTCCACGCCCGGGATGTTGTCGACGCTGTCGCCCATCAGCGCGAGGTAGTCGACGATCTGCTCCGGCGCCACGCCGAACTTCTCCTGCACGCCCTCGGGGTCCAGCGTGACCCCGCTCATGGTGTTGACCAGTGTGATGCGATCATTCACGAGTTGCGCGAGATCCTTGTCGCCGGTGGAGATCACCACGTCGTGCCCGGCGCGGGCCGACTGGTCGGCGAGCGTCGCGATCACGTCGTCGGCCTCCACGCCCTCGACGCACAAAAGCGGCAGGCCCATCGCCCGCACCAGTTCGTGCAACGGTTCGATCTGGGCCGCGAGCTCTTCCGGCATCGGCGGGCGGGTGGCCTTGTATTCCGGGTAGAGGTCGTCGCGGAAGGTCTTGCCCTTGGCGTCGAACACCACCGCCATGTGCTCCGGGGCGTAGTCCGCACGCAGCTTACGCAGCATGTTGGCCACGCCGATCATCGCGCCGGTCGGGGCGCCATCCGGCGCGGTCAGGGGGGGCAGCGCATGAAAGGCGCGAAACAGGTACGACGAGCCGTCGACCAGGACAAGAGGCGCTTGCGACATGAAGGCGGAATCCGGACAGGGAACGCGCGCCATTCTACAGGCCCGGCCCGGGCCGCGACCATTTGTGCCCACCCGGGGGCGCCGGTACGCTGATGCCCTGACCCTTGGGAACCTGTCGCATGAACAACCGCGAACGTGCCGAACACCCGGGCCTGCGCCCGATCGATGACTCCGCCCTGACCCGCGAGAGCTGGAAGATCTTCCAGATCATGGCGGAGTTCGTGGAGGGCTTCGAGCGCCTGGCGCATATCAAGCCCTCGGTGAGCATCTTCGGCTCCGCCCGTTTCCCGCCGGAGCATCGCTACTACCAGCTGGGCGAGACCACCGCGCGGCAGCTGTCGGACGCCGGTTTCGCGGTGGTCAGCGGCGGCGGCCCGGGCATCATGGAGGCGGCCAACAAGGGAGCGTTCGCCGGCCGCTCGCCCAGCATCGGCCTGAATATCCAGTTGCCGCACGAGCAGAGCGCGAACGACTACCAGGATGTGGGCCTGGGCTTTCGGCACTTCTTCTCGCGCAAGGTGATGTTCGTGAAGTACGCCTCGGCCTACGTGGTCCTGCCCGGGGGCTTCGGGACGCTGGACGAACTGGCCGAGATCCTGACCCTGGTTCAGACCGGCAAGACCCGGCGCATCCCGGTCGTGCTGGTGGGCAGCGAGTTCTGGAAGGGCCTGCTCGACTGGTTCCGGGATACGCTCGTCGAGCAGGGCACCATCGACGAGGAAGACCTCCAGCTATACTCGCTGGTAGATTCACCGGAAGACGTGGTGGACGTGATCTTCGAGTACTACGAGGCGCGCAGCTTCGAGCCGTCCGCGGAAGAAAAGAAACGACTGATGGAACTGTGATGATGACCTCGATGCGTCCGAGCCTGCCCCTGTCGCTGCTGGCGGCCCTGCTGCTGGTCTCCGGCTCGGCGCTGGCGCAGGAAGAACGCGAGTGGGGGGATGCCCCGCCGCCGCCGGAGCTTGAAGAGGGCGCGGATCCGCCGCCCCCGGTGCTGGATGAACGCGCCCGCGAACAGCGCTCGCTGGAGGACGCCGACATCATCATCATCGAACGCGATGGCGAGACCCGGCGCGAATACCGCGTGGGCGGCGAGCTGGTCATGGTCGAGGTCACGCCCGCCGTGGGCCCGACCTACTACCTGATCGACACCACGGGCGACGGCACGCTGGACGGCCGTCGCAACGAGCTCGACCCCAACTTCGTACCCCCTTCCTGGGTGATTTTCCGATGGTAGAGAACGAATCCGAGACCCGGGCCTGCGCCGATGCGACCGGCCTGGCCCTGACCCATGGCCCGAGCGGCCTCGAACTGGATGGCCGGCCGGTGCAGTGTCTGCGCCTGGCATCCGCCGTGGCCCCGGCGCTCGAATCCGCGCTCGGCGAGGTACCTGGCGGCTGCGGTCGCATGATCGGCCGGGGTGCGGATCCCGATTCTGGTGAGGTCCTGCTGGTGCTGGAGCGCGGTCAGGCGTCGCAGGGCGCGGTCGCGGCCGAGGGGCCCGGCAGTCTGGAGGCCCTGGGCGAGCGCGCCGCCGACTGGCAGGGGCGTCACACGGCCGGGGCCTTGCCCGTCGGCGAGGGCTACCGGCGCGGGGTGCTGCAGCAGCAGATGCGCGAGCGCGCCGATGCGATGGCGTCCACGCTGGATGCCGAGTCCCGGGCGATCCTGGATGCCGAGCTGCACCACCAGGGGCTCTACCGTTTCGAGGACCTGCCGCTGGCGGGGAGCTACTGGCAATCCGTGCGCCTCTACCCGGAAGGCGCCGGTCTTGCCGATCTGGTGGTCCCGCCCGCACCGGTACCGGCCTTCTGGCAGCTTGCGCGTATCGCCCTGGCGCTCGCCGTGGACGCCTCCGGGCAGCCGGATACCGAGCGGTACCGGGCCGTGCTGGACGGGTTCAATGCCCGGCGGCCACTGACTGCAATCGAACGCGGGGCCGCGCCGACGATGCTCCGCCTGGCGGCGCTGGATGACTGGCTGTCCGCGCTGGAGTCGGGAACGGCCGCGGCGGCCCAGCGGGATCGTCTCGCGACCCTGCAGGCCGATGCGGCGCGGCTGCAGGGCGTCTGGGTTCGCGCGGCCGCCTGATCCCGGCCGGCCCGTGCCGGTGGCGCGGGACATTCCGGGCTTGTGGTGGTCCGAACGTACACGGGAGGCAGGGTAGCGGTTCCGCGCCGTCCCGCCCAAGGAGGAAGGCCCATGTTCCGAACCACGCTCTGGCTGGCCTTGCCGCTGGCTGTGTTTCTCGCCCCGGCGCTTGCGAGTGCCGACGTCTATCGCTGGACCGACGATCAGGGCAATGTCCATTTTGGTGACCGCCCGCCCGAGGGGCGCGCCAGCGAGTCCGTGGATGTGCGCGAGCCCATGCGCGCGGTCCCGCTGGAAGGCGCGCGGGAGATCCTCGAACGGCCCGTGCGGCCCCGCGGCCAGCCGGAGGCGGAGGGTGCGTACACACGGGTCGCGATTGCGCGTCCGGAGGACGGTTCGGGGGTGCGCGCGAACGACGGCAATGTGAGTGCCGAGCTGGATCTGGAGCCAGCGCTGGATGCCGACGCCGGCCATCGTGTGATCTGGGTGCTGAACGGCGAGGAGGCGGGCGAGGGCCAGTCGCCCACGGCGACCTTCGAGGGGCTGAACCGCGGCGAGCACACGCTGCAGGCCCGGATCGTGGACGCATCCGGCGAGGAGCTGGGGGCGAGTGCGACCATCGAGTTCAACGTGTTGCGGATGGCCATTCCGCGCGAGCAGCAACAGCAGCAGCGGCCCCAGCAATTCCCGCCCGGGGGTGCGCCGCAGGCGCCCAGGGCCCCGCAGGCACCCAGGGCGCCCCAGCCGGTGACGCCGGCCCCAAACTGACAACCTCGATCTCTGCACTTAAATAGTGCACTAGACGCCCCATGATGGTGCTATAATTGCACCACAATGGGGCGTTTTGGGTTCTGGGGGTTGGCGATTCGGCTGCGTTTTGTGACCGTGCCCCCGGCTTCGGCGCCCCGCCTGGCGATTCCTGCTTGGCGCGATTCCTGCTTGAGGCCTCTTGATGACCACGCCCGCTTCCAATTCCGGCCCGGCCACCCCGCCCTGGTGGGACGACCTCTCCACGGCCGTGCTGGTGACCGATGCCGAGCTTTGCCTGCTGAGCATGAACAGCGCCGCCGAGGTGCTGCTGGGTCTCAGTCGCGAACGCATCGTCGGGCATGGTCTGGGCCAGTGGCTCAAGCTGGACCGCAATCTGTCCAGCCGCCTGCGCTCGGCGCTGACGCTGGATCAGCCGATCACCCTGCGCGCGCGCCAGATGGAGCCGCTGCGGGCCGATCGCTTCCTGGCCGACGTCGTCATTACCCCGCTCCGTGGCGAGGGTGGACAGCCGGGGCAGTTGCTGTTCGAGCTGAATGCGATCGATCGCCACGAGCGCATCAGCCGCGAGGAGCAGCTGCAGAAGCAGCAGGCGATTACCCGCGCGGTGACCCGGGGGCTGGCCCACGAGATCAAGAACCCGCTGGGGGGGCTGCGGGGGGCGGCGCAGTTGCTTGCCAGCGAACTGGACGACTCGGGCCTGAAGGAATACACCCAGATCATCATCCGCGAGGCCGACCGGCTGCGCAGCCTGGTCGATCGTATGCTGGGACCGAACAACCTGCCGCGGCGCGAGCCCGTCAACCTGCACGAGGTGCTGGAGCACGTGCGGGGCCTGGTCAGTGTGCAGCTGCCGCTGGGTCTGAAGATCCGCGGCGACTACGACCCCAGCATCCCGGACGTGCAGGCCGATCGCGACATGCTGGTGCAGGCGATCCTGAATCTGGTGCAGAACGCGGTGCATGCGCTGGAGGACGGGGGCGAGATCACCCTGAGCTCGCGCATCCTGCGCCAGTACACCATCTCCGGCCATCGCCACCGCCTGGTCGCCAAGCTGAGCGTGCGCGACAACGGGCCCGGTATCCCGGAGGAGATCCGCGAACGCATCTTCTTCCCCATGGTGACCGGCCGCGCCGCCGGGACCGGTCTCGGGCTGCCCATTGCCCAGAGCCTGATCCAGCTGCACGACGGTCTGATCGAATGCCATTCGCGCCCGGGGGCGACCACGTTCGACATCCTGCTGCCCCTTGAACCCCCGAAGGCCCGGGAGGCCCGGAAGTGATGGAGCCCACTGTCTGGATCATTGACGACGACGACTCGATCCGCTGGGTGCTGGAGCGTGCCCTCCAGCGGCACACGATCGCGGTGCGCGGCTTCGAGACCGCGGACGCCGCCTGGGCGGCGCTCGACCGGGACCCGGTGCCGGACACCATCGTCGCCGATATCCGCATGCCCGGGCTGAACGGCCTGGACTTCCTCGCGCGCATGCAGACGCGCCCCGATCCGCCGCCGGTGATCATCATGACGGCCTTCTCCGACCTGGAGAGCGCCGTGGGCGCCTACCAGACCGGGGCCTTCGAGTATCTGCCCAAGCCGTTCGATGTGGACGAGGCCGTGGCCCTGGTGCAGCGGGCACTGGAGGCGCGGCGCGCCGGCCAGGACAATGGCACCGTTGGCCCCGAGATCGAGGAGACCCCGATCATCGGCGAGGCCCCGGCGATGCAGGAGATGTTCCGCGCCATCGGCCGCCTGTCGCGCAGCAACATCACCGTGCTGATCAACGGGGAGTCGGGCACCGGCAAGGAACTGGTCGCCCGTGCCCTGCACCAGCACAGCCCGCGCGCCGATCAGCCGCTGATTGCCCTGAATACCGCCGCCATCCCCAAGGATCTGCTGGAGAGTGAACTGTTCGGCCACGAACGTGGTGCGTTTACCGGCGCCAACCAGAGCCGCAAGGGCCGTTTCGAACAGGCCGATGGTGGCACGTTGTTTCTCGACGAGATCGGCGACATGCCGTTCGACCTGCAGACCCGGCTGCTGCGTGTGCTGTCCGATGGCACCTTCTACCGCGTGGGTGGCCATACGCCGATCCGGGTGGACGTGCGCATCATCGCCGCGACCCACCAGGACCTGGAGGAGCGCGTGCGCGCGGGGCTGTTCCGCGAGGATCTGTTCCACCGTCTGAACGTGATCCGGATCCATGTGCCATCGCTGCGCGAGCGTCCGGAGGACATCCCGCTGCTGGTGCAGCATTTCATGGCCGAGGTGGCGCAGGAACTGGGGGTCGAAGCCAAGACCATGCGCCCCGAGGTGGTGGCGGAGTTGCAGCGCCTGCCCTGGCCGGGCAACGTGCGTCAGCTGGAAAACACCTGCCGCTGGCTGACCGTGATGGCCTCGGGCCGCGAGGTCCACCTGGACGACCTCCCGGCCGAGTTGCACCAGCCTGCCGAGATCCGAGCCGAGCCGGATGGCGGCCCGGCCGGCGTGGTCGCCGGCCCGCGGGACTGGACGGCCGAACTGGCCCAGGTGGCCCGCCAGCACTGGCAGCGTGGAGACCAGGACCTGCTGGGTTCGGTGCTGCCGCAGCTGGAGCGCACGGTCATCCGCGAGGCCCTGAACGCCACCGGCGGCCACCGCCAGCAGGCGGCGGCCCTGCTCGGCTGGGGGCGCAACACCCTCACCCGCAAGATCCACGAACTCGGCCTCGACGACGACTAGGCTGATTTCACCACGAAGCACACGAAGGCACGAAGAACGGCCAGGTCAAAAGCGATAGAGCATTAACAGGAAGAAGGGAAGGACGGAAGAACACGGTAATGTTGCCCCGGGACTGATCAACCCGGCGGGTAGGCCCCAGGACACGGGCCAGCGGCATTTACCCAAAACACCTTCCCATCTTCCCCATCTTCCCTATCTTCCTGTGAACCGCTTTTGACCTGGCCGTTCTTCGTGCCTTCGTGTGCTTCGTGGCGAAACAGGCCTTCAGGTGGTGGGGTCCTGGGGTGCGGGCGGGGCGCAGGTGGAGACGGCGCCGTTGAGTTGCAGGGTGCCGGTCAGGTCGCGTACGTGGGTGTAGCCGTGGCGGTCCATGTAGTCGCTAATGCCGTGGAGGATCTTGGGCAGGCACAGCGGGTCGTAGAACAGCCCGGTGCCCACGCCGACGGTGCTGGCGCCGGCGATCAGGAACTCCAGCGCGTCGGTGGCGTTCATCACGCCGCCCTGGCCGATGATCGGCACGTTGTGCGGCGCGGCCACCTGGTAGACCTGCTGGACCTTCAGCAGCGCGATCGGCTTGATCGCGGGCCCCGAGAGCCCGCCCTGGTTGTTGCCGATCACGGCGCGCCGGTTCTCGACATCCACCGCCATGCCCATCAGCGTGTTGATCACCGCAAAGGCGTCGGTGCCGGCCTCGATGCAGCGGCGGGCGTTTTCGGCGATGTCGGTCTGGTTGGGCGAGAGCTTGGTGATCAGCGGCTTGGAGGTGACCTTGCGACAGGCCTCGACCACGCGCGCGGACATGTCCGGGTCGTTGCCGAAGGCGACCCCGCCTTCCTTTACATTGGGGCAGGAGATGTTGATCTCGATGGCGTCGATGGGCGAGTCGTCGAAGCGCCGGGTGACCTCGATGTACTCCTCGATGGTGGAACCGGAGACATTGGCAAAGAAGCGGGTCTCCTCGAAGTCCAGCTGCGGCAGGGTGTGGTCCACCACGTGGTCCACGCCCGGGTTCTGCAGGCCGATGGCGTTGAGCATACCGTCCGGGGTCTCGTAGACCCGGTGCGGCGCGTTGCCCAGACGGGCCTGGCCGGTGGTGCCCTTCAGGCAGATCGCACCGGCGTCGCGATTGGAGAAGCCGGCCACGCGGGTGTACTCCTCGCCGAAGCCGACGCAGCCGGACAGCAGCACCAGCGGCGTGTTCAAATGCAGCCCGCAGAACTCCAGGGCCAGCCGCGGATCGGTGCGCGAATCACTCATGCTTCACATCGTCCTCTTTCAACCGGAGATCCCGCCGAACACCGGCAATATCATTCGTCTGGCGGCCAATACCGGCGCCGCGCTGCACCTGATCCATCCGCTCGGTTTCGAGCTGGACAGCGCGCGGGCGCGCCGCGCCGGGCTCGATTATCACGAGCTGGCCCGGGTGCAAGAGTATGACAGCCTCGAACAGTGGCGGGAATCGGTACGGCCCGACCGGGTCTTTGCCATCACTACGCGCGGCCACGCCCGCTACGATCAGGCCGGGTTCCAGCCCGGTGATGCCCTGTTGTTTGGCCCCGAGACCCGCGGCCTTCCCGAGTCGGTGCTCGAAGCCCTGCCTCCCGGGCAGCGCTTGCGCCTGCCCATGCAGCCCGACAGCCGCAGTCTGAATCTCTCCAACGCAGCGGCCGTGGTCGTCTACGAGGCCTGGCGCCAGCTCGGGTTTGCCGGCGGGGACTAGGAGTCTGTCGGATCTGGGTGATCTGCTGCGCGCCCCGGCAGGGCCCCGCCATTTGCACTACCCTCGGAAGAAAGCCCGCGAGCGGCCCGTCTCCTTCTGACGGCCCTGTCCACATTGATCCGCACGAGGTTCCCGATGGTTTCTGTACTGCGTCCTCTCCTGTTCCTGGCGGCTGCCAGCCTGTTCGTAGCGCCGCTGGCGGCCGACGAACCCACCGGTTCCGACAACTGGTGGTGGGATGACGACTGGTGGGAAGACGGCGTGCTGTATTCCGATCTGGAGAACCACGAGGTCACCATTGAACGCATCGAATACCAGCGCGACGGCATCGACATCCCGGCGATGGTGGCGCGGCCGGCCGATGGCGAGCCCTACCCTGCGATCCTCTGGGCCCACGGCCGGCGCGGCCTGGACGACCTGGCCGAACTGCATGTGAAGCGCCTGGCCGCGCGGGGATTCGTGGTGCTGGCCCCGGACCTGTACACCGGCCGCTTCATGGAGACGCACCCGCTGGACCATGACTACGAGCTGGAAGGCGATCTGAACAGCGGGCTGGATGTCCTGCTGGCGCGGGACGACATCGCGGGGGACCGTGCCTGCCTGGTCTCCATCACCCGTGGCGGCTACAAGACCCTGAAGGTCGCCGTCACCTTCGAGCGCCAGGTCGAGGATGTCGCCTGCTGGGCCGGCTACTACCCGCACCTGCAGGACCCGAATCTGGGCGAGCCGCACCAGGTGTACCGCTACGCCAACGAGGTCAACCAGCTCGAGATCCCGATGATGATCCTGATCGGCGACGAGGAGCAGTACCAGCGCCACCGCACCGCGCGCATGGCCGCCGACGGGCTGGAGAGCCGCGGAGGCGAGGTCCACTGGATCGAATACCCGGGGGTGGGACGCGGCTTCGACTTCCGCAATGGAACGACCCGCACCTTTGCCGATGACCTGGCCGCGCGCGATGCGATGATTCGGGTCACGCGCTTCGTCAACCAGCATCTGCGCGACTGAATCCTGCGTTGTCCCTTACCTGTCGGGGCGCACCTGCCGGTCGTACAGGGAGGCCGTCCGGGCTGTGCCCAGGGGTGTGCACGATTAAATAAGTGTTTGATAATACAATTAAACTATTCCGTACACGGGGTGCGGAATTTGCTATCTTCGGGCTTTGTTGCATCGAGATGCCCCGGTCGTTGCGCGGCCGGTTCACCGATGGTTCGCACGCAAGTCGCAAAAGGAGGACGAAGATGGCCAAGGTTCTGATCGCCCAGGGTGGAGGCCCGACGGCGGTAATCAATCAATCCATGGTGGGTGCGGTCCTTGAGGCCCGGAAATTCACCGACGTCGAACTGGTCTACGGGGCCTTCCACGGGGTCCGCGGGATCATCGACGAGGAATTCCTGGACCTGACCCAGGAGACCACCCATAACCTGGAGATGGTCGCACGGACGCCCTCCTCGGCGCTGGGTTCTACGCGCGACAAGCCGGACCTCGACTACTGCAAGGAGATCTTCAAGGTCCTGAAGGCCCACGGGATCACCTACTTCTTCTATATCGGCGGCAACGACTCCTCCGACACGGTCCGCATCGTCAGCGAGGAGGCGCGGAAGGCCAACTACCCGATGCGCTGCGTGCACATCCCGAAGACGATCGACAACGATCTGGTGGAGAACGACCACACGCCGGGTTTCCCGTCGGCGGCACGGTTCGTGGCGCAGGCCTTTATTGGTGCCAACCTCGACAACTACGCCCTGCCGGGGATTTATCTGGCGGTGGTCATGGGGCGTCATGCCGGCTTCCTCACCGCGGCTTCCGCGCTTGGCAAGAAGTTCCCGGATGACGGGCCGCACCTGATCTACGTGCCGGAGCGGGTGTTCGAGGTCGACCAGTTCCTGAAGGATGTGAAGGCCACCATGGAACGCCACGGCCGCTGCGTGATCGCGGTCAGCGAAGGCATCCACGATGCCAACGATGAACCCATCGCGACCAAGCTGGCGAAGGATGTCGAGAAGGATGCCCATGGCAACGTCCAGCTCTCCGGTACCGGGGCACTGGCGGACATGCTGTGTGGCGAGATCCGCGACAAGCTGGGGGTGAAGCGGGTGCGTGGCGACACCTTCGGCTATCTGCAGCGGGCCTTTATTGGCTGCGTGTCGGACGTCGATCAGCGCGAGGCCCGCGAGGTGGGCGAGAAGGCCGTACAGTTCGCGATGTGGGAAGGTCGCGACGGTTCGGTGGCGATCAAGAGGACCGGCTTTTATTCGGTGGACTACGAGTATGTGCCGCTGGAAGCGGTCGCCGGCAAGACCAAGGTGATGCCGGACGAGTTCATCGATGCCTCGGGCACCGATGTCACCGATGCCTTCCGCATGTACCTGCGGCCCCTCTTGGGCTCGGGCATGCCGGATGCCTACCGGCTGCGGCAGAACAAGGTGACCAAGGTGCTCGGCCGCTAGCCGAAAGCCCCTGGTCCCGTGTCCGGGGCCAGGGGCCAGCTGGGGCGTGTGCCCCGCCTTTACAAAGACCCGCCCGGGAGACCGGGCGGGTCTTTGCTATCCAAGGGCCTTGAAGATCTGGTCGCGGATGTCTTCCACCGATCCGGTCCCCTTGATATGGACGCACTTCGGGGCGTCAGGCTCGCCGCTTTCCTCCCACTTGGCATAGAAGTCGACCAGCGGCTGGGTCTGGCTGTGATAGGCCTCCAGGCGCTTGCGCACCGTCTCTTCGTTGTCGTCCTCGCGCTGGATCAGGTCCTCGCCGGTGACGTCGTCCTTGCCCTCGACCTTCGGCGGGTTGAACTCGACGTGATAGGTGCGGCCGGAGCCCGGATGCACCCGGCGCCCGCTCATGCGCCGGATCACCTCTTCGTCCGGGACATCCACCTCCACGACAAAGTCGAGCGGCACGTTCTGTTCTTTCAGGGCCTCGGCCTGCGGGATGGTGCGCGGAAAGCCGTCGAACAGGAAGCCGGTGTCGCAGCAATCGGGCTGCTCCACGCGTTCCTTCACCAGGCCCAGGATGATGTCGTCGGAGACCAGGCCGCCTGCATCCATGACCTCCTTGGCCTTCAGACCCAGTGGGGAGCCTGCGTTCACCGCCGCGCGCAGCATGTCGCCGGTAGAGATCTGCGGGATGTTGTACTTCTCGCAGATGTACTGGGCCTGGGTGCCCTTGCCGGCGCCGGGCGCCCCCAACAGAATCAGTCGCATGCTCTCGCTCCTCTGAGGAGTGGGTGGTTGTGCTATGGTCGCGGCAGACGCTCCCGAGCCGCGCAAGTTACAGTACAGGCATTGTGGTTGTAGGTACAAGTCCGCCCGCGCCGCCCTGGCATCGCCCCCCTGCAAGGAGTCACTGACCGTCATGCAAGCCGGCCCCCGCGAGATCACTACGCCGTTTCGGCCCATTCCCCTGGACATCCCGGAGGGCATGAAACCCAACGAGTTCTTCAACAGCACCGAAAACCTGGCCGATCTGGTCCACAACAACGGGCTGCTGGTGAATCCGGAAAACCTGCTGCTCTATCGCAAGGCGCTGGGGCACAGCAACGAGTTCGACTGTTCCATCATCTACAACACCTCGCAGACCATCCTCGACCCGATGGGGCGCCCGGTGCGGCGCACCCAGGTGCCGGAGCCGGTGCGGCATGTCTGGAACCGGATGAACGGGGTGATCATCGAGTACATGCTGGAGCAGTACCCGGATCCGGCCGAGGCCCTGGTGCTGGCGGGCGAGGCCAGCCTGGACGCGACCTGGCCGCTGACCGCGCCGGGCGTGCCCAGCATCCGCATGCTGCACAACCATTTCATCGTCTTCCCGATGGCGTCGCTGGCCGCTGCGCCGCTGGCGGATCCCGGCAATCCCAACCTGACCGATGGCGGCCAGCACAGCCTGTTCCAGGCCTATATGCGCGAGGTCTACCGGGCCTTCTTTACCCGGGCCCTGGATCTGCAGATCCTCCGGCCGGCGTCCGATCACGAGGCGCGCCTCGGGTTGACCGGCTACCCGCATGGGCTGCCGAGCTGGGAGATCCAGGGCGGGGTCGAGGCGTTGCAGGACATCCGCTTCTGGCGGGAATACGACGCGGTCCTGCAGGGCTTTCTGGACTTCTACCGCACCTTTTTCTCGCAGGTCTCCACCCGCAATGCCCCGATGCCCGAGGGCGTGCATTTTCCCGATGCGGTGGAGGAAGTCCTGCTGTTCAACAACGATTTCCTGAAGACCGCCAAGAAGGTGCGCGACCGTTGCTTTACCGATGCCAAGTACGCCCATGCCATTCGCTGGCAGCCGGCCTTCAAGCAGTTGATCTACCGCAACGACGAGGGCCGCCTGATCGTGACGATCAGCCAGAACTCGATCGGCAACGCGATCACCGAACTGCTGGGGGTGGTGGTCAACCGGGTGCCGGACGCGGAGGCCTACGAGCGCGTCGAACCGGCCCTGGTTGAGAAGCTGCTGGAGGTGCGCCGCCGCCTGGTCGAGGTCGATCTGGGGGAGGGTATTGCCACCGAGGGCTGGCCCGCAGCCTGACCGGCAGGCTGGCAACGGCCTCCGGCGATACCGGTGGGCTGGGGGCGGGCAGGCCGCCCCCAGCCGGGTTCAGGCGACCGACTGGTAGTAGATGTTCTGCGGATGGTTGGCCTGGGCGAAGAAGAACCAGCGCTCGGCCACCAGTCCCAGGTACTGGATGGCAAACGCGGCGATCAGCACGTTGACCGGGTCGACCCGGGGGATCAGGGCGATCAGCAGTAGCAGGGCCGGGATCGCGAACGCCCCCAGCAGGAAGACCCACTTCATCCCGCGCAGGAACGTCGCGGACATGTGGTGGAAGAACTCCCGGGTGTTGAACGAACCGCCCATGAAGCCCTGGGACTTCTGCTGGATCTTCGGGTGTTTCACGCCGATCGCGGTCTGCACCGTGGATTTCGACTTGATGCGGGCGTTGCGCACCAGCGATGCGCTGCGGGTGGCCAGGCCCAGCAGCGTCAGCACGATCGCCACGGTCGCCAGAAAAGCCACCAGCGGGACCCCGGCCCAGGCCGCATAGGCAGCCGCCAGCGTGAAGCCGTTGGCTGCGCCCAGCACGGTGTAGTTCACGACGGTCAGCGGGGAATGCCACTCCTGCAGGAATTTGATGCAGGCGTAGATCATCGCGGTGGTCACATAGAGCACGATGGCCAGCAACGCGCCGATGGCGCCAAGCACGACGGTTGGGAGGATGGGGACATCCCCGGCCAGCGTGCCCAGGGGCGGGTTGAACCCGAACGCGTGCGCCGCGCCATACAGGAAGACCACGCCCATGAACGCCGGGAGCACGATCACCTCGCGCGACAGCCACGAGGTGCGCCACTTGGTGGCGGTGCGCCAGGCGCGTTCCGGACGCCCCAGGTGAAAGAACGAGGCGACCAGCCCGAGGACCAGGAAGACCAGGGCGAGTGCCGAGCCCAGCGCCAGGAAGTCCGAACCGGGCGGCGGCAGCACACCCAGAAGGCTGAGTGACTCGGCACCGAACAGTCCGAGAAAAAGGCCCTGGCCGGCGCCGATCAGGGTGGTGAGGAAGATAACCGAGAAGGCTGGATGCATAGTGTCTTCGTCCCTGTTTACCAGCTGGTGACGTCGTCGAGCGAGGGTTCTTCCTGCCCGGGCTTGGGCAGCTGGCTGTCGATCTTCAGCGGGTTGTCGGCGCGTTCCACCTCGTCCTCGCGGATGGTCAGGTGGGTCTTGCGTCGCGGCAGGTAGTGATTGGCCGGCTTGGTGCCCCATTCCGGCATCAGCTGGTAGCCGCCCGCTTCGCGGATCGCCTTCGAGACGACCGATTCGGGGTCATGAATGTCCCCGTAGAGTCGTGCGTTGGTCGGACAGGCCCGTACGCAGGCGGGTTTGCGGTCCCACTCCGGCAGCTCCTCGTTGTAGATGCGGTCCACGCACAGGGTGCACTTGGTCATCACCTTGCTTTCGGTGTCCACCTCGCGCACCCCGTAGGGGCAGGCCCAGGAGCAGTACTTGCAGCCGATGCACTTGTCGTAGTCGACCAGCACAATACCGTCCGACTCGCGCTTGTAGGACGCCCCGGTCGGACACACCGGCACGCAGGGAGGCTCTTCGCAGTGCAGGCAGGATTTCGGAAAGTGCACCGTCTCGGTATTCGGATATTCACCGACCTCGAAACTCTGCACGCGGTTGAAGAAGGTACCGGTGGGATCCGCGTCGTAGGGGTTCTGGTCGACCAGCGGGCCGGCATCGCCCGAGGTGTTCCATTCCTTGCAGCTGGTGACGCAGGCGTGGCAGCCCACGCAGACGTTGAGATCGATGACAAGGGCGAGTTGGGTCATTTCTTACCTCCTATGCCCGCAAAGAAGTTCACCACACGGGCCCGCTTGGACTGGCCGGGGTAGGGGTGCAGGGCCTTGAACTGGGGCGACGTCTCCTGCGGCGCCCCCTCTTCGGCCTTGTAGATGCGCACGCGCACGTCGTACCAGGCGGCCTGGCCGGTGACCGGGTCGGAGTTGGAGATCGGCCCGTCCTGGCCGGGGAGCTCCTCGGAGATCAGGTGGTTCAGCAGGAAGCCCTTGCGCGACTCGTTGGCCTCGGGGGTCAGGTTCCAGGCCCCCGCGGCCTTGCCGATCGCGTTCCAGGTCCAGACCGTTCCGGGTTCGACTGCCTCGGAGTACTTGGCCATGCAACGCACCCGGCCCCACTGGCTTTCCACCCAGATCCAGTCCTCGTCGTTGATCCCGGCGGCCCGTGCGGTGCGCGAATTCACGTAGAGCAGGTTGTGCGCGTGGATCTGTCGCAGCCAGGCGTTCTGGGAGTCCCAGGAGTGGTACATCGCCATCGGGCGCTGGGTGATCGCGGCCAGGGGGTAGGTGTGCTTGTTGGTGGTCTGGTACTCCAGCGGGTCGTAGTAGAACGGCAGCGGGTCGAAGAAGGTCTCCACGCGCTTGGCCAGGTGCGCCGGGGCCTTGCGCGACGGGCCCTTGCCCTGAGCGGCGGCGCGGAATTTCATCAGCACCTCGGAATACAGGTGGATCAGGATCGGCTCGCCAAAGCGCGTGATGCGATTGCGCTGCGACCACTCGAGATAGCCCTTGTTCCAGTTACGCATGTACTGGTAGCTGCGCGGCAGCTCGTACTGGAATACGCAGTTGTTCTGGGCGTACATCTCCCACTGGTTGGGGTTCGGTTCCCCGCGCAGGGACTTCTCCCCGCCCTTGCCGCGCCAGCCGGCCAGAAAGCCGATGCCGGAGCCCGGTTCGGTCTCGTAGTTGACGACGAAATCCGGGTAGTCGCGGAACTTGCGTTCGCCGTTTTCGTTCACGAACGCCGGCAGTTTCAGGCGCGAGCCGAGCTCGATCAGCACTTCCTGGAACGGCTTGCACTCGCCCTTGGGCGGGACCACCGGGATGCGCACCGAGTCCACCGGGCCGTCGAACTCGGAGATCGGGCGGTCCAGCATGGACATCACGTCGTGGCGCTCCAGATAGGTGGTATCCGGAAGGATCAGGTCGGCGAACGCGGTCATCTCGGACTGGAAGGCATCCGCCACGACCAGGAACGGGATCTTGTACTCCCCGTTGTCGTCCTTGTCGTTCAGCATCTTGCGGACCTCTTCCGTGTTCATGGTCGAGTTCCACGCCATGTTGGCCATGAAGATCAGCAGGGTGTCGATCGGGTAGGGGTCCCCGCGCCAGGCATTGGTGATGGCGTTGTGCATCATGCCGTGCACGGCCAGCGGGTACTCCCAGGAGAAGGCCTTGTCGAGGCGTACCGGCTCGCCTTTGTCGTCCACGAACAGGTCGTCCGGGTCCGCCGGCCAGCCGAGCACCATGCCGTCCAGCGGCTTGCCGGGCTGCACGCCCTCCGGCCCCTTCGGCGTGCGGGCGCAGGGCGGGATCGGACGCGGGAACGGGGCCTTGTGGCGGAAGCCGCCGGGGCGGTCGATGGTGCCCAGCAGCGACATCAGGATCGACAGCGAACGGATGGTGTGGAAGCCGTTCGAGTGTGCGGCCAGCCCGCGCATCGCATGGAACGACACCGGGTTCCCGGTGACGGATTCGTGTTCCACGCCCCAGGAGTCGGTCCAGGCAATGGGGAGCTCGATGCGCTGGTCGCGCGCGGTAACCCCCATTTCGTGGGCCAGCCGGCGAATGTCCTCGGCATCGATCCCGGTGATGCGGGCGGCCCATTCCGGCGTGTATTCCGCGACCCGGTCCTGCAGCAGCTGGAAGGCGGGCTTGGCCCGGGTGCCGTCATCCAGGGTGAACTCGCCGAGAAGGAACGGATCGGCATCTGGCGTGTGGGTCGGCACCGCGCGTCCGGTCTTGCGGTCCCACCACAGCTGGTTCTGCGCGTCGTAGCAGCCCTCCTCGGGCGGATCCTCGGTGCGCAGGAACATGCCGAAGTCGTCCTGCTCCTCGTTCATGTTCACCAGCTGGCCGGCATTGCTGTAGCGCACCAGGAAGTCGCGGTCGTACAGGCCCTTGTTGATGATCTCGTGGATCAGCGCCAGCAGCAGGGCGCCGTCGGTCCCCGGGCGGATCGGGACCCATTCGTCGGCGATCGCGGAGTAGCCGGTGCGCACCGGGTTGATGGAGATGAAGCGCCCGCCCTGGCGCTTGAACTTGGAGATCGCCACCTTCAGCGGATTGGAGTGGTGGTCCTCCGCGGTGCCGATCATCACGAACAGCTTCGAGCGTTCCAGATCGGGCCCGCCGAATTCCCAGAACGAGCCGCCGATGGTGTAGATCATGCCGGCGGCCATGTTCACCGAGCAGAAGCCGCCGTGGGCCGCGTAGTTGGGGGTGCCGAACTGCTTGGCGAACAGCCCGGTCAGGGCCTGCATCTGGTCGCGCCCGGTAAACAGCGCAAAGCGCTTCGGATCGGTCTCGCGGATGTGCCCGAGGCGTTCGGCGAGGATCTCGAAGGTCTCCTCCCAGGAGATCGGCTCGAATTCGCCATCGCCGCGTTCGGCGCCGGCCTTGCGCCGCAGGGGCTGGGTCAGCCGCGCGGGCGAGTGCTGTTTCATGATCCCGGAGGCGCCCTTGGCGCAGATCACGCCCTCGTTGATCGGGTGTTCCGGGTTGCCATCGATGTAGCGCACCTCCCCGTCGCGCAGGTGCACCCGGATGCCGCAGCGGCAGGCGCACATGTAACAGGTGGTGTTCTTGATTTCCTGCGACGGGGTCTGTGCCATAAATCGTCAACGCCTTGTAAGTTAGACAATCGCGATATACTGCAATACCCCTTACTTCGACCGGGGTTACCCCCACTATGCAGTTCCGGGGTATCCACCACAAGGGAGTCAAGGATGGATTCTTCGCGCCCGTTCGGATGCCCCGAATCGGGCCCGGGCGCAGGGCGGGGCGCGGCAGTGTTATCGTTCCGGCAACGGAATTTCACAACAGAGGCCTGCCAACCGATGAAGGTATGCATTGTTTCCGATAGTCACGACCGCGGCCCCATGCTGGCCCGCGCGATCGAGGCCGGCATTGCCGAGGGCGCCGAGGCGGTCATCCACTGTGGTGACGTAATCGGCGGCAACACGTTGCGGGCGTCACTGAAGCTGGGTGTGCCGATCCACGCGGTGCACGGCAACAACCTGGGGGACCCGGTCGCGATCTCGCGCATCGCGCACCAGTCCGACGGCCTCCTGCACTACTACGGGCTGGACGCCACCATCACCCTCGGTGGCCGGCGCATCTTCGTCACGCACTACCCCCATTACGCCCATGCGATGGCCTGTACCGGGGACTATGACCTCGTCTGCTGCGGCCACAGCCACGAGACCGAGATTCGCCAGCAGCCGCACGTGAAGGATGGCGCCACCTGGCTCGTGAATCCGGGCACCGTGGCCGGGCTCGGGGCGCCGCGGGCGACCTGGGCGCTGGGCGATCTCGAAACCATGGACTTTGCGATCCGGGCGACACCCGAGGAGAGTGCGGCCTGATCCGACTCGGGCATACGGCCCGCATTCGGCAACGGGGTGGCGTTTCGGCGCGGGGTGATCGACCCGCTTGTCAGCGCCTTCGTCTCAGGGCATCGTCTAGGAGAGGGCGCGTCATTCGTGTCCCTCTGGATTCCACTGTGGATGGAGAAACGCGATGACCGCAGAATTCCCGCACAAGCCCCTCCCGTCGCAAAAGGCGGCCCCCGGAACCGGGCTCCAGCAGGTGTCGGAGGAAGACCCCCAGGTCACCCTGGCTTCCTCGGCGCTGTGCGTAATGACCGACTTCCGCCGGGTGCCGGTCGCGACGATCGGACCCGAGGCGACCCTCAACCAGGCCACCGAGCAGATGATCGCCCGGGGTGTCCGGCTGCTGATCGTGGTGGATTCGGAACGCGTGCTGGGGCTGATCACGGCCCGCGACACCCAGGGGGAGCGCCCGATCCAGATGGTGAACGAGCGCGGCATGCGGCACGACGACCTCCGGGTGCGTGACCTGATGGTGCCGCTGGATGACGTGGACCTGCTGGATATGCAGCGCGTGATGCAGGCGGACGTGGCGGACATCGTCGCGACGCTGAAGGACTGGGGGCGCCAGCATGCGCTGGTCGGTCAGCGGGACCCCCAGACGGGCGAAACCCGCATAAGGGGGATGTTCTCGGCGACCCAGATCGGGCGTCAGCTGGGGATTCAGGTGCAGACCTTCGACGTCGCGCGGACCTTCGCGCAGATCCAGGCGACCCTTTCCAAGACCTACTAGCCGGAACCGGCATCCGGCCGCCCCTGCGGGTTGCCGGATGCCTGAACCGCGTTCCTGCTACCGGTTCAGTCCCTGGTAGTACTCCATCAGGATCTTGGCGACTTCCGGGCGGGAGAACTCGACCGGCGGTGCCTCGCCTCGGCCCAGCATCTCGCGAACCTTGGTGCCGGACAGGAGCACGAAATCCTCCTTCGTGTGGTCGGGTGCATCGCACATCATCACCACCCGGTCGAGCTTCTTCGAGTAGGCCGTGTGGTCGGCCCGGAAGATCTCGATCTCCAGCGCGCCCGCGGGTACCTCGGTGTCGAAGATCGTCTGGGCATCGAACGGTCCGTAGTAGTCCCCCACCCCGGCGTGATCACGCCCGATGATGAAGTGGGTCGCGCCCATGTTCTGGCGGAACAGCGCATGGAGTACGGCCTCGCGCGGACCGGCATAGAGCATGTCGAAGCCGTATCCCGTGATCATCACCGTGTTCGGCGGGAAGTAGAGCTCGGCCATCTTGCGAATGGCGGCGTCGCGCACCGGGGCCGGGATGTCGCCGGGCTTCAGCTTGCCCAGCAGCATGTGGATCACCACGCCGTCCGCATCCAGTTGCTCCATGGCCATGCGGCACAGCTCTTCGTGGGCCCGGTGCATCGGGTTGCGGGTCTGAAACGCGACCACCCGGTTCCAGCCGCGTTCCGCGATCTCGTTGCGGATCTCGACGGCGGTGCGGAAGGTGTCGGGGAAGTCATCCTGGAAGTACGAGAAGTGGAGCACCTGGATGGGCCCCGATACGCAGACGCGGCCCACGCTGTTGAAGGCGGCGACCCCGGGGTGTTCCATGTCGGTCGTGCCGTAGACCTTTTCGGTCATGGTCGCCATCTGCTCGGGCGTGAATTCCTCGATCGCCTCGACCTCCTGGATGGCGAGGACCGGGTTCCCCTCCATGTTCGGGTCGCGCAGGGCAATCCGCTTGGCCCCGCGAATGGCGTCCGCATTCTCCAGCAGGTTGACCACGGGGACCGGGAAAAACAGGCCGCTGGTGGTTCGCATGTTCTCCGCGCAGCTCATGGCGTCTGCGACATTCATGAACCCGGTCAGCGGCGTGAAATAGCCGCCACCCATCATGACGGCGTTGCCGGCGGCGCCGGAGCTGATGACCACGGAGGGCAGGGTTTCGGCCTCCTGCAGCAGGGCGTGGTGTTGATCGGGGTCGTAGACGAACAGGGGCTTCAGGGTGTTGGCACCGTGCGGTTTGATCATGGGGCTTTCTCTCCTGCCGACGCTGGATGTGGGCTGCATGGATGGGGTGGCTTGTGCCACCGGGAGTCGTATTCGGGGCGCATGCGTCCAGCCGGCTCCCGGGCCGGGCGCGTTGCCGGTCGACCCCGAACGTAGCACAAGATAGTCCATAAAGGTTCGGGTTTCTTGACCGTCCCCTCAGTCGCGCATCCGGATCTGCCCGCCCGTCAGGGCCGTTAGCCCTGCCCCGGGAGCGCCTCGATCCGCGGCCGTTATCCCTTTGTCTCACCCGGCCCGGGCGTTCCCGTTCCGGTGCCATCTCTGGCGCCCCGGACCCGCGTGCTGCGGGCAGCGGGCGGTGCGCCGCCCCCGGGCCAGCCTGGCGGCTTGCGATGGCGTCTGCCCGGCCGCTAGATAAGCGTTTCCATAAATAAGCATATGACCTCATACATACGACTTATGCGCGGGGAAGCAAGTTTGATTTGAAGCGCAAGATCGAGTTGGCACAGACTCGGTGTGCCCATTGGACACTCTGAGGAGGCCTGTCGCCGTGATCACTAGCAATCCCTTTGCCGAACTGGCTGCGTTTATCCCACCAGCCGCAATGCAGGCGTATGTCGTGCTCATGGTCATCCTGGTGGCCGCCGGCACGATCCTCGACATGCTGCACAAGAGGAGTGCGCAGTACTTCTTCGAGAACGCCAAGAAAGCCGAGAAGGACGCGACCCGCAGCGTGAGCGGCGGCGAGAAATTCTCCCAGGCCATGCAGACCCTGGGGAAAGAGGTCCTTACCTCCGGCGAATTCAAGAATCCGAAGCGACGCGCGTCCCATCTGTTCACCATGTGGGGCTTTGTCCTGTTCGTGGTCTCGTCCGCGGTCCTGATCTTTGGCTACGCGAGCGAGCCCGCCGCGGGCGTGTGGCCGGTCCTGTGGCATCTGGGCGCCCTGTCGCTGGCCTTCGGCGGCTATTGGTTCTGGTTCTTCATTCGCGTCGACGTCTACTCCGAGGGTCGTCGCTGGTACCAGTTGGTCCGGGCCGATCTTTTCATCGTGTCGCTGCTGGCGATGTCGACCTTCGCCATCCTGTGGTCGCTGACTCAGGGCACCGGCGCCCTTGGCTGGCTGTTCTTCGCGCTCTTCCTCGCGGCCACCACGACCCTGTTCGCGACGGTCTACTGGTCCAAGTTCGCGCACATGTTCTTCAAGCCGGCCGCGGCCTATCAGAAGCGGATGACCCGTGCCGACGGCTCCGCCGAGAACCTTCCGACGCTTACGCGCGACGACCCCGAGCAACAGCAGCGCCATTCGATGGAACTGTTGCGGGACGCGCCGATGGAGATGGGGAAGGGCATCCAGCGTGAAGCCCCCCACCACTACTGAGCCCCTTATCCAAACACCAGCATCGATCGAGGACTACCATGCCAACTTTTGTATACATGACCCGTTGCGATGGCTGTGGATACTGCGTCGATATCTGCCCGTCAGACATCATGCATATCGACCCCACCACCCGTCGCGCCTACAACATCGAACCCAACATGTGCTGGGAGTGCTTCTCCTGCGTGAAGGCCTGCCCGCACCACGCTATTGATGTGCGTGGCTACGCGGACTTCGCGCCGCTGGGGCACAGCGTACGCGTCGACCGCGACGAGGAGCGGGGCACCATTGCTTGGAAGATCAAGTTCCGCGATGGCCGGGAAAAGGATTTCCTGTCACCGATTACCACCAAGCCCTGGGGCAAGCACATCCCGCAGCTGGCCGACGTCCCCGGACCGGACAAGTCCATGCGCGACAGCCAGCTGCTGTTCAACGAGCCCAAGTACATCCGCATGGATGAGGGGGATCTGCACACGCTTGAGGCCGCCGGTCTCAAACTGAAAGAAGGGGTGTACTACTGATGGCCTACAAGACAATCGTCGAAGACAACATCGACATCCTGGTCTGTGGCGCGGGGCTTGGTGGCACGGGTGCCGCCTGGGAAGCCCGCTTCTGGGGCCAGGACAAGAAGGTCGTGATTGCCGAAAAGGCCAACATCGACCGTTCGGGCGCGGTCGCCCAGGGCCTGTATGCGATCAACTGCTACATGGGGACCCGCTGGGGCGAGAACAATCCCGAAGACCACGTGCGCTACGCCCGTATCGACCTGATGGGCATGGTGCGCGAGGACCTGCTGTTCGACATGGCGCGCCACGTGGACTCCACCGTGCACCAGTTCGAGGAGTGGGGGCTGCCGCTGATGCGTGACCCGAAGACGGGCGCCTACCAGCGTGAAGGCCGCTGGCAGATCATGATCCACGGCGAGTCCTACAAGCCGATCGTGGCCGAGGCCGCCAAGAAGTCCGCCGACACCATCTACAACCGCATCTGTGTCACCCACCTCCTGATGGACGAATCGAAGGAGAACCGGGTGGCCGGTGCGGTGGGCTTCAACGTGCGCACGGGTAACTATCACGTCTTCAAGTCGAAGTCGGTGATCGTCGCCGCCGGTGGCGCCTCCATGATCTTCAAGCCGCGTTCCGTGGGCGAAGGCGCGGGCCGCGTCTGGTACGCCCCATGGTCGTCCGGCTCGGCCTACGGGCTGCTGATCAATGCCGGCGCCAAGATGACGCAGATGGAAAACCGCATCGTGCTGGCCCGCTTCAAGGATGGCTACGGTCCGGTGGGTGCCTACTTCCTGCACCTGAAGACCCGCACGCAGAACTGCAACGGCGAAGAGTACGAGTCCAAGTGGTGGCCGCAGCTGCAGGAGATGGTCGGCAAGGAATACCTGGATCCGGAGGTCTCCCACCGGACCCATCGGCCGATCCCGACCTGCCTGCGCAACCACGCGTTCCTGAACGAAGTGAATGCCGGCCGTGGCCCGATCCACATGGTCACCATGGAGGCCTTCCAGGACCCGCACCTTGAAGAGGTGGGCTGGGAAAACTTCCTGGGCATGACCGTCGGCCAGGCCGTGCTGTGGGCCGCCACCGACGTGGACCCCAAGAACGAGAACCCCGAGCTGACCACCTCGGAGCCCTACGTGATGGGCTCGCACGCCACGGGCTGTGGCGCCTGGTGCTCCGGCCCGGAGGACGTCTCGCCGCCCGAGTATTTCTGGGGCTACAACCGCATGACCAGCGTCGAGGGCCTGTTCGGTGCCGGCGATGCCGTGGGCGGCACGCCGCACGCGTTCTCCTCCGGTTCCTTCACCGAGGGCCGTCTGGCCGCGAAGGCCGCCTGCAAGTACATCGACGATGGCAAGGCCGACGGTATCCGGGTCTCCGATTCGCAGATCAGCAAGCTGAAGGAGGAGATCTACAAGCCGCTGGAGCACTACAAGGTCTACAGCAACGAGGTCGTGGCCGGTTCGGTCAACCCCAACTTCATCAACCCGCGCCAGGGTCTTGACCGCCTGCAGAAGCTGATGGACGAATACTGCGGTGGCGTGACGGTCAGCTACATGACCAACGAGAAGCTGCTCAATATCGGCCTCAAGAAGATGAAGATCCTCGAAGAGGACCTGGACAAGCTGGCCGCGGAGGACATCCACGAACTGCTGCGCGCCTGGGAGTTGAAGCACCGCGTGCGCACCGCCGAGAGCGTCTTCCACCACACCCTGTTCCGCAAGGAAACCCGCTGGCCGGGCTACTACTACCGCGGCGACTACATGAAACTCGACGATCAGAACTGGCATCACCTGACCGTTTCCCGTCGTGATCCGAAGACGGGCGAGTACACCATGGAGAAGGCGCCGTGCTATCACCTGGTCGACAAGGACGAGGCCCCGGCCAAGGAAGCCGAGAAAGAGGAAGCCTAGGGTGCTAACGTGGCGGGGTCGGCCGCGACCCCGCCACCTCGCACGGAAGCCGCGACGGCCGGCGCGTTCACGCGCGGGCCTTCTCTTTCAACCGCCAGACCTGAGGGTTTCAACATGACCAGCGCAGCTGAAGCACAAAGCCTGCCGGAGACGATGAACATCATCGATCATTCCGACGAGGAGATTGTGGAGATCGCCCATCCCATGTGGGCCGATCTGGTCAAGTATTCGAACAAGGGGCAGTACGGCAAGTTCGTCCGCCGGTTCTCCTACCACCTGCTGTTCGGCCTCAACGAGGTCGAGGTCGGCAAGCAGTTCGCCCAGAGCGAACTGACCCGCAACCTGAGCGCGGACTGGGACTTCCTCGGCATTATCCGTCGGGGCGAGCACGTCACGGTCCTCTACCGGGTGCGCAGCACTAAGAAAGAGGGCGAATGGCTCGGTCGCATGGTCCTCGGGTACGAGGAAGGCGAGGTGCGTATCTTCGGTGCGTCCATTTTCTGAGACTGCGGGACTTTGCATGACAGATGTAATCCAGGACAACAAGTACGTCGAACTGAACTACCAGGTGATCGACGAGAAATCCGGCCAGGTCTTGACCGAGGTCGAGTTCCCGCTGGGTTATGTGCACGGCGTGAACGAGGTCCTTTCACCCCAGGTGATGGGCGAGCTGGAAGGCAAGGCCCAGGGCGAGACCATCGAGGTTCCCATCGACTGCAACGCCCTGTACGGGCCGCGTGACGAGTCCCTCGTGATCACCGAAGCGATCGAGAACGTGCCCGAGGAATACCGCGAGGTGGGCACCGCCATCCTGATGGAAAACGACCGCGGCCAGACCAAGAGCTTTCTGGTGACCCGGATGGACGACCAGACCATCACTATCGACGGCAACAACCCGCTGTGTGGTCGGCAGGTGGTCTTCAAGCTGAACATCCTGCTGGTGCGGGATGCCAGCGCAGAAGAAATCGAGCATGGCGGCAAGGTGGAGACGGGGCCGGAGATCGACAGCGGGCGAGCGGTCCCCATCGAGTGACAAGCATCTTCGCCCGGTTTTGTCAGTGAGTCGGGGGGCGAAACGGCGTTTCTTCCGTCCCCTCTTTTTTCATCGCAGCGAGGTGAATGCACCATGAGTCAGCAATCCGACAAGAAGCACCCGGAAGTTCCGGACGGCAAGTCGCGCTTTCTGGTCACCCGGCAGATGAAGCCGAACGAAAAGGGCTTCGTCGGCTACGAGACCATCTGGGAACCCTTCCAGAAAGAAGCCGAATACCAGACGCCCAAGCGCCCCTGAACCCGGGGCGGCCGGCTCGGCCCCGGTCGCTACGGTCCGGGGTTGTCTGTTGCCCGCGTATGAAGGCCCCCGCCGGGGCGTAGTCCGGCGGGGGCCTCTTGCTGCCTGCCCGCTGACAGTCCTGGCTGTCGGCTGGCTCTTGCTACGGCGTCAGAAGTCGTAGCGCATGCCAACGGAGAATGCGGTGGCGGTTTCCCCGGCGGCGCCACCCGGCGTTGCACTGCGCGCCTGGCCCCACGGTGTCAGGCTGGAGAAGGCGTCATTGTCGACGGTCGCAATGTCGCCGTAAAAGCGCAGGTCGCTGTCGAGGCGGTATTCCAGGCCAATCGCGTACATCGTGGCGTCGGCTTCGTCCAGATCGGAATCGAGCTGAAAGACGTGGCTGTTGAGACGCAGGCTGGGCGTCAGACGGAACTGCCCGCCCAGGCCGTACACATCCGCCTCGTCGCCGCTGGTGGTTTCCGAGTTCTGGTAGAAGGCCGCCATCCGCAGTGCCGGTGTGATGCTGTAGGCCAGGACGGCACGCACTGCGTCCGGGTCTGCCGCACCGTCTTCCTGCTTTTCGTAGGCGAGTGCCCCGCTGAAGTCCCCCATGTCGAGGTTCAGCGCGGTCGAGTACGCCTTGTTGGGAGCGCCATCGTCCGTGGTGGCATCACCCGTCTCATTAGAGTATTGGAGATCCCAGGTCAGGCCCCCGAACTCCGGGGTCCGGTAGTGGATGCTGTTATTGAAGCGCTGATCGAAACGCCCGGTCTGGGCGCGCGAGCGGGCGAGATTCCGCAGGTCACCGACGCGGTCGCCAAAAAAGTTGGCCTCTCCCCGTGCACGCTTGAACGGCGTATCAAACTTGCCGATACGCAGCATGCCCCACTGGTCACCGCGCAGGCCGACGAAGGTATCGCGCGTCGCGAAGCTGAGATCGTTGTCTGCAGCGGTGTCGAAATCGACTTGTTGCTCGATCTGGAACATGGCGATGAGCTGCTCGCGGAATTCGCGTTCGCCCTTGAAGCCCAGGCGGCTGGAGTTGCTGGATACGTTGAACTCGTTGTACTCGGCTCCGTTGTCCAGGATGTCGGCGGACAGGTGGGCGCGGCCGTACAGCGTCCAGTCGGCGGTGGCCAGGGCCGGTACGACCAGACCGGCGGCGATGAGGCTGGTCAGCAGGTGCTTCCGATTCATGGGTTTCTCCCCTTCATTAAGTGTGCAAGTGGGCGGGGCGCGAGGGCGTCCCGACAGGGCGCAAGCATGGGGAGAGCGAGTGACGTGGCCGTTACGGGGCGGTGAAGATCACATTAAAACGCCACGCTGTTGCGCAGATGAAACACCTGGGGCGGGAACCTGATCGCGAGGGGCGAGTCCTCTGAAGAGCGGGCAGGCGCGAGCCTTGTCACGATGCAGGACCGAATGGGAGGAACCGTGGTGGCGCGACGGCCGGCAACGACGTTCTCTGGGCGAATACGCTGGCCGCTATTCGCGGGTCTTTTGGTGGCGGCTCCGGGACAGGCCGACGACGAGGCGCCGGTCCTGGATCCAGTCGAAGTCACCGTCACCGCCCCGCGGCTGGCCACGCCGCTTGCGGACCTGCCGGCGGCGGTATCGCGTGTGGACGAGCGCCAGTCGACCGAGGGACGTCAGGGCCTGCAACTGGACGAGGCGCTGAACCGCGTGCCGGGGCTGTTCGCCCAGAACCGCTACAACTTCGCGCAGGACGTGCGCATCTCCATCCGTGGCTTCGGTTCGCGGGCGCCGTTCGGGGTGCGCGGCCTGCGCATCCTGCAGGACGGTATCCCCGAGACCACCCCGGACGGCCAGTCACAAGTGGACGCGATCGACCTGCTGAACCTGCGCGACATCGAGGTGCTGCGCGGGCCCAGCGCGGCGCTGTACGGCAATGCCTCCGGCGGCGTGATCTCGGCGCGCACCCGCGACGGGCGCGACCCGCGCGGCTTTGGCGGCGGGGTCATGCTGGGCAGCTACGGCTATCGCCGCGCCGAGGCGATCGCCGAGCAGGATCACGGGACCCATCGCTACTCCCTGACCGCGCACGACTTCGCGATCGACGGCTACCGCGACCAGTCTACCGCCGAGAAGCGCTACCTGCGCCTGCACACCGCTTCGGAACTGGAGGCGGGGACGCTGAACTTTCACCTGCGCTACCTCGATGCCCCGCGCACCGAAGACCCCGGCGGGCTCACGAGCGAGGAGATGCGCCAGAACCGGCGCGCGGCCGCACCCCTGGCCACGGCACTGGACAGCACACAGGAGGCCGAACAACTCACCACGGGGCTGCAGTGGGAACAGTCGCTCGGCCCCGGCGAGCTGCGCCTCGGCGGGTTCTGGACCCAGCGCGATTATGCGCAGCAACTGCCATTCCCCGGCGACTCGCGGGTCGCCTACGAGCGAGACTTCTACGGGCTCAACGCCCAGTACGAGCAGGACATCGGGCCGACCCGGGTGCTGACCGGTATTGATGTCGAGGAACAGCGCGACGACCGCACCCGGCGCTGTTCAGCCGGACGGTTATTTGACCGCGACCCTGACGCACGCGAGTGTTCGGCAGATCCCGAAGATCCCCTAACTGACCTCGCGCTGGACCAGCGCGAGCGCGCCCGCTCGCGCGGGGTGTTCGTGCAGACCGACACCGCGCTGGGGTCCGACTGGAACATGGTGCTCGGCGCCCGCCACGACCGCATCCGTATGTCCATCGATGACCACTTCTCCGACCGGGTGGGCGAACCCGATCGTTCGGATGCACGGACCTTCCGCGAGAACAGCGCGATGGCGGGGCTGATCTGGCACTTCAAGCCGGACTACCGGGCCTACGTGAACGTGGCCACCAACTTCGAGACGCCGACGTTCACCGAGTTCGCGAACCCCGAGGGCGGCGGTGGATTCAACGCCGATCTCGACCCCCAGCGGGCGCGCAGCATCGAGGTCGGAATCCGCCGCGAGACCGGTCGCCTGGCCTGGGATGCCTCGGTCTACGCGACCCGCGTGCGCGACGAGATCGCCCCGTTCGAGGAGCCCAACGTGGACGGTCGCACGTTCTACACCAACGCCGGCCGAACCGCGCGCAACGGCTTCGAGCTGGCGATCGACTGGGCCGCGACCGAGCAGTGGACGCTGTCCAGCGCACTCAGCCTGAACGACTTCCGCTATCGGGATTTCGTGGATCAGCAGGGCGAGCGGCGCGACGGCAACCACCTGCCCGGCCTGCCGCGCGAGCAGCTGTTCGTGGAGGCCGACTGGCGTCAGGGGCCTTACTTTTTCACCATCGATGCGCTGTACACAGGCGGGCGCTACGTGAACGACGCCAACGACGAACGGGTGGGCGGACAGACCACGCTGAACCTGCGCGCGGGCCGCCACTGGCAGGATGGCAATGCCCATGTCGAGGCCTTCGTGGCCGCGAACAACCTGCTGGATGCGGACAACGTCGACAACATCCGCATCAACGACGGCAACCGCCGCTACTACGAACCGGCCCCGGGCCTGACCCTGATGGCCGGGATGCGCATGACCTTCGGGCGGTGAGCGGGCCGCGGCCGGTGCGGTTCGCTGCGCTCACGGCACCCTACGAACCCCCGTCGCCGACCCCATCAACGTAGGATGCACTTAACGCAGCGAACTGCATCAAGGAAAGAGGCCCTAATCGCGCCGCCCAGGCCCCCCCGGCGGTTCTTTCGGCTCGATCTCGTCGAGCCGCCCCTGCTCGATCTTGCGCAGGGTCTCGGGGTCGGTCGGATCATCGTTCTCCCAGTCGTGCCGCCGATATACCGGGAACGGGTCGCGACGGTACAGGAACCAGCCGCAGACCGCGCCCACGACTGCGCCGAACAGGTGCGCCTCGAACGAGACCCTGGGGCCGCTGGGGAAGACGCCCCAGATCATGCTGCCGTAGAGGAACAGGATGATGATGGCCACCGCGATGGACAGCGCATCGCGCCGGCGAATCCCGATCACTACGGCGAAGAACATCAGGCCATGCGTCAGGCCCGAGGCGCCGATGTGGAGCCCCTCTCGGGCGAACAGCCAGACCCCCAGCCCGCCCATCAGCCAGATCAGCGGGACCGCAACGCGCGTGGCCCGCGGGAAGCCGTAGAGCGTGAGCAT
>JBJHBC010000009.1:29323-31577 GCA_050485285.1 Thioalkalivibrio sp.
TCGGCGCCCTTGTCGTGCAGCGCGAGCTTGTCATGCAGTTCGCCGCTCTCGCCGCGCGGGGCCTTTACTTCGACCTCCATGCCGTTGCGGCGGAACTTGCCGACGACCTTGTCAATGGCGGCCACCGCCGAGCTGTCCCACAGCGAAGCGCGGGTCAGGTCGATCTCGACGTGATGGATGCCCTCGCGGTAGTCGAAGCTGTCGATGAACTTGTCCACGGCCACGAAGAACAGCTGGCCGCGCACGGTGTAGATGCGCGTCTTGCCATCCTCCGACAGGTCGCTCTTCACCTCGACCGCCTTGACCATCTTGCGCGCGAAGAAGATCGCCGAGAGCAGCACGCCGGCGAACACGCCCAGCGACAGGTCGTGGGTGATCACGGTGGTGCCGACGGTCACGATCAGCACGGTGGCGTCGGTGCGCGGCAGCTTGTGCAGGGTGGTCAGCGAGCCCCAGTCGAAGGTGGCGATGGAGACCATGATCATCACCGCCACCAGCGCGGCCATCGGGATGATCGAGACCAGGTCGCCCAGGAACACGATGAAGATCAGCAGGAAGATCCCCGCCGACAGCGTGGACAACCGCCCCAGCCCCCCGGACTTGATGTTGATCACCGACTGGCCAATCATCGCGCAGCCCGCCATGCCGCCGAAGAAGCCGGTGACGACATTGGCAATGCCCTGGCCCTGGGCCTCGCGGTTCTTGCCGGAGGGCGTGTCGGTCAGATCGTCGAGGATGGAGGCGGTCAGCAGCGACTCCAGCAGGCCGACGATCGCCAGCGCGAAGGCGGTCGGGAAGATGATCTGCAGGGTCTCCCAGTTCAGCGGGATATCCGGGAACAGGAATACCGGAAGGCCGTCCGGCAGCTCGCCCATGTCGCCGACCTCCAGGGTCGGCAGGCCCATGAAGTAGACCACGACGCTGAGCACCACGATCGCGACCAGCGGCGGCGGCAGCAGCTTCGGGTACCCCGGGATCATCGGCAGGCCATAGAGGATGATCAGCCCGGCCGTGACCAGCGCCCACATGGTGGTGTCGCCATCCACCAGGTAGGGCACCTGGGACAGGAAGATCAGGATCGCCAGCGCATTCACGAAGCCGACCAGCACCGTGCGCGGGATGAACATCATGTAGCGCGCGAGCTTGGCCCAGGCGAACAGGATCTGGATGATGCCGGTCAGGATGGTCGCGGCCAGCAGGTACTGCAGTCCGTGCTCGGCGATCAGTGTCACCATCAGCAGGGCCATGGCCCCGGTCGCGGCCGAGATCATGCCGGGGCGTCCTCCCGCGAAGGCGATCACCACGGCCATGGTGAAGGACGCGTACAGGCCCACGCTCGGGTCCACCCCGGCGATAATGGAGAACGCGATCGCCTCCGGGATCAGGGCCAGCGCGACCACGATCCCGGCAATCAGGTCTCCGCGCACATTGAACAACCAGATCTTGCGCTGGCGGGAGAGGAAGTCTTGTAGGGTCTGCTGCACGATATGGTCCCCAATACCCATGCGCGCCGAAGCCGACATGCGTCGGGATCAACGGGTGAACGAACAGGTACCAGAGACTTGTGCGAAGTAGCCGGGCCCGGTTGCCACCAGTGGATGGCGCGGTTGCAAGCGGTTCAATGCCGGTACAGACTGAAACCGCCAGGAAAGGCGACAAAGTCTAGCACTTCATAAGCCCGTCCTGAAGTTTGCCGCCCCGCTCAAACCTTTGTCGGGGCTCTTCCATGCGTTCAATTGGGGATCTTCATGCTGCAGCGCGTCATCATCGCCGTCGACTTCTCGCCCGCCTCTGCCGCGGCGCTGGCCGTTGCGCGCCAGCACTGCCCGGGGGCGAAGAAGCGGCTGCTCTATGTGATGAAGCCGTCCGACGTGGCAGGGCCCAGTTCCGCTGGTGCGTTCAGTGGTGCGGGGTCGTCGCCCCTGAATGCAAAGGAAATGCGCCATTCGGCGGAAGAAAAAATCCGGTCGCAGTTGCAGGAGTGGGCGGAGTCAGATGACGAGGTCGCCATCGCCGTGGGCAGTGCGCCGGAGGAAATCTCGCGCCACGCCGAGGAGTGGGGCGCGGACATGATCGTGATGGGGACCCGCGGGCGCAGCCAGATCGCCAACATGCTCTCCGGCTCCGCGACCGAGTGGCTGGTGCGCAATGCGCGCTTGCCGGTCCTGGTGGTACACGACGTGCCGCTGTCCGATTCGATGAAGGAAAAGCTGCCGCCGGAAGGCGCCGTCGACTGAGCCGGATCGCCGTTCGC
>JBJHBC010000010.1:0-2264 GCA_050485285.1 Thioalkalivibrio sp.
ATGCATCCAATGCACCTTAATCCAAGTAGATCCTTCCGACCTTCCCTTCTTCCTGTAAATGCTCTCTGGTTTTGGGGCGCTTGGTGGTGAGCCGCAGGAAAGGCCCGCGCATCCTGCGCCCACTTTCGGGTGGGCGGGGCTTGCCGTAGCCTGTGCGACCATCGTCAATCGAACCGCGAGAGAAGCCCCATGAGCGATACCCTGCAGTTGTCCGGCGAGCTGATCCAGAAGGTCCAGGATCTGCTGACCGAGGTCGACCCGAAGGCGGAACAGCCCATCGTGGCCGTGCAGTACCTGAGTGCAATCACCGGGTTCATGGTCGCGCAGATGCCGGAGTCGGTGAACGAGCGCAAGGAATACCTGAAGCAGCTGTCGCAGTTCACCGAGTCGGTGTTCGTGGATGTGGAGAGTCGCAAGCAGGCCGCGCCGCCGCCCCAGGAAGCCAGCGGCGTGTGGCGCCCCGGCGACAACTGATCCGAGCTGGCGCGCGCCGGCGTCAGCCGTTGCCGCCGCCTTCGCCCCGGTCCTTGCGCATCTGGCGCAGCATGGCTTCCTGCTCGTTGAAGCTGGGCATGCGCCGCTTGCCGCCCACGTCGCGGTCACGATCGCCGGCGCGGGCCTGGCCGCCGGACTGTCCCGGCTTTTCGGCGTCCTTGATGCGCTGATACTCCTGGAGTTCGCGGCGGGCGTCCTCGTCGCTGGTGTAGCGGCCGCGGTAGTCCTGCGGCGGCTTGTGTCCCTTGCGCAGGAAGACCTGCTTGCGCAGTTCCTTGTTGTAGTCGGTGACCCGGCGGTCGATCCACCACAGGTCCACCAGCGCCCACAGTGCACCGACGCCCAGGGGCAGCAGCCACCAGGGCGCGGGTACGAAAAAGGCCAGGGCCAGGGTGATCGCGGTGAGCGCCAGGAAGCCGGCGCCGCCCAGCGGTTCGCGCAGGTAGAAGCGGTGCAGGCCCAGCGGGAACAGGACCCACGCGGCGTAGGCCGCGGGCCGGGTGCGCATCTCGCTGGCGAGCTTGGCATTGATGGACTGCAGGCCGCCGCCCTCCAGGTCCAGTTCCTTCCAGGCCTTGCTCATCCCTGCCTCCGTTGCGTTCACGTGTAGCGCCACGGTAGCCGCAACCCGGGGCGCGGGGCGATTGTGCGGGTGCCGCGCGAGGGTTTTACCGGGCGCTGCGTCAGTCCTCTTCGCGCGTGGGGTCGCGTTCCAGCAGGCGGCGCACGGTTTCGCGCACCGGGCGGCCCTGGTAGAGCACGGCATGCACCTCGGCGCAGATCGGCATCTCCACCTCCAGCGCCTCGGCCCGGACCACGGCGACCCGGGCCGTCTCCACGCCCTCCACCGACTGGCCGACCCGGGCGCGGGCGGTCTCGAGATCCACCCCCTCGCCCAGCATCCGGCCCAGGCGGCGGTTGCGCGACTGGTTGTCGGTGCAGGTGAGGATCATGTCGCCCAGCCCGGAGAGGCCGGTGAGGGTGGCAGGGCGGGCGCCCACCGCGGCGCCGAAGCGCTGGATCTCGGCCAGTCCCCGGGTCATCAGGGCGGCGCGGGCGTTGGCGCCGAACCCGGCGCCATCGGCGATGCCCGTGGCCACCGCCAGCACGTTTTTCAGGGCCCCGCCAAGCTCCACGCCGATGACGTCGGTGTTGCGGTACAGACGCAGGGAACGCCCGTGCAGCGCCGCCACCAGGCGGTCCATATGGCCTTCGTCGGTGGAGGCCACGGACAGCGCGGTCGGTTGCTCCTGCGCGACCTCGGCGGCAAACGACGGGCCCGAGATCAGGGCGGGCGGGTGCTCCGGACCCAGTTCCTGCTCGGCGATCTCGTGCAGCCAGGCGCCGGTGGCGGTCTCCAGGCCCTTGGTGGCCCAGGCCACCACCTGCCCGCGCGCCAGCCGCGGGGCCAGCCAGCGCAGAGTCGCGCGGAAGGCGCCGGAGGGGACGGCGATCAGGACCAGATCGCGGCCGTCGACAATCGCCGGGTCGGCGCTGACGTGGAGGTTGTTCGGGAAGCGGTGGCCAGGGAGGTAGCGGGCATTCTCGCGCTCGGCCTGCAGGCGCGCGGCGGTGTCATCGCCGCGTACCCACAGGGCCACGTCGGCATGCAGGCGGGCCGCATGCAGGGCCAGCGCCGTGCCCCAGCAGCCGCCTCCCAGGACCGCGATCCGCATCGCGGGCGCGCCGCGTCAGGCCTGCTGGCTGGGGGCGGCCTGCTCGCCGCCGGCCTGCTGCTTCTGCTCTTGCAGATGCTGGGCGTACAGCGA
>JBJHBC010000010.1:2364-26197 GCA_050485285.1 Thioalkalivibrio sp.
GCGTTGCTCCATCTCGGCACGCAGGCCCGGTTCGCGGTCGACGGCGTACTCCGCGAACGGGTAGCCGCGCTGGTTGAGCAGGCGCCGGGCCAGCAGGCAGAACGGGCAGCGCCCGCTGGAGTAGACCTCGAACTGCATTACTTCTTCTTGATGGGCATGTTGGCCGATTGCCAGGCCTGGATGCCGCCCTGCAGGTTGACCACGTCCTCGAACCCGGCTGCGGTCAGCTGCTGCGCGGCGCTGGCCGAGCGGTTGCCGCTGCGGCAGTAGACCACTACGGGCTTGTCCTTGTACTTCTCGATGTCGCCCATGCGCTTTTTCAGGCTGCCCAGCGGGATGTGCTTGGCGCCCCCGATGCGGCCGGCCGCGACCTCGCTGTCCTCGCGCACGTCCAGCACCAGGGCATCGTCCTGATTGATCACGCGCACCGCCTCGGCCGGCGACAAGGAGCGGTACTTGCGGTTCAGGCGCCGGAGTTCGACGAACAGGATCATCCCGATCACCGCCAGCAGGGCGCCGGTCAGGATCGGGTGATTGGCGAGAAATTCGGGCAGGCGTTCAAGCATTCGGGAGACCGGATCGGAGGGGTGATTGTCAGGAACTGCAGAAAACGTCCTGCATCATACCGATCAGGCGCAGGGTCCGGGAGTCCCCCACGCGGTAGTAGACCCGGTTGGCATCCTTGCGCGTGGCCAGGATGCCCTTGTCGCGCAGGATGCCCAGGTGCTGCGAGATGTTGCTCTGCGATGTCCCGACCTGGTCGACGATTTCCTGTACGCTGATTTCGCGATCGCCGAGAATACAGAGGATCTTCAGGCGCAGCGGGTGGGACATGGCCTTGAGCGAGCGCGAGGCCCGTTCGATATCCTCGTCCTGGGACATCAGGCCGTCTTCGACGGACAGATCGTCTTCAACCGTTTCGTGGCTCACGGCATACCTCTCTTGCGAGCGAGGGAAATCCTCGCAACCGGGTCAGAATATAAGAACCTAAACGTACCCCGATATGCGAATCTGCGCAATCCTGAGTCATCCATATGGCCTCCGCGCCCCGTTCTGGTGCGGAGTGCTGGCCGGTCTGCTGCTGGCCCCGGGGGCCCTGGCGCTGGAACCCGAGGCCGAACTGCGCGAGACCCGCGAGGCGATCCAGGACCTCGAACGCACTCAGGAGGAGCGCTACGCGGCCTTGCAGGAACTGGAGGCCCTGCTGGCGGATGCCGCGCGCGGGACCGAGGACTCGCGCCGCGAGTTGCGCGAGCTGGCGCAGGCGCGTTCGCGCCAGGAGGCGGTCGTCGCCGACCAGGAGGCGCGGGTGGACAAGGCCCGGGAGCGCCTGGAGACCGAACGCCGCGCGGCGGCCCGGCTGGTGCGCGACCAGTGGCAGCGCGAACGCCACGTGGGACGCCTGAACGGCCAGGGCGGAGACGATCGCCATCAGGTGGCGTTCGCCGTGCGTATCCGCGAGGCCCGGGAGCAGGCGCTGGAGTCGTTGCGCGACCGGATCGAGGGGCTGGAGGCGGAGCGCGAGGCCCTGGCGCGGGAGCGCGCGGTCCTGGCGGAACAGGAGGAACAGGCGCGCGCCGCGGTCGCGGATCTGGAACGCGAGGAGGCGCGCCAGCGCCAGGCCATGGCGGAACTGGAGGCGGCCATCGAGGACGAGGCGCTGGAGCTGGAACGCCTGCAGCGCAACGCGGAGACCCTGGAGGCGGTGATCGAGGAGGTCGGGGCGCGCAGCGCGGCGCGCGCCGAGGCCCCCGGGGACTCCGCCCCCGCGCGACCCGACGTGGCCTTCGCCGAGCTGCAGGGCGAACTCCCGCGGCCGGCCGACGGCCGGGTGATCCGCAGCTTCAATGACTCCCGGGGCAGTCGCCTGCGCTCGCGCTGGCGCGGCACGGTGCTGGAGGTCGAGAACGGCGCGGCGGTGCGCGCGGTGCACTACGGGCAGGTGGTCTACGCCGACTGGATGCAGGGCTACGGCTTCCTGGTGATCGTGGATCACGGCGAGCGCTACCTGACACTGTACTCCAATGTGGAGGAGATCCTGGTGGCGGAAGGCGCAACGGTGGGCGCCGGCGAGCAGCTGGCCGTGGCCGGCGCGGGCAGCGAGGCGATCGCGCCCGGACTCTACTTCGAGATTCGGCATAACGGCGGACCATTGAACCCCGAGGGCTGGTGGCCCTCTCAGTAGACAGAGAGAAGTGAGACCGGGGTCCGGCAAAAGGCGGATGGAGCGCCTGCATTCAGGCGCCCATCACATTGCCGGTGCTACCATCCTCACACTAATCACCTCACCTAACGAGGAAAGGTAATGAGCAAGTCTTGTCGCACCGGATACGCCCTGATCGTCGGACTGGTCGTCGGGGTCATGCTGAGTGTCTCGGTGGCCGTCTACGCCGACCGCGACAATGGCGCGCAATCCGCCCTGCCGGTAGAGGATCTGCAGCGCTTCACCGACGTGTACATGCGCATCAAGCGCAACTACGTCACCGAGGTCGACGACAAGGACCTGCTGGACAACGCGATCCAGGGGATGCTGTCCGGCCTGGACCAGCACTCGGCCTACCTGGACGAACAGGACTTCGAGGACATGCAGGTCGGCACCTCCGGCGAGTTCGGTGGTCTGGGGATCGAGGTGGGCATGGAAGACGGGTTCGTCAAGGTCATCGCGCCGATCGACGACACCCCCGCCAGCCGTGCCGGGATCGAGGCCGGTGATCTGATCATCCGCCTGGACGGCGAGTCGGTGAAGGGCATGTCGCTGTCCGACGCGGTCGCCAAGATGCGCGGCGAGAAAGGGTCGGACATCACCCTGACCGTGCTGCGCGATGGCGAGGACCGGCCGATGGAGATCACCATCACCCGGGACGTGATCCAGGTGCAGAGCGTGCGCTCCGAGATCCTGGAGGACGGCTTCGGCTACGTCCGCATCAGCAACTTCCAGCAGCGCACCGCGCGCGATCTCGTGCGGGCGGTCGAGGACCTGCAGGAGCAGGGCGAGCTGAAGGGCCTGGTGCTGGACCTGCGCAACAACCCGGGTGGCATCCTGAACGGGGCCGTGGGGGTCTCGGACGCGTTCCTCGAGGACGGCCTGATCGTCTACACCGAGGGCCGGCTGGAGGACTCGCAGTTCCGTTACCAGGCCTCGCCGGGCGACGTGCTCAAGGGCGCGCCGATGGTGGTGCTGGTCAATCGCGGTTCGGCCTCGGCTTCGGAGATCGTGGCGGGCGCGCTGCAGGACCACAAGCGGGCCGTGGTCATGGGCCAGAACACCTTCGGCAAGGGCTCGGTACAGACCATCCTGCCGCTGACCCAGAACACCGGGATCAAGCTGACCACCGCGCGCTACTTCACGCCCGAGGGTCGCGCGATCAACGAGGACGGCATCGAGCCGGACATCCGGCTGCAGCAGCTGGTGGTGCAGCGCAACGACAGCGAGAACGGCGGCGCCCGCATGGGCCGGGACGGTCTGCCGGAGTCGGTGGACGCGGATGACGAGGACAATGGCGAGGCCCTGGCCGAGCGCGACTACGGCCTGAGCGAGGCACTGAACCTGCTGAAGGGCCTGAACTTCTACAACCGCCGCTGAGCGCGGCGGGGTCGCGATCGACGGAGAACCGATGCCGAACGTACTGGTGCCCCTGGCCGCCGGGGCCGAGGAACTGGAGGCGGTCACCATCATCGACCTGCTGCGCCGCGCGCAATTCGAGGTCATCGTGGCCGGGCTGGAGCCCGGGCCGGTGACCTGCTCGCGCGGAACGGTCATCCAGCCGGACACCACCCTGGACCAGGTGCTGGATACATCCTTCGACCTGATCGTCCTGCCGGGTGGCCTGCCGGGGGCCAATCACCTTCGCGACGATGCCCGGGTGCAGGGCATCCTGCGGGCGCAGGCCGAACGCGACGGCTACCTGGCGGCGGTTTGCGCCGGACCCAAGGCGCTGGCCGAGGCCGGCCTGCTGGAAGGCCGGCGCGTGACGGCCTTCACCGGCGCGCTGGACGATGCCGGCATCCCGTCCACCGGCGCCCCGGTGGAAGTGGATGGCCGCCTGATCACCGGCCGCGGCCCGGGCGCCGCGATGGACTTCGCCCTGACCCTGATCGAGCAGCTCGCTGGCCGCGAGGCCCGCGACGCCGTCGAGGGCCCGTTGCTGCGCCCCTGAATCCTCCACCCCGCGGCGCGCCAAGACGCAAGCAAGGTCAAGGGCGATTCACAGGAAGTTTGGAAGGCAGGAAGAAATTCTTGTTGAGCAACGCGGTGGTAATCGCAGCGCCCTGAACCCCTTCAAACCTTCCCGCCTTCCTGTTGATGCTTTTTCCTTTGGTGCCGGCGTAGTGCGATTGCCCTTCGGTTATCCCACGGTGGCGTAGCGGGTGGCGGTGCCGAGCCAGCGTTCGATCAGGGCGCCGGCGCGGGCCGGGTCCTGTTCGATCTGCGCGGCCAGCGTGGTGGCCTCGTCGAGCAGGTCCTGATCCCGGCCCCAGTCGGCGACGCGGAAGCTGCGATCACCGGTCTGGCGCGTGCCCAGCAGTTCTCCCGGCCCCCGCAGTTTCAGGTCCACCTCGGCGATCTCGAAGCCGTCGTCGGTGCGGCGCATCGCCTCCAGACGCTCGCGCGCGGTCTCGCCCAGTGGTGGGCGGTAGAGCAGTACGCAGGCGGAGGCGGTATTGCCGCGCCCGACCCGGCCGCGCAGCTGGTGCAGCTGCGAGAGCCCCATGCGCTCGGCGTTCTCGATAATCATCAGGCTCGCGTTGGGTACGTCCACGCCGACCTCGATGACCGTGGTGGCGACCAGCAGGTCGATCGCCCCCGCGCGAAAGCGCTCCATCACCGCGTCGCGCTCGGGGCCCTTCATGCGCCCGTGGGCCAGGCCGATGGTCAGTTCCGGCAGCGCCTCGCGCAGGCGTTCGGCGGTGGCCTCGGCGGATTCCGCCTCCAGTTGTTCCGACTCCTCCACCAGCGGGCAGACCCAGTAGGCCTGGGTGCCGGAGCCGCAGGCGGCGCGGATGCGCTCGACGACCTCGTCGCGGCGCTCGTGGCGGATCAGCGCGGTGCGTACCGGCGTGCGCCCGGGCGGGCGCTCGTCGATCACCGAGCTGGCGAGTTCCGCATACAGGGCCATGGCCAGGGTGCGCGGGATGGGCGTGGCGGTCATGATCAGCTGGTGCGGCATGTACCCGTTGCCCTTGTCGCGCAGGGCCATGCGCTGGTGCACGCCGAAGCGGTGCTGCTCGTCGATGATCGCAAGCCCCAGGTGGTGAAAGCGGACCTCCTCCTGGAACAGGGCGTGGGTCCCGATGGCGACCTGCCGCTGGCCCGCGGCCAGCTCGGCGAGCAGCTGGCCGCGCTCGCTCGCGGTCTGGCGTCCGCCCAGCCAGGCGATCGCGATCCCCAGCGGTTCCAGCCACTGGGCGAGGTTGCGCCCGTGCTGGCGCGCCAGCAGCTCCGTGGGGGCCATGAAGGCGACCTGAAAGCCGGCCTCCACGGCGGCCAGCGCGGCCGCGACTGCCACCAGGGTCTTGCCCGAGCCCACATCCCCCTGCACCAGCCGGTTCATCGGCTGCGGTCGCGCCAGATCGGCGAAGATCTCGGCGGTTACGCGTTCCTGTGCGCCGGTCGGCGCGAACGGAAGCTGTTCGCGCAGTTGCTGCCACAGCGTCCCGGGCGGCTGGATGACCGGGGCGCCGCGCGCGTCCTGTGGTGTCCGGCTTTGCTGCATGCGCGCGAGCTGGTGGGCGCACAGCTCCTCCAGCGCCAGGCGGGTGCGCGCCGGGCTGCGGTTCTCCGCGGTATCCAGGTCGCCCAGGGCATCGGCCTGCGCCGGGGGGTGGTGCAGCTGTTCCAGCGCGGCGTGCAGCCCGGGCAGGCCCTGGCGGGACAGCTCCGGCAGCAGATCGGGCAGGGCCTGCATCCCCGGCAGGGCATGCGCGACCAGCTGGCGCAGCAGCTTCTGCGAGATGCCCTCCGTGGTCGGGTAGATCGGGGTCAGGTGCGATTCCAGCGCGGGCGGGGTATCCCCTACGGTCTGGAGCTCCGGATGCACACATTCCAGCGCCCCGGGCAGGCCGCGCGGCTCGCCGAAGGCGCGGATGCGCGTGCCGGGGCCCAGGCGTCGTTGCTGGTTGGCGCCGAAGTGGAAGAAGCGCAGCAGGATCTGCGCCTGGTCGTCGGCCAGGGTGACCACCAGCATGCGCCGGCGGCGGTGCACCACCTCGGCGTGGGTGACGCGGCCCTCGAACAGCGCGGCCAGGCCCGGGCGCAGCGCGGCGATCGGGGTCAGCCGGGTGCGGTCCTCGAAGCGCAGGGGCAGGTGGAACAGCAGGTCCCCCGCCTGTTCCAGGCCCAGGCGTTCCAGACGCTCGGCCACCGCCGGGCCGACGCCCTTCAGGGTGGTCAGCGGGGCCTGCAGGTCCACCGATGGGGCTCGCGTCGGCTGCTCAGCCGCGCGGGCAGAAGGCGATGGCGTCCATCTCGACCTGGGCGCCCTTGGGCAGGGCGGCCACGCCAATCGCGGCACGCGCCGGGTAGGGCTCGCCGAAGACCTCGCCCATGATCTCGTTGACCAGCGGGAAGTGGGTCAGGTCGGTCAGGAAGATGTTCAGCTTGGCGATGTCCGCGGTGCTCGCGTCCGCGGCCTCCAGGACGGCCTGGAGATTGGCGAACACCTGACGGATCTGGTCCTCGATGCCGCCGCCCACCAGTTCCATGGTGGCCGGATCCAGCGGGATCTGGCCCGACAGGTACAGAGTGTCGCCGGCGCGCACGGCCTGGGAATAGGGGCCGATGGCGGCCGGGGCGTTTTCGGTCTGGATGATCTCGCGGGACATGCGGGCTCCTTGTTCGGCCGGATTGATTGTCGCGGATGGCGCCATTCTACTGATCCGGACGCTCGTGTGGGGTGTCCGCAGACTCGGCAGACCGGGGCGCGGACGGATACACTGCGCGGCACACGGACAACGACACAGAGGAAGCAGGCAATGACGGGATACGCACTGGCGAACGTGCTGCATGTACTGGCGGTGGTGATCTGGGTGGGCGGCATGTTCTTCGCCTACATGTTCCTGCGCCCGGTGGCGGGCCAGCAGCTCGAGGGCATGCCCCGGCTGAAGCTCTGGGAGGGCGTGTTCGCCCGTTTCTTCCCGTGGGTCTGGGCCTCGGTGCTGGTGATCCTGGCGACCGGCTTCTACATGATCTTCGGGGTGTTCGGCGGCATGGGTGACGTCCACCCCAGCGTGCATACCATGTTGCTGCTGGGCCTGATCATGATGGCGATCTTCGCCCACGTGTTCTTCGCGCCGTTTCGCCGCATGCGCCAGGCGATCGCCGCGGATGACGCCCAGGAAGGCCTGCGCCGGCTGGGGCAGATCCGCATCCTGGTCGGGATCAATACCCTGATCGGCCTGGCGACGATCGTGGTCGCCTCCGGCGGGCGCCTGCCGCTCTAATCTGCATCCCCTGGCGGGGGCACAGGACGGCCGGTCCGTCCGGCCCTCCAGGCCAGTCGCGGCGGTGCGGGCGGTTCCAGCAGCACGGCGGCGTTCTGGCCGAATACCTCCAGCCAGCGCGCGAGCAGGTGTTCGGGCAGGTCCGCGATCGCCAGGCTCGGTTCGTCCGGCCAGTGGCCCAGGGGGTCGCGGTTGCAGGCTGGCCAGGCGCGCAGGCCTTGTTCCGTCACGGCCCGCTCCAACAGCCGCTGGCGTTGCTGGTTTTCTGCCTCGGTGAGCGGCTGGCTGCCCGGGTTGCAGGCGGTCAGCACGACCAGGCGGTGGATGCCATGCCTCGCCATCCAGGCCGCCACCTCCTCGGCCGCCCGGTCGATGCGCAGCACCCTTGAACCGTCCGCGGTCTCCACGCAGTACCGCGCCATGCGGTAGGCCTGTTCCAGTTCAGCCCGTCGCGATCGGGTTGGGGCGCATTCCGCGCGCCCCGGGGCAGGGTCGGCAGCGTCAGCGCTTGTATTGGTGGGCATCTCGCGGCAACCTCGCGGCTGGATCGTGCAGATGCGATCGATCAAACAGGGGGAACGGGATGCGCGTCAAGGATGCGACAGCGGTTTGCGGGGTTTCGCCGGCAACCGGCCTGCGCGCGTGCGTGGCGTGGCCCGTATCCTTGGGGGTTTGAGCGGCCATGCCCTCGCGTCCTGTCGTCCCCGGTCTGACCAGTGCCTTTGTCGTGGTGCTGTTGCTGGTCGCGGTGGTCGCCGTGGCCAGCTGGCTGCGCGTGCAGCAACTGCAGTACGACGTCCAGGCCCTGACCGAGGAATACGTGCAGAAGGTGGATCGCGTGCACCGCATGCGCAGCCTGGTACGCGAACGCATGCTGCGCGCCTCGCTGGTCATCAGCGCTGAAGACCCGGCCCTGCAGGATCGCTACCAGCGGGAGTTTCGCGAACTGGCCGAACGGTTCCTGGAGGCCCGCGCGGGCGCCGAACTGCTGGCCCGGACCCCGCGCGATGCCGCGTTGCTGGCGGAGCTGCGCGAGCTGACCGCGACCGGGGCCCCGATCCTGTCCGAACTCGTGGACGTCGCCCTCGCGGGTGGGCGCAACGAGGCGCTGGCCATCCTCTACGCGGATGCGATGCCGGTGCAGGAGGAGGTCCTGGAGCAGATGGAAGCCATCCTGCAGGCCTTCGAGCATGACAACGAGGAGGCGGTGGCCGCCATGGCCCGGCGTCACGAGCAGGCGCAGCAGATCACGCTGATCGCCACCGGCATCACGGTCCTGATCATGCTGCTGATGTGGGTGCGCGTGCGCCGGCGGATCTGGCGCGATCATGCCGCGCTGCGCCAGGAGCTGGAGAGCCGCCAGCAGGTCGAGGCCCGCCTGCGCGAGACGCAGGCCGGGCTGGAGGCCGCCGTGGCCCGGCGCACCGCGGCGTTGCAGGAGACCACCGAGCGCCTGGAAGAGGCGCAGCGGATCGCCGGGGCCGGCTACTGGGACTGGGATATCCGGGGTCAGCGCATGAACTGGTCGTCGCATGTCTTCGAACTGTTCGGCCTCGATCCGCGCACCGAGAGTGCCGGCTTCGAGGCGTACATGCGCGCCATCCACCCGGATGATCGCACCCGCGTGCGGCGCGCGACCAACGAGGCCCTGGATCGCGAGAATTTCTACCGGGTGGATCACCGGGTCGTGCGCCGGGACGGCGGGGTCCGCCATGTCCGGGTGGAGGGCGAGATCGACCGTGATGCCGAGGGGCGGGCCGTGCAGGTGCTGGGCATGGTGCGCGACATCACCCGCGACAAGGCCTCGGAGGAGCGCTTGTGGCATCAGGCCCACCACGACTCCCTGACCGGCCTGCCCAACCGCAGCCTGTTGCAGGAGCATCTGCAGCAGGCCCTGCGCCGGGCCCAGCGGACCGGCACCGGGCTGGCCCTGGTGGTCTGCGATCTCGACGGCTTCAAGCCGATCAATGACCGCCTGGGGCATGACGCCGGGGACGTGATGCTGGTGACCGTGGCGCGGCGCCTGCGCGAGGGGGTGCGGGAGAGTGATGTGGTCGCCCGCGTGGGTGGCGACGAGTTCGTGCTGCTGCTGGAGAATATTCGTGATCCGGATGCCGTCACCGGTGTCGGCCTCAAGCTGATCGAGCGCTTCGAGGAACCGGTGGAGGTGAACCGCGAAGCGGTGTACGTGGGCCTCAGCATGGGGGCGGCGCTCTACCCGGGGGACGGCGACGACGCGGAGACCCTGCTGCAGCGTGCCGACCGCGCGATGTATCTGGCCAAGGAAGAGGGTGGCAGCCGCATCGTGCTGTACCACGAGTGTCCCGAGGCGGCGGTGCGCGCGACCGATCTGGCGCTGCGCCGGCGGGGCGCCCTGGGGTGCGGCCTGAAGGACCCGTCCGCTCGCGACTGAACCGGTGCTACGGCCGCAGCCGGGCGACGAAGGCCTCCTCGGCGAGGGGCTCGCTGAACAGGAAACCCTGAAAGCGCGTGCAGCCCAGCGCCAGTAGCTGGTCCCGCTGCTCGGCGTGTTCCACGCCCTCGGCGATCACGTCCAGCTCCATGTTGCGGGCGATGTCCACGATGTTCTCGATCAGGGTGCGGTCGCCGCCGGCCAGCAGCCCCTGCACGAAGGACTTGTCGATCTTCAGTTCATCCACCGGCAGGTCGCGCAGATAGGCCAGCGACGAGTATCCGGTGCCGAAGTCGTCCAGCGCGATGCGCACGCCGAGGGCCTGCAGCGCGCCCAGCTTGGCGATCGCATCCGGCAGGTCGCGCAGCAGTCCGGATTCCGTGACCTCCAGGGTCACGGCGCGGGCGTCGACCCCATGGTGGCGCAGGCGGGCCTGGAACTGGTCGACGAAATCGGGGCGCGAGAGTTGCCAGGGCGACAGGTTCAGGGCCAGGCGCGGCGGGCACAGCCCCGCCTGCTGCCACTGCGACAGGCGTTCCAGGGCATGGTCCAGGACCCAGGTGCCGATGCCATGGATGAGGCCGGTCTCCTCCGCGACCGGGATGAACAGGTCCGGCGCAACCGCGCCCAGTTCCGGGTGCCGCCAGCGCAGCAGGGCCTCGGCGCCGATCAGGCGGTCGGCGGCATCGAGCTGGGGCTGGTAGTGCAGGTCCAGCTGGCTGCGCGCCACTGCCTGGCGCAGGCCGTCCTCGATCTGCAGGCGGGCATGGGCCTCGTCCTGCAGGGCGTGGCGGTAGAACTGCACGCCGCCGCGGCCGGCGCGTTTGGCCTGGTACAGGGCGATATCGGCGTGGCGCAGGGCATCCGCCGAGCTCTCGCCGGCATCCGGATAGCACACGCAGCCAAGGCTGGCCCCGACCCCGAAGGTGCGCTCGCCGATCACGATGGGTCGCTGCAGGGCCTCGAGGATGCGCTCGGCGACGGCGTGCAGGTCGGACTCGAGTGCCTCGCGGGCCCCTTCCCGGGGGGGCAGCACCACGGCGAACTCGTCGCCCCCGAGGCGGACGATCAGCGCATCCTCCGGGGCATGGCTGCGCAGTCGGTCGGCAACCGCCCCCAGTACGGTGTCCCCTACCGCGTGGCCGAGAGCGTCGTTGATCGTCTTGAAATGATCCAGGTCGATCAGGATCAGGCCACCGTGCAGATCCCCCACGACGGCCTCCTCGATATGCCGGGTCAGGTCGTCATGCAGGCGGGTCCGGTTGGCCAGCCCGGTCAGGGCATCGTGGTAGGCCAGCGCGTGGATGTGCTCCTCGGTATGCAGCCGCTCCAGTTCCGCGCCCGCCCGGTCGGCCATGATTCCGAGGATCTCCATCACCTTGTCGACATCCTCGACCGGATGGCGGTTGACCATCGCGATATGCCCGAGCAGCGTCCCCTGGCTGTCCAGCATCGGGGCGCCCAGGTAGCTCTCGGCATCCATCTCTACCAGCATCTCGTCGCGCGGAAAGCGTTGTTGAACATCGCAGGGATAGATACAGGTGCCGATCTCCAGCACGCGTTCGCAGGGGGTCTCGGCCAGGTCATAGCGGAAGTTCTCGACGATACGCCCGTGGGCACACAGAGCGACGGTCTCGACCACGCCGGGCTGGTCCGGGGCTTCGGTGCCAATCAGGGCATAGTCGGCGTCGAACAGGTTGCTCAGCTTGAGCACCAGCTGCTGGAAAAACTCCTCGCGCGAGCGTGCCTGCAGGCCCTCGGCGATCAGGCGCAGGGCGTCCTCGCTGCGGTGCGCGGCGGTCACGTCCTCCTGCATCACGATGACGTCCTGTACCTCGCCCTGCGCATCCTGCAACGGGTAGATACAGCCCCGGAGCCAGCGTTCCCCGGGCGGGCCTGCCTCGCTCGCCGTGTCGGCAGGCGTCGGCGGGGTGTAGGCCAGCGGGCCGATCTCGCGGTAGTGCCCGCGCATGGCGTCCGCGAGCGGCTCCAGGAGCTTCTGATCGATCGGATCCGGGCGCTCGAGGACGTTCCCGCCCGGACGGGAGGCGTCCCTGCCATGCATGCGTTCCCAGGCGGCATTGGTCTGGCGGATTTCGCCTTCCGGTGTGAGCACCTGGATGCCGATGGGGGACTGTTCGACCAGTGCGCGGAAGCGACTCTCGGAGTCGCGCAGGCGCTCGCCGGTCTCGCGGTTCAGTACCAGACTCATCATGACCACCATCACCACGTAGCCGAACGGCGCAAGCTGCGGCATCTCCAGCACACCGGCGCGGGCCAGCACGCCCTGGACGGTGAACAGCACGAAGACCCCGATCCCGCCCAGCAGGAGCAGGGTGGTGGCCTGGCGGTAACGGCGGTAGTGTCGGACCAACGTGACCAGTGCGAAGCCGAACACCAGAAAGACCGCGAGGACGCCGAAGCCGAACCACGGGCTGATCGTGCCCACGGCCAGGGCCACGTTCTCGCCCCAGGGCAGATCGAGGATGCGCAGCTCCTCGATCTGCCGGTACTGCATGCTGTAGGGCTGCAGGGTGTTGACCACCCAGGTGATCGCCAGCAGGACCAGCAGCCCGATCATCAGTCCGCGCGCGGGCGTCCGCGTGTGCGCCGCGACGAAGGCGGCGAACAGGACGTAGAACGGGGCCAGCAGGTAGATATTGAGGGTAAGGGCGCGCGTGTAGGCCTGAATGCTGTCGGCCTGGTAGGTCTGGGCGGAACTGATGGCGACCACCACCATCAGGGCGCACATCGTGGCGAACAGGCGGTGCTCGGTGCGCCGCGCGCTCTGGCGGCTGTGCAGCAGGTGGCTCAGGCTGGCGTAGGCGGCCAGGCCGGCGGCCAGATAGAGGGACGGCACGAGGATCCCGTTCATCGATACCCCGCTGCGCCTTTCGCGTGTCGTAACATCCGTATTATTCCCCCGCGGGAAGCGAATCGGGCCGGTCAGGTGTTCGCGTGACACCGCCCACAGTACAAAAGACCGCAGGCCGCTGCCCCGGTTCGCCGGTCCGGCGCACGGGGCCTGACTAACGCTGTCTCCACGCTGGCAGACAGGTCGGCTGCTCCCGTTACAGGTAGGGAGTGAGGAGGCGTGCGGCCCCGTCGCGCAATTGCGCGGGGAGCCCTCGGGCGCGGACCTCGTCGAGGGTCAGGGGGTGCGACTGCGCGCGCAGCGCGTCGGCCCAGGTGGCCAGTTCCCCGCCCAGGCCGGCATCCAGGCATTCCAGGTTGAACTCGAAATTCAGGCGCAGGCTGCGCGGATCCCAGTTGGCGGAGCCGACCAGGGCCCACTCGCGATCCACCAGCATCAGCTTGGCGTGGTTGAAAGGGGGCGGGGTGAGCCACAGGCGGCAGCCGCGTTCCAGCAGCTCGCCCTGTTGCGGGCGGCTGGCCCATTCGACCAGCCGCAGGTTGCTCCGGGCCGGGATCAGGATGTCGACCCGCACGCCCCGCAGGGCGGCGGCCTTGAGCGCGCCGGTCAGCGCCACGTCCGGCAGGAAATACGGGGTAATGATGGTGACCTGCTCGCGGGCCTCGGCCAGGGCCGACTGCAGTGTGAAGTTCAGGACCTCGAAGTCCTCGTCCGGACCGTCCGGCAGGCCGCGACAGGCGCGGGCCCCGGCCGGGTCAATGGTGTTCGGGAACCAGCGCGGGCCGTCCAGGCGTTCCCCAGTGGCGAATTGCCAGTCCTCCGTGAACACCCGTTGCAACTGGGTGCAGGCGGCGCCACGCAGCTCGAAGTGGAGGTCGTGTATCGGGTGGGGGCCTGGATCGGCGTGGCTGTGGCCGCGGCGGATGTTCATGCCCCCGGTGAAGGCCTGGCGACCGTCGACCACCAGCATCTTGCGGTGGTTGCGAAGGTTGAAGGCGGCCAGGCTGCGCGGCAGGTGCACCGGCATGAAGGCGGTGGCCGGGATCCCTGCTCGGCGCAGCCGGCGCAGGGTGTTGCGGCGGCTGTAGCGGGCGCCGATGGCGTCGATCAGCACGCGCACCTGCACGCCACGGTCCTGGGCCTGCTGCAGGCGATCCACGAAGCGTTCCCCGACCCGGTCGTAGTCGAAGATATAGGTGGCCAGGGTGATGCTGTGGCGGGCGCTGTCGATGGCGTCCAGCATGCGGGCATAGGCGCGGTCACCGTCGAACAGCGGTTCGATCGCGTTGCCGCCGACCAGGCGAAAAGGGCTCAGTCGGTCGCCGGAGTGCAGCAGGCGTTGCCAGCGTTCCGGCGGCTCGCTCAGGGTGGCGCCCCCGGCGCTGGGGTCGGCGATCAGATAGCCCTCGCGCAGGGCGTGGGCGCGCCGGCGGATGCGGTTGACCCCGAACAGCCAGTACAGCAGCGAGCCACCCAGCGGCAGCAGCACGATCAACCCGACCCAGGCGATGATGGTCCCGGTGTCGCGGCGCTGCAGCAGGGCGTGCACCACGCTGATCGCCGCGAGGGCGAACACGGCGACGGCAGCGATACTGGCGATCCAGCCTGTATCCAGCACGAATGGACTCCTCCGGGGCTTCTCCGCTCCCCGGTTCGGCGGTTTTCCCGTGACCCCGTGGAATGGCGGGCGCGTGCCCGCTACAGTACGCGGGCCCGGTCCGGGGTAAAAGCCCGCGCCACCCATCATTCGCGAGAGCGCCGATGAGCGATATCGAAACCCCCAGCCTGTTCGCCAACAGTGGCGAGCAGCTGCCGCTGAAGGATTTTACCGAGAAGGCGTACCTGGACTACTCCATGTACGTGATCCTGGACCGTGCCCTGCCGCACATCGGCGACGGGCTCAAGCCCGTGCAGCGCCGCATCATCTACGCGATGAGCGAGCTGGGACTCTCGGCCACCGCCAAGTACAAGAAATCCGCGCGCACGGTTGGCGATGTGCTCGGCAAGTTCCATCCGCACGGGGACTCGGCCTGCTACGAGGCGATGGTGCTGATGGCGCAGCCCTTCTCCTACCGCTACCCGTTCGTCGACGGGCAGGGCAACTGGGGCTCGCCGGACGATCCCAAGTCCTTTGCCGCGATGCGTTACACCGAATCGCGCCTGTCGCGCTACGCGCAGCTGCTGCTCTCGGAGCTGGGGCAGGGTACGGTGGACTGGGTGCCGAACTTCGACGGCGCGCTGGACGAGCCGAAGGTGTTGCCGGCCCGGCTGCCGAACGTGCTGCTGAACGGCGGTTCCGGGATCGCCGTGGGCATGGCCACCGACATCCCGCCGCACAACCTGCGCGAGGTGGCCGCCGCCTGCGTGCACCTGCTGGAGCACCCGAAGGCGACCGTCGCCGAGCTGTGCGAGCACCTGCCGGCGCCGGATTTTCCCACCGAGGCCGAGATCATTTCCCCGCCCGCGGAGCTGCGCAAGGTCTACGAGACCGGTCAGGGCTCGATCCGCGCGCGGGCACGCTATGAACGCGAAGGCGACGACATCGTGGTCACCGCGCTGCCGCACCAGGTCTCCGGGGCGAAGCTGCTGGAGCAGATCGCCAGCCAGATCCGCGCGAAGAAGCTGCCGATGGTCGAGGACCTGCGCGACGAGTCCGACCACGAGCACCCGACCCGCCTGGTGATTACCCCGCGCTCGAATCGCGTGGATGTCGAGGCGCTGATGGCGCACCTGTTCGCGACCACGGATCTGGAAAAGACCTACCGCGTGAACATGAACGTGATCGGCCTGGACGGCCGACCGCAGGTGCGCGACCTGGCCGGGCTGCTGAGTGAATGGCTGAGCTTCCGCATCGAGACCGTGCGCCGGCGCCTGCAGTGGCGTCTGGAGAAGGTGCAGGCGCGACTGCATGTGCTGGAAGGCCTGCTGATCGCCTATCTCAACATCGACGAGGTGATCGCGATCATCCGCGAGTACGACCAGCCCAAGCCCGAGCTGATGAGCCGCTTTGGCCTGTCCGATATCCAGGCCGAGGCGATCCTGGAGCTGAAGCTGCGCCACCTGGCCAAGCTCGAGGAGATGAAGATTCGCGGCGAGCAGGACGAACTCAGCGAAGAACGCGACCAGCTGGAGAAGACCCTGGGGTCCGAGCGCCGCCTGCGCACGCAGGTCCGGCGCGAGATCGAGAAGGACGCCGCGGACTATGGCGACGAGCGCCGTTCGCCGCTGGTCCAGCGCGCCGCCGCGCAGGCGCTGGACGAGTCGGCGCTGGTGCCCACCGAGCCGTTGACCATTGTGCTGTCGGAGAAGGGCTGGGCACGCGCGGCCAAGGGCCACGACGTGGATGCCCAGGGGCTCAGCTACAAGGCCGGGGATGCCTTCCAGGCCGCGGTCACCGGGCGCAGCAACCAGCCGGTCGCATTCATCGACTCCACCGGCCGCACCTACACGATCCCCGCGCATACCCTGCCGTCCGCGCGCGGGCAGGGCGAGCCGCTGTCCGGTCGCGTGAACCCGCCGGAGGGTGCGCGCTTTGTCGGCATGGCCACCGGGTCGGAGGAAGACCGCTGGCTGCTGGGCTCGGATCACGGCTACGGCTTCGTCGCCCGGCTGGGCGACCTGCTGGGCCGGCAGAAGGCCGGCAAGAACGTGCTCACCGTGCCCGACGGGGCGGCTGTGCTGCAGCCGGCCCCGGTGCGCAACCCGCACGAGGACCACATCGCGGTCGTCACCACGCGTGGCTATCTGCTGCTGTTCCCGGCCACCGAGCTGCCGGAGCTGGCGCGCGGCAAGGGCAACAAGCTGATCGGCATCCCGTCCGCGGCCCTCAAGGACGGTTCCGAACGGGTGCTCGGCGTGACCGTGCTGGGGCCGCAGGACACCCTGGTCGTGCACGCCGGCAAGCGCTTCAAGGCGCTGGCCCCGGCGGAATGGGCGGAATATGTCGGCGAGCGCGCGCGGCGTGGGCGTCAACTCCCGCGCGGGTATCAGAACGCGGATCGTCTGGAGGTTCGGCCGGCCTGAACCCCTGCGCCCCGCGGTGGTCTGTGTTCGGGGCGTGGCTTGAATTTGGCCGCCGCGCCCCGATTATCGCGACATCCCCTGGAATTGATTGATGGAGTACAGGAAAGCTTCATGAAACGTGTCCTGCTGTTTCTGGCGACCAACTTCGCCATCCTGATCGTCCTCAGCATCACCCTGCGCATCCTCGGGGTCGAAAGCATCCTCGACGAGCAGGGGGTCGACCTCGACCTGACCGCGTTGCTGATCTTCGCCGCCGTGTTCGGTTTCGGCGGGTCCTTCATCTCGCTGGCCATCTCCAAGTGGATGGCGAAGAAGACGATGAAGGTCCACGTGATCGACAAGCCGCGCAACGCCACCGAGCAGTGGTTGCTGGAGACGGTGCAGCGCCAGGCCAAGCAGGCCGGTATCGGCATGCCCGAGGTGGGGATCTACGATTCGCCCGACCCGAACGCCTTTGCCACCGGGATGAGCAAGAACAACGCCCTGGTGGCCGTAAGCACCGGACTGATGCAGAACATGGGGCAGGGCGAGGTCGAGGCCGTGCTGGGGCACGAGGTCGGCCACGTGGCGAACGGTGACATGGTGACCCTGGCGTTGATCCAGGGCGTGGTGAACACCTTCGTGATCTTCCTGTCGCGCGTGATCGGCCACTTCGTCGATCGGGTGATCTTCAAGAACGAGTCGGGTCACGGACCGGCGTTCTGGATTACCGCCATCGTGACCGAGATCATCCTCGCGATCCTGGCCTCCATCATCGTGTTCTGGTTCTCGCGTCAGCGCGAGTTCCGCGCCGACGAGGCGGGGGCCCGCTTTGCCGGGCGCGAGAAGATGATCGGCGCGCTGGAGTCGCTGGCCCGGGCCTCCGGGCGGCCGGTGGACATGCCGGACCAGATGGCGGCCTTCGGGATCCGTGGCGGCATGGCCCAGGGCCTGAAGAAGCTGTTCATGAGCCACCCGCCGATCGAACAGCGCATCGCAGCGCTGCGCGCCAACGGCTGAGAAGGCGCCTGGCGCCGTGCGTACGCGGGCCGCCCCCTCGAGGGGGCGGCCCGTTTCATTTGAGAGACGCTGCTCCGCGGGGGTCAGTAGTAGCGGCCACGGCCGGGCTGTCCGCCGGCGGCAAGGGCCGCGTCCCCGACGAACGGGTTGCTGCGGCGTTCCTCGCCAAAGGTGGATTCGGGGCCGTGGCCGGGCACGAACCGGGTCTCGTCGCCCAGCGGCCAGAGCTTGTCGGTGATCGAGGCGATCAGCTCGCGCCCGTTGCCGCGCGGGAAGTCGCTGCGGCCGATCGCCCCGTGGAACAGCACGTCGCCGACCAGGGCCAGGCCGCTCTCGGGGTCGTGGAAGATCACGTGCCCCGGGGTATGGCCGGGGCAGTGGAGCACTCGGAGTGTGGTCTGCCCCAGCGCGATGGTGTCGCCATCCTCCAGCCACTGGTCGGGCACCAGGGGCGCGGTCTCGGGGAAACCAAAGATCTGTGCCTGCGCCGGGAGCTGATCCAGCCAGAAGGCGTCGTCGCGATGCGGCCCGATCACCGGCACATTGGCGCGGGCGGCCAGTTCGGCGGTGGCCCCGACGTGGTCCAGGTGGCCGTGGGTCAGGAGAATCTTCTCCAGGTGCACGCCGTGCTCGCGGGCGATGTGTTCGAGGGTCGCGGCATCCGCGCCGGGGTCGACCCAGGCCGCGGCCCCGGTGGCATCGCACCAGATCAGCGTGGCGTTCTGGGCAAGCGGGGTGACGGGGTGGCTCAGGTGGCGAAGCATGATGCGGGATCCGTGAACGAAGTCGATTTTTGGCGCATCCCCGGTGGGTGGTTTTCATGCCCGGGAATAGATTGGGCGTGCGTGCGTCTTACGGGGTATGCAGGTCTTCAAGGGTACGTGATATGGCGAAACGGTGAAGGACGACCCCCTGCGGATTTCACCGGTTGACAAGAACATCGCCATATTAGAAGATTTGCATACGCTAATCGCTGTCCCCCCTGTCAGTGGTTAGTGGACTCCTCCATCCTCCTTTGGTGGTTTTCTTGGCGCGGGCTTCGACCCGCGCTTTTTTTTGTCTGCCATTCGCTCGCGCGGCTTTCCCGGCGTGTCTACCATGTTCCCTCCCCGGACATCCTGCGGATCGCCAACCTGCCATGCCCAAACGCCTGAACAGCCTGCGCACCGCCGTGCTGTCCTTCGTGCTGCTGCCGCTGCTGCTGCTGATGGCGGCGGTGGTGGCATTGGGTCTGCGCGAATTCCAGATCCAGATGGAGAACCGCATGCAGGAGGATATCGAGCTGGTGGCGCGCTCGATCCGTCTGCCGGTCTCCAGCGCGATGCTGGAGGCGGATGTCTCTGGTGTGCAGCAGTCGCTGGATTCGCTGTTCCAGATCGAGGAGGTGTTCGGGGTCTACGTCTACGACGCCGAGGGCCGCATGGTCGCGGCCAGTGGGCCGCCCAGCCCGACCCTGCAGCGCCGCGGGGAGGCGCGGGTCATCAGCGAGACCGGGAGTCTAGGCGCCTTCGGCGAGCACCAGGGCCGCGAGACCTTCTCCTTCTTCCTGCCGTTGTCCGATCCGGCCGGCCGGATCGTGGGCCTGTTGCAGGTGACGCGTGATGTCACCCCGTTCCGGGCCTTCGTTACGCAGCTGCAGTGGCAGGGCGGGTTGCTGATGCTGGCGGTCAGCATCCTGTTCCTGATGGTGGTGCTCCTGGGATACCACCGCGCCGTCGGCCGGCATGTGTCGCGCCTGATGGACGCAATGCACGCGATCGGCGATGGCCAGCGCGGTCTGCGTGCCCCGGAAGACGGGCCGTCGGAGTTGCGCGGGCTGGCGGTGTCGATGAACCGGATGATGGAGCGCCGCGAGGCCTCGGAGGCGGAACTGGAGGCGCAGCGCCACGAGCAGGTGCGGCTCGAGGAAAAGCTGCGCCACTCGGAGAAGCTGGCGGCGATCGGCCAGCTCGCGGCCGGTGTGGCGCATGAGCTGGGGACGCCGCTCGGGATCATCGCCGGACGGGTGCAGCGGGCCATCCGCCGCCTGCCGGAGGCGGATCCTGCGCGCAAGGAGATGGAGGCGTTGCAGGCCGAACTCGAGCGGGTGGAGACCATCGTGCGGCAGTTGCTGGACTTCGCTCGTCGCAATCCACTGCAGGAACGTCCCCTGGACCTCGCGCAACTGGTCGGTGACCTGGTCGAGCGGGTGCGCGCGCGGCACGCGCCCGACGCGATCCGGTTCCAGGTGGACGGGGGGGCGCTGGTCGTCGCGGCCGATCGTCTGCGCCTTGGACAGGCGCTGGAGAACCTGCTGGAGAACGCGGCCCAGGCGGCCGCCGGTGAGGTGCGTGTCCACTGGCGGGCGGAGGCCGACCGGGTAACCCTGGTGGTGGCCGATGACGGTCCGACCGCCGGGCGCGGGATCGACGACGAACAGGCGGCGCGCCTGTTCGAGCCCTTCTTCACCACCAAACCCACGGGCGAGGGAACCGGACTGGGGCTGGCTGTTGTCCAGGTGGCACTGGAAGATCATCGCGGCACGGTCGCGCTGGATCGCAGCGTGCCCGGGGAGACCCGCTTTGTCGTGCATCTGCCGCTGGCCACTGACGAACCGCAGGAGACGCGCCTATGAGCGCCGCGCCACAAACACCCGCCGCGCCCCCGGAATCGGTCCTTGTCGTCGAAGACGACCGTGGACATCGCGAATTGCTGCACGAGGAGCTGGCCGAGGCCGGCTACGCGGTCACCGCGGTAGGCAGCGCCGAGGACGCCGCGCGGGCACTGGCACAGCAGGCCTTCAGTCTGGTGGTCAGTGACCTGCGTCTGCCGGGCGCCGACGGGTTTCAGGTGCTCGAGGACGCGCGCGCCCGGGTGCCGGCACCGGGCTTCATCATGCTGACGGGCTTCGGGACCATCGACCAGGCCGTGGCCGCACTGAAGGCGGGGGCGGACGACTTTCTGACCAAGCCGGTGGACCTCGATCATCTGCGCCTGGCTGCGGACCGGGTAACCGAGGCGCGTCGCCTGAAGGACGAGGTGCGGCGCTATCGCGAGGTGCTCGCCCGGGCCGACGGGTTTCATGGCATGCAGGGGCACAGTCCAGCCATGCTGCAGATGTTCGATCTGATCCGGCGGATCGCGGCCGCCGACGGCAGCGTCCTGATTACCGGCGAGTCCGGGACCGGCAAGGAACTCGTGGCGCGGGCGCTGCACGCGGAAAGTGACCGGGCGCAGGGGCCGTTCGTCGCGCTCAACTGCGCCGGCATCCCCGAGGCCCTGCTGGAGTCGGAGCTGCTGGGGCATGTAGCGGGTGCCTTCAGTGGGGCCAAGGGTGCCCGTCGAGGATTGTTCACCGAGGCACATGGGGGAACCCTGTTCCTGGACGAGATCGCCGAGATGCCGGTGGCGATGCAGAGCAAGCTGCTGCGCCTGCTGCAGGACGGGCGGGTGCGCCCGGTGGGCGCCAACGAGGAGATCGAGACGGATGTGCGTATCGTCGCGGCCACCCACCAGGACCTGCAGGCGCACATGGCCGACGGCCGTTTCCGCGAGGATCTCTACTATCGCCTGGAGACCTTCCGGATCGAGATCCCGCCGCTGCGCGAACGCGGTGACGATATCGAGTACCTGGCCCTGCAGTTCCTGCGCCAGCAGGCCCTGGCCCGAGACCAGCCCGAGCGGCGCCTGAGCCCGGAGGCCCTGCGCGCGCTGGTGCGCTACCCCTTCCCCGGAAACGTACGTGAACTGGCCAGCCTGATCGAGCGCGCCGCCACCTTGGCCACGGGCGAGGTGATCGAGACCCGGGACCTGCCGGAACGCGTGTTTGCGATCGGCGGCGAAGATGCGGGGGTGGCCACCGGTGGTGCCGGCGCAGGGGTGTTAGCCTTAGCGGGAGTCGGCGACGACACCCAATGGCCGACGCTGGAAGAGCGCGAGCGCGACTACATTCGGCGGGTCCTGGAGCACGTGGACGGTAACAAGCAGCGGGCCGCGCGCATCCTCGGCATCGGACGCAAGACGCTCTACCGCAAGCTCGGCGAATCCGACCCGTCGTGACATCCTGACCCGGGTCGAGCTGACCCATGTGTCATTATGACTCATCCGCAATCCCGCTGTCGGCAGCCGCCCTGCCGGCTGATTCGGTCCTAACCATCTGATTACTATTGGATGTCTCCCCGGTGGCCATTGTTGGCACGATGCCTGCTCTTCCTCAGGCAGCAATCGGGGAAGCGCAGCCCGCACGGGCTCATTCCTCCTCACACGGTTGCGGCGCGGCTGGACCGGGGTCCGCCTGAGGCGGGTCCCGGACGGCTGCGAGATCCGATCGAACCAAAGGAAAAGGAGCAACATGATGACTATGCGCAAGACGATCCTCGCGATGGCCCTGACCTCCCTGTTTGCCGTCGGTGGCGCGGCCTCCGCGCAGTACGGTGGTGCCGCAGGCGGCGCCGGCGGTGGCGACATGGGTGGCGCCCAGGGTGGCCAGCCCCCGGCCCAGGAAGGCGGTGCTGGCGCCGGTGGTGGTGCCCAGGGCGGCCAGCCGCCGCAGGGTGGAGCCCAGGGTGGCGCGGCCCAGGGTGGCGCCCCGATGCAGGAAGCCCCCGAGGTGGACTTGAGTGAAGAGGACATCGACACCTTCGTGACCGCCTTTGTCGCGGTGCAGGAAGTGCGTGAGGACTTCGCCGATCGCCTGCAGAACGCCGAGGACGAGACCGAGGCGCAGTCCATGCAGCAGGAAGCGCAGGACGAAATGGTCAGCGCCGTGGAAGATGCGGGCATGAGCGTCGAGGAATACAACGAAGTCGCCATGGCCCTGCAGAACGACCCCGAGCTGATGCAGGAAGTGCAGGAACGCGCCGAAGCCCAGCTGTAAACGGGTTGCGTGCCACCCCCGGGCCTTGCGCCCGGGGCCTGCAAGGGGGCCGCTCTTCGGGGCGGCCCCTTTATTATGTGCGGAGGGCGCTCGCGCAGGCCCCGGCCCGCCACGTCGCCTCCGGTGGACGTCGAGCGCGGCCCGTCTCGCGAATTGTCCCTTTTGCTTGAATCGGGTGAAGGGAAGCGTTATTCTTGCGCGCTTTCTGAATCGCCCCGACCTCGGAGCATCGAACATCATGAGTACCATCAGCGCCAAGCCGGCCGAAGTCGAACGCGACTGGTTTCTCGTCGACGCCGACGGCAAGACCCTCGGCCGACTCGCCACGGAGATCGCACGCCGTCTGCGCGGGAAGCACAAGCCCGTGTATACGCCGCATGTCGATACCGGCGACTACATCGTCGTGATCAACGCGGAGAAGATTCGCGTCTCCGGCAACAAGGCCATGGACAAGAAGTACTTCCACCACACCGGTTATCCGGGTGGTATCAAGGAAGCCAACTTCACCCAGATGATCGAGCGTCATCCGGAGAAGGTGCTGGAGCTTGCCGTGAAGGGCATGCTGCCGCGCAACCCGCTTGGCCGGGCCATGTTCAAGAAGCTCAAGGTCTACGCCGGCACCGAACACCGGCACACGGCCCAGCAGCCGCAGCCGCTCGAAGTCTGAGCCGCCAGAATCAGCAAGGGAATCGATCCGAATGGCTACCAATCAGTATTACGGCACCGGCCGCCGCAAGACCGCCTCGGCGCGTGTCTTCCTGCGCCCCGGCACGGGCAACATCACGGTCAACGAGAAGCCGCTGGACGACTTCTTCGGCCGCCAGACCTCGCGCATGGTCGTGCGCCAGCCGCTGGAGGCGACCGAGTCCACCGAGAACTTCGACGTGATCGCAACCGTCGAGGGCGGTGGTGGTAACGGTCAGGCCGGTGCGATCCGTCTGGGCATTGCCCGCGCCCTGGTGCAGTACAACGAAGAGCTGCGCTCGCCGCTGCGTCGTGGTGGTCACCTGACCCGCGATGCCCGCGAGGTGGAGCGGAAGAAGATCGGCCTGCGCAAGGCCCGTCGTGCAACCCAGTACTCGAAGCGTTAAAATTCGCCTCGAGTTTTTGCGGGACGCACGCGATCCGGTTTACTGGGGGATCGTCTAGCGGTAGGACTACGGACTCTGACTCCGTCAACCCAGGTTCGAATCCTGGTCCCCCAGCCATCCATAGAGAAGGGCCCCCT
>JBJHBC010000010.1:26297-31442 GCA_050485285.1 Thioalkalivibrio sp.
AGCGCAGCGGAGCACTGCACGCGCGAAGCGTGTGCAGCCCGAAGGGTGAGGCGGCGTAGCCGCCGAATCATCCTGGTCCCCCAGCCATCCATGCGAGCGCGCCCCTCGACGGGGTGCGCTCGCATGTCGCATGAGCGGGCAGTCTTCCGGTTCATGCCAACCCGGGCACGTCCGATTGGGCCGATGGATGCCGATCTCCCGCCAGGTCTCGTCGATACTGCAGGGGCGGGTTGCGGTCCGCATCCTGCCCTCGTTCGTCATCGATCCTTGGCCCGGCATCAGCCCCTTCCTCGACCGTGTCCCCGACTCCGCTACAATCCCCTGACCGGGAACGGGAAATGCAGGGAATTCTGACGCGCTTTTCCCGTCCAATGCCGCAGAGCCCGGAGCCACCGGGCCGAACGGACCCGAATACAGAAGAGGAGAGGAACCACGATGTCGGTACCCGATAACCCCTACGAGCCCGTGACCATCGACACCACCGCCCACGAAGTGGAAGGCGCGGACACCTGGTACATGATCGGGATCTCCGGCATCCCGGATCCCGACAACCAGGGGCATACCTCGAATGCCGGATTCGTGGTGACCGACGAGGGCGTGGTGGTGTATGACGCCCTGGGTACACCGCCGCTGGGGTTCGAGATGATCCGCCGCATCCGCGAGGTGACCGACCAGCCGATCAAGTACGTGATCGCCGGGCACTACCACGCGGACCACATCTACGGCCTGCAGGCATTCGCCGACCACACCGATGCGAAGATCATCGGCCAGGCGCGGGCGCGCGAGTACCTCGGCGGACCCGGTGCGGTGGCGCGGCTGGAGCAGCGCCGCGGGGTGCTGACCCCGTGGGTGGACGAGGATACCCAGATCATCCCGCCGGACGAATTCTTCGATGACGAGTACACCATCCGTCTTGGCGGCAAGACCTTCCGTTGCGTGCACGCCGGCCCGGCCCATTCACCCGACGACATCATCATGGTGGTGGAAGAGACCGGCGTGGTGTTCGCTGGCGATATCGTGTTCGACGGGCGCATTCCGTTTCTGGGCGACGACGCGCTGGATTCGGAAAACTGGGTCAATCGCCTGGAAGAGCTGATGGAGATGGACCTGAAGTTCCTGATCCCGGGGCATGGCGAGGCCACGGATCAGGCGAGCCGTGCGGTGAAGTTCACGCGCGACTACCTGGTGAAGCTGCGCGAGCACATGGGCGCGGCCGTGGAGAACATGGAGACCTTCGACGAGGCCTACGCCGCGATGGACTGGAGCGACTACGAGGATCTCCCGGCCTTCGAGCAGACCAACCGCAGCAATGCCAACGCGGTGTATCTCGAGATGGAAGAAAAACTGTTCTGAACGCGCCCGAAGTCGGCAAGGGAGTCGCTGTATGACGCTGCATATTGATCCGAACCTGCTGATGGCCATCCTGTCGCTGGTGGCCGGCATTCTGATCCTGATCCGCCCGCGGTTGCTGAACTACATCGTGGCAATCTACCTGATTGTGGTCGGAGTGCTGGGGCTGCTGGCCTACTGGTAATGCCGCCGGGGTGGTCCCCGGGGTTGATAGTTTGGCGCCCAAAAGCATGGACCAACAGTGCGACTTCATGCGCAGGGCGCGCGGACCCGTTACTCTTTGGCCTCACTTTGATCGGGGGGCCACGCCTCAATGACCGCCGAACGCGTTCGAGAAATACCTTATAACTACACCTCATTCTCCGACCGCGAAATCGTCATCCGTTTCCTGGGGTCCGATACCTGGGATCTCCTCAACGAGCTGCGTGGGGAGCGTCGGACGGGCGTGTCCGCGCGCATGCTGTTCGAGGTCCTGGGGGACATGTGGGTGGTCACCCGCAACCCGTATATCCAGGACGACCTGCTGGAGGACAAGAAGCGCCGCAAGGCGCTGATCGACGCCATGCAGCACCGCCTGGACCAGATCACGGCCCGGGCCGACGGCAACGAAAAGGCATTGAAGCTCGCCCAGCGCGCCCAGGCGGCGGTGTCCGCCTTTGCCAAGGAATTCGCCGACACCGCGGCGCTGCGCGATCAGGTGCGCAAGCGCATGAAGGGCCTCACCCACAAGGACAATATCCAGTTCGGCGGGCTCGCGCGGGTGTCCCACGTCACCGACGCGACCGACTGGCGCGTGGAACTGCCGTTCGTGGTGCTGACCCCCGATTCCGAGGAAGAGATGGGCCCGCTGGTCGCGGCCTGCATCGAACTGGGCCTGACAGTGATCCCGCGCGGCGGTGGCACTGGCTACACCGGCAGCGCGGTCCCGCTGTCCAAGCGTTCCGCGGTGATCAATACGGAGAAGCTGGAAGGCCTCGGCGAGGTCAAGCGGCGACCGTTGCCGGGCGTGGAGCACGACGTGCCGGTGGTACGCGTGGAGGCCGGCGTGGTCACCAAGCGCGTCTCCGAGCTGGCCGATCGCAATGGCCTGGTGTTCGCGGTCGATCCGACCTCGCAGGATGCCTCGACCATCGGCGGCAACGTGGCGATGAACGCCGGCGGCAAGAAGGCCGTGCTGTGGGGGACCGCGCTGGACAACCTGGCGGCGTGGACGATGGTCACGCCCGAGGCGGAGTGGATGTACATCGAGCGCCTCGATCACAACCTGGGCAAGATCCACGACGCCGAGACGGTCCGCTTCCGCGTGACGCGCTATCAGCCGGATGGCAAGACCCCGAAGGGCGAGCCCGAGATCCTCGAGATGCCAGGGCAGCGCTTCCGCAAGCTGGGCCTGGGCAAGGACGTGACCGACAAGGCCCTGATGGGCGTGCCCGGCATCCAGAAGGAGGGCTGCGACGGGCTGATCACCTCGGCCGAGTTCATCCTGCACCGGATGCCGGACAATATCCGCACGGTGTGCCTCGAGTTCTACGGGACCGACCTGCACCAGGCGGTTCCGGCGATTGTCGAGATCAAGGACGCGGTGGATGCCGAGGACGAGGTCCTGCTGGCCGGGCTGGAACACCTGGACGAACGCTACGTGCGCGCCGTGAAGTACACCCCGAAGGGCGCCCGCGGCGACCTGCCCAAGATGGTCCTGGTCGCCGATATCGTCTCCGACAACGAGGACGCACTCGGCCGGCTGGCCGCGCAGATGGTGCGCGCGGCCAATGCCCGAAACGGCGAGGGCTTCATTGCGGTCAGCCCCGAGGCGCGCAAGCGCTTCTGGGCGGATCGCGCCCGCACCGCGGCGATTGCCCACCACACCAACGCCTTCAAGATCAACGAGGACGTGGTGATCCCGCTGGAACGCCTGGCGGAGTACACCGAGGGGATCGAATCCCTGAACGTGCGCGAGTCGCTGAAGAACAAGCTGACCATGGTCGACGAGGTGCTGGAGTGCATGCGCGGCGACCATCCGGAACTGCGCGAGCTGCTGGAGGACACCGGCGGCGAGGGCCAGCAATGGTTCGAGTCCAAACGCGAGCGCGCGGTGGAGGTGCTGGAGGCGGTGAAGAAGCGCTGGGAGGCGATCGCCGACAACTTCTTCACCCAGGCCGCGGAGTGCGACGAGCTGCTCGACGAGCCGGCCCGCGCCGACCGCCGCGACCACGACAAGCTGATGAACCTGCTACTGCGGCGCAGCCTGCGGATCTCCTACCGGGCCGAGGTCGAGCGTCCGCTGTTCGAGATCTTCGGTGGCCATCAGCTGGAGCCGGTGCGCAAGCGCCTGGCGGCGATCCATGACCGCGTGCTGACCAGCCGGCTGTTCATCGCCCTGCACATGCACGCGGGCGACGGCAACGTGCACACCAACATCCCGGTCAACTCCAACGACTACCAGATGATGCACCAGGCCGAGCGTCTGGTGGACGACGTGATGCGCCTGGCGCGCGAGCTGAACGGGGTGATCTCCGGCGAGCACGGGATCGGCCTGACCAAGATGCAGTACCTGGAACCCGAGCGCATCGAGTCGTTCGCGAAGTACAAGAAGCAGGTCGATCCGAACGGCGTGTTCAACGCCGGCAAGCTGCTCGAGGGCTCCGGGCTCTCCAATGCCTACACGCCTTCGCTGCGTCTGGTGAAGCAGGAGGCGCTGATCCTGGAGCAGAGCGAGCTGGGCGATCTCAACGACGAGATCAAGGACTGCCTGCGCTGTGGCAAGTGCAAGCCGGAGTGCAACACGCACGTCCCGCGCGCCAACCTGCTCTACTCGCCGCGCAACAAGATCCTGGCCACCGGATTGATCGTCGAGGCCTTCCTCTACGAGGAGCAGACCCGCCGCGGGCTGTCGCTCAATCACTTCGAGGAGATGAACGACGTCGCGGATCACTGCACGATCTGCCACAAGTGCCTGAACCCGTGCCCGGTCGACATCGACTTCGGCGACGTGACCATGCACATGCGTTCGATCCTGAACAAGAAGGGCAAGCGCAAGGCGACGCCGGCGACCATGATGTCCATGGCCTTCCTCAACGCGAAGGATCCGGCCACCATCAAGGGGATCCGCAAGGGCGCGATCCAGATGGGCTACGCCGCCCAGCGTCTGGGCCACTGGTCGTTCAAGAAACTCGGCCTGACCGGCGAGGGCAAGACCCCGCGCTCGACCACCGGCAAGGCACCGGTGCACGAGCAGGTGGTGCACTTCGTGAAGAAGCCGATGCCGGCCGGCCTGCCGAGCCAGACCACGCGCCAGATGCTGGGGCTGGAGGATTCGCGCTATGTGCCGATCCTGCGCGACCCGGTGAAGACCGATCTGGATTCGGATGCGGTGTTCTACTTCCCCGGCTGTGGATCCGAGCGCCTGTTCAGCCAGGTGGGACTGGCGACGCTGGCCATGCTCTACGACGTGGGGGCGCAGACCGTGCTGCCCCCGGGCTACCTGTGCTGTGGCTATCCGCAGAACGCCGGCGGCGACTTCGAGAAGGGCCAGCAGATCAGTACCGAGAATCGCGTGCTGTTCCACCGGCTGGCGACCACGCTCAACTACCTCGACATCAAGACCGTCGTGGTGTCCTGCGGGACCTGCATGGATCAGCTGCTGAAGTACGAGTTCGAGCGGATCTTCCCGGGCTGCCGCCTGCTCGACATCCACGAGTACCTGATGGAGAAGGGCGTGAAGCTCGAGGGGCTCAAGGGGGTGCAGTACATGTACCACGATCCCTGCCACTCGCCGATGAAGTCGCACAAGCCGAC
>JBJHBC010000011.1:0-1194 GCA_050485285.1 Thioalkalivibrio sp.
ACGCCGAAGCCCATGCGGGTGGCCAGAAGCTCCGCGATGTGCGCCTCGTTGCCTTCCAGGGCCGGTGGGGTCTGGCGCGCCGTGGCGAGCAGACGCAGGGCAATCTCGCGTGCGAAGTGGGCGATCAGGGCCTGGGAATGGGCGACCAGTTCCGGATCGTAGGGGATACCCACTCCCGCGCTCTGGGCTGTCGCTCCGTTCGGGGCGGCGCGGGCCGTGCCCATGGTGTCCCAAGGGACCGGGGTGTCCATCAGGTTGCCGGGATGCGAGAGCCGAAACGGGCCGTCGGCGAGCCCGGCATGCTCCAGAACGCGATCAAAGACCAGCTGTGCCATCGCCTGCCGGTTGTCCGCCTGGCCGGGGAAGTGCTCGGCCGTGGGCAATACCAGGTGTGCCTCGCGCAGAAGCGGGCCCAGGTGGGGTTCGTTCCCGGCCCAGTCGAAGACCGCGTGGATCCAGGCACGGCTTTCCGGGTCGAGGGCGGGCGCGCGTTGAAACAGGCGGGGGATGAGCGAGATCACATGCGATCCTGAACGGCGGATGTAGCCTTATTGTACGGCAGGCGATCGTCGGGTCGCGATCGCAAGGCTCGGTCCAAGTGACCAGGCGGACGGCCTGCTATGTTCGATAAACAGGTTGCGCATGAAGCCATATGCAACAACCGGCCAAACCCCAGGAGGCCAGCATGAGTACGATGAAGGCGGCGGTTTTCGTCGAGCCGGGTCGGATCGAGATTCAGGATCGGCCCATCCCGGAGATCGGGCCGACGGATGCCCTGCTGCGGGTGACGACCACCACGATCTGCGGGACCGATATTCATATCCTCAAGGGCGAGTATCCCGTGGAGGCCGGGCGCATCGTCGGGCACGAACCCGTCGGGGTGATCGAACAGCTGGGGAGCGCGGTGACCGGCTACGCGGTGGGCCAGCGTGTAATCGCGGGGGCCATTACCCCCTGCGGGCAGTGCCACTCGTGCCAGGAAGGCATCTCCAGTCAGTGCGGTGGCAAGGCCATGGGGGGCTGGCAGCTGGGGAACACGATCGATGGCTGCCAGGCGGAGTACGTGCGCATTCCCAACGCCCAGGCCAACCTGACCCCGGTGCCGGACGGGCTCAGTGACGAGCAAGTCCTGATGTGCCCCGACATCATGAGCACCGGTTTCGGCGGTGCGGAGAGCGGGCACATCCATATCGG
>JBJHBC010000011.1:1294-6749 GCA_050485285.1 Thioalkalivibrio sp.
CGGAACCAGGCCGCCGCGAGTTCCGCCGCCTGCTCCAGCGTGCCGGGTTCCTCGAACAGATGGGTGGCGCCGGGGATGATCTCCAGATCGCAACGGGCGTGCATCAGCGCCTGCGCCTGGCGATTGAGCTGGATGACGGTGGTGTCGAGGCCACCCACGATCAGCAGCGTGGGGCTTTCCACCCGTTCCAGGGCGTTACCCGCCAGGTCCGGACGGCCGCCGCGCGAGACGACTGCCCGGATCGCTTGTGGCGCGGCCGCGGCGGCCCGCAAGGCAGCGGCCGCGCCGGTGCTGGCGCCGAACAGGCCCTGCGGCAGGGCTGCCAGGGTGGGCTGTGCCGTCGCCCATTGGCAGGCCTGGATCAGCCGCCGGCCGAGCAGCTCGATGTCGAAGCGGTTGGCGTAGGTCCGGTCCTCCTCCTCGGTCAGGAGGTCGAACATCAGGGTGGCCAGGCCGCTGTCCTGCAGGGTGCCAGCGACCTGGTGATTGCGGGGGCTCAGGCGGCTGCTGCCGCTGCCATGCGCGAAGATGACCAGTCCGACGGGCGACCCGGGCAGGTCGAGGATGCCCTGGTGGGGGTGGCCGTCAAGGACGAGGGTCACGTTGCGTTCGTCAGCGTGAGACATCGGGGCGTTGCGACTGGTGGACCGAGGCGAGCAAGGCGATGACTTCGTCATCCGAGGTCTGCTCGAAGTCTTCGTAATAAGCCCCGACCGACCCGCGGAAATACTCCGGGATATCCAGGGTGACCAGTTCGTCTGCCTCGGTTTCCAGCAGCGCGGCGGTCTCCGCCGGCGCGACGGGGATGGCCACGACGAGGTGGCGGGGCCGGCGCTGGCGGGCGTCGCGGATCGCCGCGCGCATGGTCAGGCCAGTCGCGATCCCGTCATCGACGATGATGGCCAGTTTGCCGGCCACCTCCGGCGGGGGTGTGGTGCAGTACAACTCGCGCCGGCGCCGGGCCTCCGAGCGCTCGTGCGCTTCCGCCTGCTCCAGCCAGTCGGGATCCACGCGCTCCGCCTCGCGCGGATTGCAGACCCGTTCGCCGTGTTCCGGTACGGCACAGATGGCGTACTCGGGGTGGAACGGGTGACCGATCTTGCGCGGGATCAAAAGATCCAGCGGCATGCCCAGGTGCCGGGCGACCACAGCGCCCAGCGGCACCCCGCCTCGAGGCAATGCATAGACGACCCCGGGCTGACCACGATAACGGTCCAGGGCGTGGGCGAGCCGCTCACCGGCTTCATTGCGGTCTCGGAAGCGCATGCGGGCACCTCGCGCAGGGGGTTGTTCCCGTGAGTGTAGGTCACCGTGCGGCGCACCGGGGAACGCCAAAAGAAAAGGCCCGGGGCCAATGGCGCCCGGGCCTCGCGAGGAGGTGCTCTGGTCGAGGGACTTAGTTGAAGGCTTCCCCGGGCTTCACGCCCATGGCCTTCAGGATCATCGCCAGCGGGCAGAAGCCGGTGAAGGCGGACTGCAGCAGGTTGAAGCCAACGAACAGGGTCAGGATCAGCCACATCGGGGTGAAGAGCCAGGCGAGGATGGCGCTGATGATCACGACGGTGCCGGCAAAGGCGAGGACGATGCGGTCAATGCTCATGGATGATGCCTCCGGGTTTCGTATTAGTAATCGCTAATATGTAGTCTATCGCCCGTGATTACAAGGGGTGCGGGGCGGTCGCACCCTGCGGGAAACGTTGAGCCCAAAGTGGCCCGTGGGGATTCAGCGAAAGATCTCGCCAGGCTTCAGCCCCATGGATTTCAGGATCATGACGAGGGGGCAGAATCCGGTAAACGCGGCCTGAATCAGATGAACCCCAATAAAGGCCGCGAGCAGCAGCCACCAGGGGCTGACGAGCCAGGTAAGCAGGGCACTGACCAGCACGACGATGCCGGCGAACAACATGAAAAAGCGGTCTGTGGACATGGTGACGCCTCCTTGGGTCAGGGCCCGAGGGGTTTGTCTGCGGGGCTTCGCCCCGGACGGGGTCCAGGCCTGCGGGCTCGAATGCCCGGCTGGGGCGCTTCTGGACAACCTTATACTCCCGAGATTACACCCCGCGGGGCGCTCGTCAAGGTAAAAATACACGTCAGATGAGGGCACCCACCGGCTATGGGAGCCCAAAAATGGAGCCGGCGACAGGAGTCGAACCTGCGACCCTCTGATTACAAATCAGATGCTCTACCAACTGAGCTACACCGGCCTGGTGTCGGGGAGTCGTATCCCCCGGGTGGGCCCTGGCGGCGGGCCCGAGAAAGTGATGGTGCCGGGAGCGAGAATCGAACTCGCACTCTGTTGCCAGAACCGGATTTTGAGTCCGGCGCGTCTACCAGTTCCGCCATCCCGGCTTGTAGGGTGCCGGGGCGATGCCGATGGATCGGCGTCTCCCCGCGGCACACGGATGTGCCGTCGGAATCGCCCTCAACGGGGGTGGATTCCAAAGCAGGCTGCAAAACGCGTTTGCAGCGCAGCGCGCGCTGAAAAAGAGAAGACGTCTCTACCCAGCGCGTGCGTAGTGTAGCGCAGGTTCCCCTCGGCAGAAACGGGCATCACGGGGCGGGTCAGGCCGCGCCGCGCGGGCTGGCGCGTGGTAGCATCGCGCGCCATGCGTGTCGCCGACTTTGATTACGAGCTCCCGTCGGAGCTGATCGCCCAGTATCCGTTGCCGGACCGTGTGGGGTCGCGCCTGCTGGTGCTGGAGGACGAGCGCCCGCGGGATGCCGGGTTTGCGGAGATCGAGGACCTGCTGCGCCCGGGCGACCTGCTGGTGCTGAACGACACCCGGGTGATCCCCGCGCGGGTATTCGGTCAGAAGGAGAGCGGGGGGCAGATCGAGGTGCTGGTCGAACGCATCGAATCGACCGGGCAGGTGCTGGCCATGGTTCGGGCCAGCCGGGCGCCAAAGGTGGGGAGCCGCCTGCGGCTCGCGGAGGCCTTCACCGTTGAAGTGACCGGGCGCGAGGGGCCGTTCTTTCGGCTGGTCCTGGTGGAGGCCGGGGACGTGCTGGCACTGTTGCGCGCGCACGGGCATGTGCCGCTGCCGCCCTACATCGAGCGGGCCGACGAGGCCCATGACGCGGATCGCTACCAGACGGTGTTCGCCCGCCGCGAGGGTGCGGTCGCCGCTCCCACCGCGGGGCTGCATTTCGACGACGCGCTGCTCGCGCGGCTGCGCGAGGCCGGGGTGGAGACCGCGACGGTGACGCTGCATGTGGGGGCCGGGACCTTCCAGCCGGTCAAGGTGGACGACACCGCCGCGCACGAGATGCATGCGGAGTGGCTGGAGGTTTCGCCCGAGGCCTGCGCCGCCGTGGCGGCCTGCAAGGCCCGCGGCGGGCGCGTGGTGGCGGTGGGCACGACCTGCGTGCGCTCGCTGGAGACCGCGGCAGCCGGGGGCGCACTGGAGCCGTTCCAGGGCGAGACGCGGCTGTTCATCCAGCCGGGCTACACGTTCCGCGTGGTGGACCGGATGGTGACGAATTTTCATCTGCCGCAGAGCACGTTGCTGATGCTGGTGGCGGCGTTCGCGGGCTATCACCGGATCCTGGACGCCTACGCCCATGCGGTCGCCCAGCGGTACCGGTTCTTCAGTTACGGCGATGCGATGTGGCTGGCGCCGGGGCGGGCCGATGACCTCCCGCCCAGCATGAGCGCCGATAGCGGAGGCTCCAATGGAGTTTGAAAACCTGGCTGCGGATGGTCCGGCGCGGCGTGGGCGCCTGCATTTTCCACGCGGGACAGTGGAGACGCCGGCGTTCATGCCGGTGGGGACCTACGGCACGGTCAAGGCGATGACCCCGGAAGAGCTGCGCGAACTCGGGGCGGAGATCATCCTTGGCAATACCTTCCACCTGATGCTGCGCCCGGGCACGGAGGTCATCCGCGCGCATGGCGACCTGCACGACTTCATGCACTGGGAGGGACCGATCCTGACCGATTCCGGGGGATTCCAGGTCTTTTCGCTGGCCGAGATGCGCAAGATCTCGGAGGAGGGGGTGCGTTTCCAGTCGCCGGTGGATGGCTCGAAGGTGCTGATGACGCCGGAGTCGTCGATGCAGGTGCAGCGCGAGCTGGGCTCGGACATCGTGATGATCTTCGACGAATGCACGCCGTACCCCGCCACGGAGGACGCGGCGCGCCACTCCATGCAATTGTCATTGCGCTGGGCCGCACGTTCGCGCACGGCGCATGGCGACAACCCGGCGGCCCTGTTCGGGATCGTGCAGGGCGGGATGTACCCCGAGCTGCGCCGGGAATCGGCGGAGGGCCTGCAGGCGATCGGCTTTGACGGCTATGCGATCGGGGGATTGTCGGTGGGGGAGCCGGAGGACGAGCGGCTCCAGACCCTGGACGTGACCCTGCCACTGTTGCCGGCGGATCGCCCACGCTACCTGATGGGGGTGGGACGACCGGAGGATATTGTGGAGGCGGTCCGCCGCGGCGTGGACATGTTCGACTGCGTGATGCCGACCCGGAATGCCCGCAACGGCTTTCTTTACACGCGCGAGGGCGTGCTGCGCATTCGCAATGCCCGTTTTCGCGAGGATACCGGGCCGATCGACCCGGAATGCGGGTGCTACACCTGTCGTCACTACTCGCGTGCCTATCTCAAGCATCTCGACAAGTGCAACGAGATCCTCGGCTCGCGCCTGGCGACCACCCATAATCTGCATTACTACCAGGACCTGATGCGCGGGCTGCGCCAGGCAATCGCGGCGGGGACGCTCGATGCGTTCGTCGCCGATTTCTACGCGCGGCGCGGCATGGACGTCCCGCCTGTGCCATAATCCGCGCGTTATTTTTTGCGCCGTCCGGCTGCGGTTTTCGCGGCGGGGCGGGGCTCGACCCGAACCGACAGACGGAGTGTTTCGATGGACTTTCTGATTTCTGCAGCGCATGCCCAGGAAGGCGGAGCCGCCGGCGGCGGCATGATCGAGTTCCTGATCATGATCGTCATTTTCTTCGCGATCATGTACTTCCTGATCATCCGCCCGCAGAGCAAGCGTGCCAAGGAGCATCGCAACATGGTCGAGGCGCTGTCCAAGGGCGACGAGATCGTCACCAACGGCGGTGTGGCCGGCAAGATTACCGAAGTCAGCGACGACTTCATCAAGGTTGATATCGCCGATGGTGTGAACGTGGCCGTGCAGAAGCAGTCGGTCGCCTCCGTGATGCCCAAGGGCACGCTCAAAGACCTTTAAACCCCGCCCTTCAGGGTCCTCTCGATATGCGCAATTCCTATCCGGCGTGGCTGTACGCCCTGATCGTCGTGGTCGTCCTGGGCGCGGGCCTGTACGCCCTTCCCAACCTGTTCCCGGAAGATCCGTCGGTCCAGATCGGCAATCCGGTGACCGGCGAAATCGACGAAAACATCCGGGAGCTGATGGGCACCATCCTGGGCGCGCAGGGCGTGACGCCGAAGCAGGTCGAGGAGCAGGACGACGGCCAGCTGCT
>JBJHBC010000011.1:6849-8550 GCA_050485285.1 Thioalkalivibrio sp.
CTGGTCTCGGAATCCGGGGATCCGATGGAGGCGGCGGAGTCCGGCCGGGCCCCGTCGGGCACGCGTCTGTATCGCGAGCGTGACGGGACGCCGGTACTGCTGCAGCGCCAGGTCATGCTGACCGGTGACTACATCACCGACGCCTCTTCCGGCATTGCGCAGGATACCGGCGGGCCGGCCGTATTCATCAACCTGGATGGCCAGGGGGCGCGGATCTTCTCGCGGGTGACCTCGGACAACGTGGGCCGCCTGATGGCCTCGGTGTTCATCGAGACGACCACCGAGACGGTGGAGGAAGACGGTGAACAGGTCCTGCGGACGTCGCGCAGCGAAGAGGTGATCAACGTGGCGCGCATCAATGAACCGCTGGGCCGGCGGTTCCAGATCTCGGGACTCGACAGCACCCGCGAGGCGCGCAACCTCGCGCTGCTGCTGCGGGCCGGGGCGCTCGCCGCGCCGATGTCCATCGTGGAGGAACGCACGGTGGGGCCAAGCCTGGGGCAGGAGAACATCGACCGCGGCATGCAGTCGGTCGTGATCGGCTTTATCGCGGTGATGATCTTCATGATCCTCTACTACCGCGTGTTCGGCCTGATCGCGAACGTGGCACTGGCCCTGAACCTGATCTTCATCGTGTCGGTACTGTCGATGCTGCAGGCGACACTGACCCTGCCGGGGATCGCGGGGATCGTGCTGACCGTCGGTATGGCGGTGGATGCCAACGTGCTGATCTTCGAGCGCATACGCGAGGAGATTCGCAACGGGCTGTCACCGCAGGCGGCGATCTCGTCCGGCTATGACCGCGCCTTCACGACCATCGCGGACGCCAATGTGACGACGCTGATTGCGGCCCTGGTGCTGTTCCTGTTCGGGACCGGTCCGATCAAGGGCTTCGCGATCACGCTGTCGATCGGGATCATCGCGTCGATGTTTACCGCGATCATCGTGACCCGCGCCATCGTCAATCTGACCTACGGGCGCCAGCGTCGACTGACGCGCCTGTCTATCTAGGGAAACACTGACCAATGGATACACTCGCGTTGGCATCCCAGGTTTGCCGAGACAAGGCGCGTCGTGCAGCGGGTAGTGGATCTACCCGCAAGCGGCGCAACGCAGGATCGGGGAACCTGGGGTGCCTACCCCGAAGGGGCTCGGCCGCTTTTGCGTGCGCACCGCGTTGCGGCTCCCTTGTGCAGAATGACGGCAGGGCGGTCACCGCGCCTTGTTCGCACGCAAAAGCGACTCGAGCGCGAGCGTATACATTGATCAGTGTTTCCCGTAGCGGAGATCGAACATGCTTCCGCATCTGAATTTCGCCGAATCGAACATCGATTTCCTGGGCAAGCGCAAGATCACGATTGCCATCTCGCTGATCCTGATCCTCGCTTCCATCGCCATGCTGGCAACCCGCGGCTTGAACTTCGGGATCGACTTTACCGGGGGCACCCTGGTGGAGGTCGGCTATCCCGAGGCGGTCGAGCTGGATCCGATCCGCGAGACCCTCGCGGCCGGCGGATTTGCCGGGGCCCAGGTGCAGACCTTCGGGACTTCGCGCGATGTGCTGATCCGTCTGCCGCCAAGCGAGGACGACGACGATCCGGCCATGCTGTCCAATCGCGTGCTCAATGCACTGCAGGATGGCGGACCGCAGGACCCCGACCTGCGTCGGGTGGAGTTTGTCGGCCCGGCGGTCGGGGAGGA
>JBJHBC010000011.1:8650-18378 GCA_050485285.1 Thioalkalivibrio sp.
TCCGTGAGTTCGTAGATCGCGATCACGTAGGGGCAGAAGGTGATGTTGTGCGGGTCCGCATCCATGGTCGCGCGCGAGTAGGTGGCGCTGCAGAAGTCCACGGACATGCCGTTCAGGTACAGGCCTTCGCCACTTTCCTGGTCGGCGGTGCGGTCCAGCATGTCCGCAATGTAGCCGCGATTGTTGATCACCAGTCCCTCGGCGGCGATGGCGTCCTCGATCATCTCGTAGTAGAAGTCGAACTCGCCCTCGATGCTGTACACCACGCGTTCCTCGGTCTCGATCACGGTCTCGGGGCCGAATGCGTGCGCGGTGCTGGTGGCGAAGCCGACGCCAAGCCCGAGGGTGATGGCGAGGGCCGAGGTTCGCAATGCGCGTGTTACGGGGTTGGTCGTTTTCATGGTTCCTTCCTCAGGTAGCGGGTTCGAAGGCTGGATGAGCGGGAGCGGGTTGTGCCGCCAGCGCCCGTCGGGGCGACCGGCAGCGCAGTTTCCGGGGTGCCGGTTTCAGTCGAAAAAGTGACCGGCAAAACGGGTTCGGGGTGCCCAGTAGGGGTTGTCCAGTTGCTCGATACGCACCTGGCCCCGGGAGCTGGGTGCATGTACGAAACGTCCGTCTCCCACGTAGACCCCGACGTGATCGATTTGACTCCCGTTGATCGCGAAGAACACGACGTCACCCGGCGTCGGGGCACCGTCGCGCCGCGTGGCGGCCCGGGCCTGGTCACGGGTGGTACGCGGCACGTTGCGTCCGGCCTCGCGGTAGGCGCGCTGCACCAGGGCGGAACAGTCGAGTCCGGAGGCGTCGGTTCCCCCGTAGCGATAGGGCGTGTCCAGGTGCCCCAGCGCCGTGAGGACCACCTCCGAGCGCTCCAGACCGGCCTCGGGCGCGGGACTCATCGGCCCCTGCGGCAGCGGCTGGGGGGTGGCGATGGTGCTGGCGGTGTCCGCGCCGCGCGGCTCGGGGCCGGCGCTGCAGGCCGCGAGGAACAGCAGGCCGCTGCCTACCAGGGCGAGGGGCAAGCGGCGCAGGGCGGCGTCAGAAAAGGTCGCGTTCGGCATAGCGGTCGGGGACGGTGAAGAGCTCGGGGCTCAGGTCGTCGGTGGAGATGCCCGCGAGGCGGGTGGTCACGCCGTCGTGTTCGCTGACCTCCAGGGGGATGCCATCCACGCGCGGCAGCAGGGACGCGCCCATCTGCGAGGCCATCGGGCCACCGGCCTCGAGGGCGCTGAGGGACAGTTCGTACAGGCGATCCATCAGGGCGCCCAGGGTGGCGAAGTCGTCTTCGTTCAGCCCCAGACGGGCCGGGTCCGACACACAGACCGTGCTCTGCACCTGACCGTCGATCAGGACCTCGTGTTCGTCGCAGACGAAATCGCCGATCTCGCGTTGCTCGCCGGTGGCCCGGGTGCTGATTTCGGCATCGAAGCCTTCCGCACCGATGCCCAGTTGTTCTTCCAGTTGCTCGCGGACCTCTGGCGGAAGCTGCTCCATCTGACGGCGCAGATCGCTGACCATATCGGTCATCGCGCGCATCTGCTGGTCCATAACCTCGCGGGTCAGCGGGGTGTAGGTCTGTTCGGTGTCGTCCACGACGGTCAGCCGGTCGTTGGTGGCGTCGAACAGCATATAGCCGGAGGTGCCGCTGATCGCCTCGTTCAGCTCCATCCGAACGATGTCGCCACGCACCAGGATCTGGCTCTCCAGCCCTTCGTCGTCCACATAGTGGAGCAGGGCATCGGCCTGGGCCGCGGAGCCCAGCACCAGCAGCCCGCAGGCGGCGAGCGGTGCGAAGGTCTGGCGGAGGCGGTCGAACGGGCCAGTACGGCAACGATGCATGGGGTGTCTCCGGTTTCCGGGCGGACTGTGGTGCTCGTGGGCCTCATTGTAGCGCGTTGCTCAGGTTGCGACGGGCTGGAGCAGGCGGTGTGCGAGGGCATCGGGGTCGAGCGGTGCCTCCGGGGCGACCTCGATGCAGCCTTCGGCATCGGTCGGCCATTCCTGTTGGGGCTGCTGCTGTTGCATGACCTCGATACCGGCATCCGAGGCGTCGCTGCCCGCGCGGGCGCGGCGCTCCAGGCGCTCGCGCAGGACATCGTCGCGCGCCTGGCAGGCGACCACGGCGAACCCGGCCGCATGGCGCCGGGCCAGGGCCTGGAACGGAGCACGTTGCTCGCGGGTGAGGAAGGTGGCATCCACGACGACGGTCAGCCCGAGCGACAGCAGGTGTTCCGCGCGCTCGAGCAGGTGTTCGTAGATCCGGGCGCGCCCGGCGGCGCTGTAGTCCACCGGCCCCTCCATCCGCTTGCGCTCGATGTCGGAACGCAGCCGGATCGCCCCCAGGGCCTCCAGCACCTGGGTGCTGACGACGGTCTTGCCACTGCCGGAGACGCCGTGCATCAGGACGAGGCGCGGCGAGCCGGGCTCGGTCAACCGGTCCGCGAGGGCAAGGTAGCGACTCATCTCGGCGCGGTGGGCCGCCTGTTCATCGGACGGCAGCCGGGGTTCGGCTCCGTGTATGCCCTGGACCTTGGCCCGGATCAGGGCCCGGTAGACCTGGTACAGCGGCAGCAGGGCGAGGCCTTCGAAGTCTTCGCGCCCCTCGAGGTAGGCATTCAGCAGCCGCCAGGCATGGGCGCGGGCGCGACGGGCCAGGAGATCCATGGTGGTGAAGGCAATCTCGGACATCACGTCGATCCAGCGCAGGGCGGGATCGAATTCGATGGCGTCGAAGGCGACCGGGACCTCGTCGCCATCCTCGCCCGTGACGTAGACCAGATTTCCAAGGTGCAGGTCACCATGGCCGTGGCGCACGAACCCGGCATCATGTCGTTCTTGAAGAAGGGGCCACAGCCGATGGATTTCCGATCGTGTCCATTGTTCCAGGCGCTCGAGGCGCGCTCGATCCGAGGCGCCGGTGACCGATTCGGACAGGGCCGGGAAGTTGTCCAGCATGGGCTGGGTCGCGGCCTCGGCGGTCCCGTACGCCGATTGAGCATCAGTCCGCTCGGTGCGCTCATGGAAGGCCGCGATGTAGTGACCGAGCGCATCCATGGCCGCCGTGGGGAGCCGGTCCCGGTCCAGTAGTCGGTCCAGTTGGCGCTCGCGGTCGAACCGGCGCATGCGCACGGCGTAGTCGAGGACGGGGCCGTCGCCATTGATGACCGGATGCGCGTTGTCACCATTGAGGGTCACGACCTCCCGATAGAGCTGGGGCGCCAGACGGCGGTTGATCGCCAGCTCGGTCTCGCAGTAATGGCGGCGGGCGTCCAGCGTGGAGAAGTCGAGAAAGCCGAGATCCAGCGGTTTCTTGAACTTGTAGGCCTCGTCGCCGGCGAGGATCACGGTGGAGATATGGGTCTCGATGGTCCGCACCGCCCCCGTGTCCGGCAGGGGCGTCGGGAAGCCGTTGCCCTGGACCAGTTGGCGCAGGCGGTTCTGGTGCTGTTCCAGTTCGGTCATGGGGGCTCCGCTTGGAGGTGCAGGCGGGCGGGCGTCGGCGCCGGATGTTTTTCCCGGAATCGCCGGGCATGCACCCGTTTTTGCTTGTCGGTCAGGTTACCATTGCAGCCGTTCCGGTCACGTCGCCCCCCAGCCAGTCCATGCCACGAAAGAGCAGCCAGCGTCCCCGTCATCGAAGCGCGCCCCGCAGGGGGCGGGTCCGGCGCCTGCTGGGCGCGGGGGGCTGGGCCCTGGCCGGCCTGCTGCTGGCCGCCGTGGGGATCGGGGGGCTCTATGTCCATCATCTGGACCGCGAGATCCGCGAACGGTTCGAGGGTCAGCGCTGGGCTTTACCGGCCCGGGTGTATGCGCGGCCGCTGGAGCTGTATGCCGGTCGCCCGCTGACGGCGGATGCGCTGGAGATGGAGCTGCGCGCGCTGAATTATCGCGAGACGCCGGAGGGTTCGGGCCCGGGCGAGTTTCACGTCAGCGGCGGTACCGTGCGGCTGACCACGCGGCCGTTTACGTTCGGCGACGGTCCGGAGCCGGCCCATTCGGTGCGCGTGCGCCTGGCCAACGGCCGGGTGCAGTCGGTGGCGGAGCAGTCCGGGGGCCGCAATGTGGACCTGATGCGGGTGGAGCCGTTGCTGATTGGCAGCATCTATCCGACCCATGGCGAGGATCGCATCCTGGTCGATATCGATGAGGTGCCGCGCGAGCTGATCGGGGCGCTGCTGGCGATCGAGGACCGGCGGTTCATGTCGCATCGCGGGATTGATCCGGTGGGCATCGGACGCGCGGCGGTTGCCAACCTGCGTGCCGGTCGCACGGTCCAGGGGGGCAGCACGCTGACCCAGCAGCTGGTCAAGAACTTCTATTTGACCCGCGAGCAGACGTTGAGCCGCAAGCTGAATGAAGCGGTGATGGCCCTGTTGCTGGAACACCGCTACGACAAGCGGGAGATCCTCGAGGCGTATCTGAACGAGGTGTTCCTCGGGCAGACCGGCGAGCGGGCGATCCATGGCTTTGGCCAGGCGGCCCAGTTCTACTATCAGCGTCCATTGAACGAACTGCGCCTGGATCAGCTGGCGCTGCTGGTCGGTCTGGCGCGGGGCGCGAGTTATTACGATCCGCGCCGCTTCCCGGAGCGGGCGACGCAGCGCCGGGATCGGGTCCTGGAGGCGATGGCGGAGACCGGTCTGGCGAGTCGCGAACGCGTGGATCGGGCCCTGGCAACCGCACTCGATGTCTCCCCGGTAATGCCGGAGGGGCGCAGCCGTTTCCCGGCCTTTCTCGACCTGGTGCGGCGGGAGCTGCGGGCCGACTACGCCGACGAGGATCTGCGCAGCGAGGGCCTGCGGATCTTCACGACCATGGATCCGGTGGTGCAGATGCGGCTGGAGGATCGTCTGGTGCGGGGCGTGGACGAACTGATCCGGAGCCGCGGGGGCGGTTCCGACCTCGACCACCTGCAGGCTGCGGCGGTCGTGACCGATCCGCAGGCGGGCGAAGTGCTGGGGGTGGTGGGGGACCGCAACCCGCGCTATCCCGGGTACAACCGGGCCGTGGAGGCCCAGCGTCAGGTGGGCTCGGTGATCAAGCCGTTCGTCTACCTGGCCGCCCTGACCAACCCGGATCGTTACACCCTGGCGACCCTCCTGGATGACAGCCCGCTGACCCTGCAGTTGCCGCACGGGGAGCCCTGGACGCCGCGCAATTTCGATCGCGAGAACCGGGGGACGGTCACGGCCTGGGAGGCCCTGGTGCAGTCCTACAACGTGGCGACCGTCCGCCTGGCGGAGGAGATCGGCATCTCCCAGGTCGTCAACCTGCTGCAGACGCTGGGGCTGCAGCGGACGCCAGCCCCGCTGCCTTCGCTGGCGCTGGGCGCGATCGAGCTGTCGCCGCTGGAGGTGGCCGGGCTCTACCAGGCGCTGGCGAACGGCGGCTACGCGACGGGTACCCGGGTGATCCGGGATGTCCTGGACCAGAACGACGAGGTCCTGTCGCACTACGGCCTGTCGCTTCAGGGGGCGGTGTCGGATGGTTCCGTGCGCGTGCTGACCCATGCCCTGCACGACGTGACTCGCGAGGGGACCGGGCGGCGGATCGCGGCGCGGCTGAACGGTCAGGTGGTGGCCGGCAAGACCGGTACCACGAACAACTTCCGGGACAGCTGGTTCGCCGGCTTCGATGATCGGCATGTGGCGGTGGTCTGGCTGGGGATGGACGACAATCGCCCGACTGGACTTACCGGTGGCGTCTCCGCCGCGCCGGTCTGGGCGGAGATCATGGCCGGGGTGGGCGTGCAGTCCCTGCGGCTGGGAGGCCACCCGGGCGTGGGCTATCAGCAGGTGGACCTGGCCTCGGGCCTGCGGGTGGAAAACGAGGATCATGCCTGCGAGGCGGTGAAGACGCTGCCGTTCTGGCAGAATTCGGGGCCCGAAGGGCGTGCCGAGTGCGACCTGGGCAGTAATTCCGGCTCGCAGGGCTGGTTCGAGAGGTTATTTCGTTGAAGATGTTCCGTATCGCAGAAGACCGGTCCCGGGAGGCCTGGACGGCCGACGGCGGCTGGCGGGCACTGCAGGGCGCGGGTGTCGTTGCGCTGGCGCTTGTACTGGCAGCCTGCGCGACCCCGGCGCCACGCGATGCCGGCACGCCCTCGCCCGATGCGGCCGAGAGGGCCGCTGATGAGGATCCGGCGCAAGAGGAGCGTGATGCGCCCGAGCCGGAACGCGAGCCGACCCCCGGCGCGGCCCTGCAGCTGGCCCAGCAGGCCGAGTCGGCGCGCCAGGCCGGGGATACCGCGCGCGCGGAACAACGCCTGGAGCGGGCCCTGCGCATCGCGCCACGGGATGCGGGTCTGTGGCATCAGATGGCCGCGCTGCGCCTGGAACAGGGCCGCCATGAACAGGCCGAGCGCCTGGCGGAGCGTTCCCTGCGGCTGGCGGGTGGGACCGACCGCGAGCTGGGTCTGAAGAACTGGCGCGTGATCCTCGCGGCGCGCGAGGCCCGGGGCGATGCCGCCGGTGCCGAGGAGGCCCGCGAGGCGATCCGCCGTCTGGAAGCCGACGTTGTCTGACGCGGCGGCGGGATCGGCGGCCGTTCACGCCCTGAGCCCGGGGGGCGACCTGGCGGAGGCCGTTGCCGGCTTCCGCCCGCGCGAGCCGCAGCAGCGCATGGCCGTAGCGGTGGAGGAGGCCCTGGCCACCGCACCCACCGCCCTGCTGGTCGAGGCGGCCACCGGGGTGGGCAAGACCTTCGCCTATCTGGTGCCGATCCTGCAGGCGCGCCGCCGCGCCCTGATCTCCACCGGTACCAAGACCCTGCAGGACCAGCTCTTCGAACGCGACCTGCCCGTGGTCTGCGAGGCGCTGGGCTATCGCCCGCGCGCAGCCCTGCTGAAGGGCCGGGCCAACTACCTTTGCCACTATCGCCTGGAACTGGCCGCGGCGGAGGCGGGCGGCGCGACCGGCGGCGGGGTGCGCCGTGACCAGTTGCCGGTGATCGAGGCCCTGCAGCGGTTCGCGCGCACCAGTGACACCGGGGATCTGGGGCTGGCCGGGATCCTCGCGGAGGACTCGCGACTGTGGCCGCAGGTCACCTCGACCGTGGACAACTGCCTGGGCGGGGAATGCCCGAACTACACCGACTGCTTTGTCGTGCAGGCGCGCAAGCGTGCCCAGGAGGCGGACGTGGTGGTGGTCAATCACCACCTGTTGCTCGCGGACATGGCCCTGAAGGAGGAGGGCTTCGGAGAACTGCTGCCCGAGGTGGACGCGGTGATCGTCGACGAGGCGCACCAGTTGCCGGATATTGCCGGATCGTTTTTCGGGATCGCCGTTGGCACGCGTGCCCTGCGGGAGCTGGCGCGGGACACGCGGCGTGAACAGGAGCAGCATGCGCCGGAGATGCTGGACATTCGCCAGCGGGTCGCGGAACTGGAGGCGTGCGTCGCCGAGTGCCTCGAGGCCTCGCGGACCTGGGAGGGGCGTTCCAGCTGGGAGTCGGTCAACCCGGAGGGTGGTCTGGATCCGTTGCTCGACCGCCTCGACGCGACCCTGGGGTTTGTCGGGGACGCCCTGGAGGCCGCCGCGGCACGGGCGCCGGGGCTGGAGCAGCTGCGCGGGCGCAGCGCCCTGTTGCTGGAGCGCCTGCGCGAATGGCGCGAGGAGACCCCGGATACCGTGGCCTGGGCGGAGCGCTTCAGCCAGAGCCTGACGCTGCATCGGACGCCACTGGATGCGGCGCGTCCGCTTGCGCAGCGCCGGGCCGCGCGCCCGGCGGCATGGGTCTTTACCTCGGCCACGCTGGCCGTCGGGGAGGACTTCAGTCATGCAGCGCGGCGGCTCGGGCTCCCCGCAGACGTGGCCAGCGAACGCCTGGACAGCCCCTTCGATTTTCCCCGTCAGGCCTGCCTGGTTCATCCGCAGCCACCGCTGCCCAATCCCAACGATCCGGGGTATACCCGGGCCTGCATTGCCTGGGCGTGGCCGTTGTTGCGGGACAACCCGGGGGGCGGGTTCTTCCTGTTCACCAGTCATCGGGCCTTGCAGGAGGCGGCCGCCATCCTGCGCGCCGAACTGCCGCGCGACCGCGAGCTGCTGGTCCAGGGCGAACAGCCGCGGGGCGATTTGCTGGCGCGGTTTCGCGAGTCGGGGACGGCCTGGCTGCTGGGGGCCCACAGCTTCTGGGAAGGGGTGGACATCCGCGGCGAGGCGCTGTCGATCGTGATCATCGACCGTCTGCCCTTCGCCGCGCCCAATGATCCCGTCCTGCAGGCGCGCGCGTCCGCGCTGGAGGCCGAAGGCCGCTCGCCGTTCATGGAGTTCACCCTGCCGCAGGCCGTGCTGGCCCTGAAGCAGGGCGCGGGGCGGTTGATCCGGGATGCCGATGATGCCGGCATCCTGGCCCTGTGCGATCCGCGCCTGACCGGAAAATCCTACGGCCGGCGCTTTCTCAACAGCCTGCCGCCGTTCCATCGCACCCGGGAACCGGCCGCCGCGCTGCGCTTTCTGGAGCAGGCCCGGGAGACGACACCATGCGCCTGATTGCGCTCGAAACCGCAACTGAACAGTGTTCGGCCGCCCTGTATGTCGATGGCGAGATCCTTGGCGTTGCCGAGCGCGCGGCGCGGCGCCACGGGGAATTGATCCTGGGGCAGGTGGAACAGTTGCTGCGCGAGGCGGATATCCCGCGCGCCAGCCTGGATGGCGTGGCGGTGGGACGCGGGCCGGGGGCCTTTACCGGGGTCCGGCTGGGACTGGGCGTGGCGCAGGGGATGGCCTTCGCGCTGGATCGCCCCGTGGTGCCGGTCTCCACGCTGCAGGCCCTGGCGCAACAGGCCCTGCGGGAGGGGCGAGGGCCGGCAGCCGTACTGGCGGCGCTGGACGCGCGCATGGGTGAGATTTACTGGAGTCTTTGTCCGGTCCGGGGGCAGCGCGTGGAGACGGCGGCGGAACAGGTCGGGGCGCCTGCCAGCCTGGCGCCTGCCTGGCCCGAGGGCGAGCGTTTGGGTCTGGGATCCGCGTTCGCCGCCTACCCCGAACTGGCGGCCGCGCAGGGGCTGGCCATGGCCGCCGTGGATCCCGACGCGCTGCCGGATGCCCGCGAGGTTGCCCTGCTGGGGGTGGACGCCTGGGAGCGCGGCGAGGCCGTGGCCCCCGAGTACGCGCAGCCGGAGTATCTACGTGACGATGTCGCCCGGCCGGCCCCGCCGCGATGAGCCGGGAAACCGAAAACGACGCCACTCCCTACCCGTGGTTGCCGCCGCTGGTCGCGACGATCAAGGCGCAGCCGGAGGACTTTCGGGTTGAGGAGGTACCCGCCACGATGCCCGAGGGGCTAGGCGAACATGTCTGGCTGGAGATCGAGAAGCGCCTGCTGAACTCCGAGGACGTGGCCGTATGGCTGGGACGCGAGTCAGGTGCGGGACGCGGCCGGGTGAGCTACGCCGGGCGCAAGGACCGTCAGGCCGTTACCCGCCAGTGGTTCAGCGTGCAGTGCCCGCCCGAGTCCGAGCCTGACTGGGCCGGCCGGGCCGAGGCCTGGAATGCCGCGCAGGAGGCCGAGGCGACGGGCAGCCGGATGCGAGTGCTGCGCGTGGTGCGACACGCGCGCAAGCTGCGCACCGGCCACCTGGCCGGCAACCGCTTCGAGATCCGGCTGGGCGCCGTGCAGGGTGATCGGGCGGCGGCGGAAACGATCCTGGCGGCGGTGCGCGATGGCGGCATCCCGAACTACTTCGGCGCGCAGCGCTTTGGTCGCGACAACCTGGAACGGGCGCG
>JBJHBC010000011.1:18478-31104 GCA_050485285.1 Thioalkalivibrio sp.
TCAGGCGGAGTTCTTGAGCTTGCTTTCGGCGCGTTCGGCGCGTTGTTCGGCCTCTACGCGGTCGGTGATGTCCTTCTGGATGCCGATGTAGTAGGTGAGCCGGTCCTCGTCGTTGAATACCGGGGTCAGCGACAGTTCGTTCCAGAACAGGCTGCCGTCCTTGCGGTAATTGCGCAGGGTCACGCGGCACGGGCGGTTTTCCTCGATGGCCGCGCGGATCTCCTGGCGCACCTCCTGATCGGTGTCGTTGCCCTGCAGGAACCGGCAATCGCGGTAGAGGATCTCTTCGGAGCGATAGCCGGTGAGTTCTTCGAAGGCCCGATTCACATAGATCAGGATGTTGTCGTCGCCCTCGCGCTCGGCAATGACGATGCCGTCGTTGGAGGCATCCACGGCGAGGGCGAGGAGTTCGGCGTCTATCGTTCGGGTCATAAACGTGTGGCGATCTGGTGTGCGAGTCGAGCGCGCCAGGGCCCCGTACCGGGCGCAACCTCCGCGCTTGTATGGCACGAAAATAGCACGTTCCGGTGCCACTGTGTTCAACAATCGGACACCCGCCGGGATGTTTTCGCGTGGTGCGGACATAAAAAAGGCCGCCCGGAGGCGGCCTTTCTGGATAGGGCCCGGGCGGTTCGCCGGAGCCACACGAAGATTCACATCTCCTGAGTCACGGTGAAGGCGCCACGCACGTCACCCTCGCGGAAGCCGGTCGCCTGATCTTCGGGGTACAGGCGTTCCAGCGCGTGCTTTACATCGCCGCTGACCTCGGACCCGTGGCAGGTCAGGCAGGCCCCGCCGGTCGGGATGGCCGCCATGAAGCGGAAGCGCGGCTCGCCGTCTTCGGCCTCGACCACGCCAAAGCGGGGCGGGAGATCCGCGGCCGGGGTACCGGCCGCGTGCTGGGCCTCGAAGCCCTGCAGGGTGAGGCGCTCCCAGCGGTCCGGGGCGTTGTTCTGGTTGCGCAGCTTCAGGCTGGTGCGACCGATCTCGATGCCGGTCTCCGCCGAGATGTCACGTGCAATCTCGGGGGCGCGTTCGTTGCAGACCTGGATCGCCTCGGTCGGGCCGCCGGATTGCATGGCGGACATCAGCTCGCCCTGCAGGGTGCTGGCGAACTTCTGGATGGCGTCACGATTGGCGGCGATGCGTTCCTGCAGATCATCCTGGCTCAGCTGCGGCATCGTGTCGGCACTGGCGTAGCCGCTGCCGGCGGTGAATGCGATCAGGCCGAGGGCCAGGGGGGCAAGCTTCCAGTTCTTCATGGCAAATACCTCGCAGTGCAGAGTCCGTTGCGTCCTGTACCTATACAAGAGCTGTACAAAGCATGGACCGATCGTGGTTGGAATGCAAGGAAGGGCGTACGGAAAGGTTAGCCCGTCGGGCTCGCGCTTCCCTGGTGGATTCCGGAAAACACCTCACAAGTTTCAACTCAGTCTAAGCGTGAATATCGCAAATTGCGAATATGGCAAGGGCCGTATGTGAGTGCGCCGTTGGTTGCGACGGCCACGGCCCGTGTGCGCGTGGATTCAGCGAGCGGCATCCGGGTTGCGCGGGCGTTTGAGCAGGACGTAGACGGCCCCGGTTCCGCCGTCGGCCGGGCGTGCGGAACAGAAGGCCAGTACATCGTCGCGCTGGCGCAGCCAGTGGTCGGTAAGGCCCTTGAGCACGGGGCCTTGCTGGCGCGAGCGCAGTCCCTTGCCATGCACGATGCGGACGCACAGGGCACCTTCCCGGCGGGCATCGTCCAGGAACAGGCCGATGGCGCGGCGCGCCTCGTCAGCGAACAGGCCGTGCAGGTCGATCTCGTCCTGGATGCGGTAATGCCCGCCGCGCAGCTTGCGGAATACCCGCTGGCTGATACCGGGGCGCGCGAAGCGGAGCTCATCGCCGGGCTGCAGGTCGGCGGCATTGAGTGGATCGCTGAGCCAGTCGGCGTGGGCCCGGGCTTCGTCGGCGTCGCGCTGGCGGGCCCGGGCGGAGGGTCGCGGCGGACGCACGTCGGCCTGATCGCTGTGGAGTCGACGAACGTTGCCAACCGCCTGCAGGAATTCGTCGAAATCGTTGGGATCATCCCCGGAGTTCATGGCAGGATACTCGCACTTTTCGGGGGGCGGGCGCGATCGTGTCGATCGACGGGCCCGGCCCGGACGGTTTCCAGTATATTAAGAGCCCTCTCAACGGCCCCTTTCCTGCATGCGCATTCTGGTTAGCAACGACGATGGAATTCACGCCCCGGGCATTCAGTGCCTGGCGACGCATCTGCGCCGGATTGCCGAGGTCCATGTGGTGGCGCCCGACCGCGATCGCAGTGGTGCCAGCAACAGTCTGACCCTGGTACGACCGCTGCGTACGCGTCACCTTCAGGGGGGCGACGTGCAGGTCGACGGGACGCCGACCGACTGCGTGCACCTGGCGATCACCGGGTTGTTGCAACAGGAGCCCGACGTGGTGATCTCCGGCATCAATGCCGGTGCCAACATGGGGGACGACGTACTGTATTCGGGCACAGTCGCCGCCGCGATGGAGGGGCGCTTCCTGGGGCTCCCGGCAATCGCGGTCTCGCTGGTGGGGCCGGACCTGCACCATTACGACGCCGCCGCGAGCGTGGTGGTCGAGCTGCTGGACCGCATCAATCGCGTGCCGCTGCCGGCGGCCACGATCCTGAACGTGAACGTCCCCGATCTGCCGCGCGCCGAGATCCGCGGGGTCCAGGCCACGCGCCTGGGGCATCGCCACCGGGCCGAGCCGATGATCGCGGACGAGGATCCCCGCGGGCGACCGATCTACTGGGTCGGGCCGGCCGGTTCGGAACAGGATGCGGGGCCGGGTACGGATTTCCATGCGGTGCGCGAGGGGTATGTCTCGGTCACGCCAATCCAGGTGGATCTGACCCGCTTTGACGCGATCGACACGGTAGGGCGCTGGCTGGACGACTCCCTGCCGGAGGCTGGGCATGGTTCCTGATGCCGCCGGCGCGGGCCTGACCTCGCAGCGGGCGCGCGATCGCCTGGTCCGGATCCTGGAGGGGCAGGGGATTCGCGATCCGCGGGTCCTGGAGGCGGTGCGCAGCATCCCGCGCCACCTGTTCGTGGAAGAGGCCCTGGGACACCGCGCCTACGAGAACACGGCCTTGCCGATCGGTCATCGCCAGACCATTTCCCAGCCCTTTATCGTCGCGCGGATGACCGAGGCCCTGCTGGAGGGTGATCGCCCGCGCACGGTCCTGGAGATCGGAACGGGCTCGGGCTATCAGGCCGCCGTGCTGGCTCAGATCGTGGATCGGGTGTTTTCGGTAGAACGCATCCAGGCGCTGAGCCGTAACGCGCGCGAGCTCCTCAGCCGTCTCGGGATCAACAACGTGAACCTGCGCCACAGCGATGGTGGAGAAGGGTGGCCGGAGAAGGGGCCGTTCGACGGCATCATCCTGACCGCCGCGCCCCGGGAGGTGCCGGAGGCGCTGCTGACCCAGCTGGCGCTGGGCGGCCGACTGGTCGCGCCGGTGGAGGGTCCGGACGGGCGCCAGCAACTGGTGCGCTACACCCGGACGGAGGAGGCCTACGTGCGCGACATCCTGGATGCCGTGATGTTCGTGCCCATGCTGCCGGGGGCCGAGCAGTGACGCGGGTGGCGCCCCTTCCGGGTGGGTGTGACTGAGCCGATGGTGGTGTGGCGCCGATGAAGCTCTTCGAGCCCCTTTATGACCGGGTGATGGGATGGTCGCGTCACCCCCATGCGCCGCGCTATCTGGCCGGGCTTTCGTTCGCCGAGTCCTCGTTCTTTCCGGTCCCGCCGGACGTGATGCTCGCGCCCATGGCGGCCGCTCGCCCGCGCGCCGCCTGGCGTCTGGCCGCGCTGACGACCCTGTTTTCTGCCCTGGGCGGTCTGCTGGGTTACCTGATTGGCTGGCTGGCGTTCGAGTGGATCGGCCCCTGGTTGCAGCAGGTGGGGTATGGCGAGGAGTTGCGCCAGGCCGAGGCCTGGTTCGCGACCTGGGGGGTATGGGTGGTGCTGATTGCCGGTTTTTCGCCGATCCCCTACAAGCTGTTCACCGTGACCGCCGGTGCCTTGTCGATGGCCCTGCTGCCATTTTTCATCGCCTCGCTGGTCGGGCGCGGGCTGCGCTTCTTTCTGGTGGCGCTGTTCATGGCCTGGGCCGGCCCGCGCGCGGAGCAGCACCTGCGCCCGTACATGGAACGCCTGGGCTGGGCGGCAGTGATCCTGCTGGTCGCGGCGATGGCGGTTTACCTGGTCATGGACTGACCGATGCGCCTGCACGCGGTTCAGGGGGTGCTGACGATCGTACTGCTGGCCCTGATCGTGGGCACGCTGGCGGGTTGCGCGGCGCGGGCCCCCAGCGGGAGCGGGGCCTCGATGCCGGATACGCACGTCGTGCAGCGCAACGAGACGCTTTATCGCATTGCCCAGCGCTATGGCCTCGAATGGCGCGACCTTGCGCGGCGCAACGCGATCGATGCCCCCTATGTGATCCACCCCGGGCAACGCCTGCGGCTGCGCGGCGCGGCGCGCTCGACCCCGCCCAGCGCACCGCAGGCTTCGTCTACGTCGAGTTCGCGATCGTCCTCGTCCGGCAGTTCCGGGCGTGGCAGCAGCTCCAGCAGTGGGGCGTCCAGCTCGACCTCCAGCAGTTGGAGTTCCAGTCCGAGTTCGGCGCCGGCCGATCCGGGGGGCTGGCAATGGCCCGCGGACGGTCAGGTATTGCGCGGCTTCTCCAGTAGCGGCACGCGGCGAGGCCTGGCAATCGGCGGCGAACGTGGAGATCACGTCCGCGCGACGCGGGCCGGCGAAGTGGTCTATGCAGGCGGCGGTCTCGTGGGGTATGGTCGATTGGTCATCCTCAAACACGATGCGCGGTTCCTCAGCGCCTACGGGCACAACGATGAACTGCTGGTTTCGGAGGGTGACCGGGTGCAGGCGGGTGACACGATCGCGCGTCTGGGCTCGTCGGGGGCCGAGCGCCCGATGCTGCATTTCGAGATCCGGGTGGATGGGACGCCGGTAGACCCGACGCGCTATCTCCCGGATCGCTGAAGCGATCAAGAGCAGGACACTACATGGCCAAGACTCGGCAGCCGGTGGACCCGGAACTGGATGACGAACGCCTGACCGAAGGCCCGGCCGAGGACGAAGACCGGGAGGCGCTGCCCGAAGATCTGGCCCGTCCGGTCGAGTCCATGCAAGCCCCCGAAGATCCTGAAGATGCCGAGGACGACGCGGCGCAGGTGGCCCCCGAGGTCACGGTCGGCCTCGAGCCGGAAACCGAGGCCCCCGTGCGGCCGAAGACCCTGCGTGATGCCCGGCCGGCCGAGCTGGATGCCATCCAGATCTACCTGCGCGATATTGAGTACCGCCCGCTGCTGACCCCCGATGAAGAGCGCAAGTACGCGCGGCTGGCACGGCAGGGCGATGACGCCGGTCGGCGGCGCATGATCGAGTGCAACCTTCGGCTGGTGGTGAAGATCGCGCGGCGTTACCTCAACCGGGGCCTGCCACTGCTGGATCTGATCGAGGAAGGCAACCTCGGCCTGATGCACGCGGTCGAGAAGTTCGACCCGGAGCGGGGGTTCCGGTTTTCCACCTATGCGACCTGGTGGATCCGGCAGACCATCGAACGGGCCTTGATGAATCAGGGGCGGACGATCCGCATTCCCGTGCATGTCAGCAAGGAACTGCGCATGCACGCGCGGATCGCGCGTAACCTGACCCAGGAACTCGGTCGCGACCCGAGCGAAGAGGAGCTGGCACAGCGCCTCGGCAAGCCGGTGGCCGAGATCCAGAAGCTGCGCGCGATGTCGGAACCCTCGACCTCGATGGACCTGCCATCAGGCCCGGACGGGGATCGCTCGCTGACCGATATCCTGGCCGATGCGAATGCCCCGGAGCCCTCCACACTGCTGGAGGATCAGGACCTCCACCATCTGGTGGAGGCCTGGCTGGCGGAACTCGACCACAAGCAGCGCGAGGTGCTGGTGCGCCGGTTCGGGCTGCACGGTTTCGAACGCTCGACGCTGGAGCAGGTCGGGTCAGAGATTGGTGTGACCCGCGAACGCGTGCGGCAAATCCAGATGGATGCCCTCAAGCGGCTGCGCAAGTTGCTCGAATCGCGCGGGATGAAGGGCGACGAGGTCCTGCCGAACTCCTGACCCGGTTTCCCGGGACCGTGGTCCGACTACCCGTCGATGATCAGGGCCGCGGCGACGTCGCGACCCTCCGCCATGATCAGGTTGTAGGTGCGGCAGGCCGCCGCGGTATCCATGATCTCCACGCCCAGCCCCTGCGCGCGCAGGTGGCGCCAGACCGCACGGTCCGGAAACCGCTGCACCTCGCCGGTGCCGATCAGCAGCACCTCGGGCGGGGTCTCCAGCACGGCTTGCAGGTGATCCACCCGTAGCGCCTCCGCCGCCTGCACCGGCCAGTCGGTTTGCAGCTCGTGCGGGCGGACGATCAGGCTGCGGCTGTGGGCCACCTGATTAATCCCGACGCGACCGGTCTCGTAGCCGGTCACGATGTAGGACTCTTCGCTGGTGACTTCGGAGAACAGCATGCTGCGTACGCTACTCCGGCGCCGTGAATGACTCAAGAATGCGCGCCCTCACCAGGGGGCGGCGGCGCCCCGATTCGTTGACAGGTCCGGGCCCGGGTTATACTTTGGCGCGCTTTCCGGTGCGGCATCCGGAGGGGCCTTCAGGGTCCCGGAAAACAACCGCCAAGGCCCCAACCAGGACCCAGACCCGTGACCGACGTCTTCCCCCGTATCGAGCGCCTCCCGCCCTACGTCTTCAACATCGTGAACCAGTTGAAGGCCGAGGCCCGCGCCCGTGGCGAGGACATCATCGACTTCGGGATGGGCAACCCCGACCAGCCGACGCCGCAGCACATCGTGGACAAGCTGTGCGAGGCGGCCCAGCGCGGCGATACCCATCGCTACTCCGTCTCCAAGGGCATCCCGCGCCTGCGTCGTGCGATCACGCGCTGGTACAAGACCCAGTTCGACGTGGATCTGGACCCGGAGACCGAGGCCATCGTGACCATCGGCTCGAAGGAGGGGCTGGCGCACCTGGCGCTGGCGACCCTGGGGCCGGGGGATGCCGTCCTGGTGCCGAACCCGGCGTATCCCATTCATCCGTATGGCTGCGTGATCGCTGGCGCCGACGTGCGCCATGTGCCGCTGACGCCGGATGTCGACTTCTTCGCCGAACTGGAGCGTGCGATCCAGGACTCCTGGCCGAAGCCGAAGATGCTGATCCTGAATTTCCCGGCGAATCCGACCACGCAATGCGTGGATCTCGAGTTCTTCGAGCGGGTGGTGGCGATCTGCAAGGAGCACGGCATCTGGATCGTGCACGATCTGGCCTATGCGGAGATCAGCTTCGACGGCTACAAGGCGCCGTCGATCTTCGAGGTGCCGGGTGCCAAGGACATTGCGGTGGAGTTCTACACCCTGTCCAAGACCTACAACATGCCCGGCTGGCGCGTGGGCTTCATGTGCGGCAATCCGACGCTGGTCGCGGCGCTGGCACGCATCAAGTCGTATCTCGACTACGGCACCTTCACTCCGATCCAGGTTGCGGCCATCGCGGCGCTGGAAGGCCCGCAGGACTGTGTCGAGGAGATCCGCGAGCTGTACCGTGTGCGCCGGGATGTACTCTGCGACGGCCTCAACAAGCTCGGCTGGCAGGTGGAAAAGCCCAGGGCGACCATGTTCGTCTGGGCCCCGATCCCGGAAGCGTACCGCGAGATGGGATCGCTGGAATTCGCGAAGAAGATGCTGCGCGACGCCAAGGTGGCGGTCTCGCCGGGCATCGGCTTCGGCAACTATGGCGATGACCACGTGCGCTTCAGCCTGATCGAGAACGAACAGCGCACCCGCCAGGCGCTGCGCGGGATCAAGGCGATGTTCCGGGCCGACTCGATCCTGGCCGACGCGACCGAGGAAAGCTCGGGTTCGAACGCCTGAGGCGCGCGGGCCACGATCCGAATGCAATCAACACCGGGCGCCGGACGGCGCCTGACGTCAAGGACAGCAAGGCTATGACGCCGGTAAAGATCGGAATTCTTGGACTGGGTACGGTGGGCTGCGGCACGGTGAACGTGCTCGCGCGCAATGGTACCGAGATCGCCCGCCGTGCGGGTCGCGATATCCAGGTCGTGGCGGCCGCCGCGCGCGACATCGATCGCGAACGCGAGTGCGACTGCTCGCAGATCCGGCTCACCACCGATCCGGCCGCGGTCGTTAATGACCCCGAGGTCGAGGTCGTCGTCGAACTGATGGGGGGCACCGACCCGGCCCTGAACCTGGTGCTGGCCGCGATCGACGCCGGCAAGCATGTGGTCACCGCGAACAAGGCGCTGATTGCGTTGCACGGCAACACCATCTTCGAGCGGGCCCAGCAAAAGGGCGTGATGGTCGCCTTCGAGGCCGCGGTGGCCGGCGGTATTCCGATCATCAAGGCGATTCGCGAGGGCCTGGCCGGCAACCAGATCGAATGGCTGGCCGGCATTATCAACGGCACCGGCAACTTTATCCTGACCGAGATGCGCGACAAGGGTCGCGACTTCGAGGACGTGCTGGCCGAGGCCCAGGCGCTGGGCTATGCCGAGGCCGACCCGACCTTCGACGTGGAGGGCATCGACGCCGCGCACAAGCTCGCCATCCTGGCCTCCATTGCTTTTGGCATCCCGCTGCAGTTCGACCGGGTCGCGGTGGAGGGCATCAGCAACATCACCCGCGAGGATGTCGGTTTCGCCGCCGAGCTGGGTTATCGCATCAAGCACCTGGGGATCGCCCGCCGTACGCCCAAGGGCTACGAACTGCGGGTGCACCCGACGCTGATCCCGGAGCGCCGCCTGATCGCGAACGTGGACGGGGTGATGAACGCCGTGCTGGTCAATGCCGATGCGGTCGGCCCGACGCTGTACTACGGCGCGGGCGCCGGGGCCGAGGCGACCGCCTCGGCGGTGGTCGCCGATCTGGTCGACGTGGTGCGTGCCCTGACCACCGACCCCGAGAATCGCGTGCCGCATCTGGCCTTCCAGCCGGATGCCTTGTCGGACAAGCCGGTGCTGGATCTGGCGGACGTCGAGACATCGTTCTACCTGCGTCTGCGCACGCAGGACCGTCCGGGCGTGCTGGCCGACATCACCCGCATCCTCGGCGAGCACGGCATCAGCATCGAGGCGATCCTGCAGCGCGAACCGGATCCGGAGCGCGGCGAGGCGACGATCATCATGCTCACGCACAAGGTGCGCGAGGGTGCGATGAACGAGGCGATCGCGGCGCTGGAAGCGCTGGATCACCTGCTGACCCCGATTACCCGTATCCGCATGGAAGGACTGGCGCGCTGATCCCGGCGCCCGGACTGCAACCGCAACGACAGAGAACATCATGGCCTTTGGACACCGCTATACCGGACTGATCGAGCGCTACCGCGACCGCCTGCCGGTGCATGACGACACGCGCATCATCTCGCTGGGCGAGGGCAACACGCCGCTGATCCGGCTCAACAACATCCCGCGCGAGCTGTCGCGGGAGGTCGAGATCTACGTGAAGTTCGAGGGCCTGAACCCCACCGGTTCATTCAAGGACCGCGGCATGACCATGGCCGTGACCAAGGCGGTCGAAGAGGGCTCGCGGGCGATCGTCTGCGCCTCCACCGGCAACACCTCGGCCGCGGCGGCGGCCTATGCCGCCCGTGCCGGGATCACCGCATTCGTGGTGATCCCCGATGGCAAGATCGCGATGGGCAAGCTGGCCCAGGCGATGATGCATGGCGCGACGGTGATCCAGATCGAGGGCAACTTCGACGACGGCATGCGCCTGGTCAAGGAAGTGGCCTCCAACACCCCGGTCACCCTGGTGAACTCGGTCAATCCGTATCGCCTGCAGGGCCAGAAGACCGCCGCCTTCGAGATTGTCGAGGAACTGGGCCGCGCGCCTGACTATCACTGCCTGCCTGTGGGCAACGCGGGCAACATCACCGCGCACTGGATCGGCTACAGCGAGATGGCGGCCAAGAGCAGCGACGACGTGACCGATGCCTGCGCCTATTGCAAGGGTCACTGCAAGTATGCCGGAGGCGGTATGGTCGGCAATCGCCCGCATATGGTGGGCTACCAGGCCTCGGGCTCCGCGCCGTTCATGCGTGGCGCGATGGTCGACAACCCGGATACCGTGGCCACGGCGATCCGCATTGGTCATCCGCAGTCCTGGGATATGGCCTGGAAGGTGCGCGAGGAATCCGGCGGCTGGTTCGACGAGTGTCAGGACGACGAGATCCTGGCCGCGCAGAAGCTGCTGGCCGAGAAGGAAGGTGTGTTCTGCGAACCGGCCTCGGCCGCATCCCTGGCCGGCGCCCTGCGCGACATCCGCGAAGGCAAGATCCCGGAAGGCTCGACGGTGGTGTGCACGCTCACCGGCAACGGCCTGAAGGACCCGGACACCGCGATCGCGCAGAGCGTGGTGCAGCCGACCAAGGTGCCGGCCGAGCTGGACGCGGTCTCCCGCGCGATTCGGGACAACCTGAGCTGAGGCCACGCCGCGGCGGCCGGCCTCAGGGCTTGCTGCGCAGGTCCAGGTCGAACAGGGTGTCGCCGCCCAGTCGGAAGATCCGGCAGGGCGGGCGCAGGGCCTGATCCAGCGAGTCGATCTCCGGCAGTGTGACGCCGGGGCGCCCGGATCCGATCAGCATCGGTGCGATGGTGAGGTGCAGGCGGTCCAGGGTGTCCGCCTGCAGGAAGCGCGAAACCGTTTGCCCGCCACCCTCGACCAGCAGGCGGTGCAGGCCCATCTCCGCCAGCCGCCCGCGGATTTGTGCCGGATCGAAGCGCCCGTCGTCCCCGGTGGGCATCTCCAGGCATTCCACGTGTTCGGGAAGCCCGCAGGGGCCGTAGCCGGCCGCGTGGAGAACGAGCGTGCGGACCTCCGCATGGCGGAACACGTGGGCATCGGCGGGGATGCGGCCGTCGGGGTCCAGAATCACGCGCACCGGATTCGGGCCCTCGGTCTTGCGTACGGTCAGGCGGGGGTCGTCCGCGACCACGGTGCCGGCGCCGACGATGACGGCATCCACCAGGGCCCGCAGGCGGTGCAGGCGCTCGATATCCTCGGGGCCGGTGACGTAGTGCGAATGCCCGCTGGCAGTGGCGATGCGCCCGTCCAGGCTTTGCCCGAGCTGGGCCACGGTGATGCTGGGCGCCTCGACGACGGGGCCGTAGAGATCCAGCAATTCGTGGGCGCCCGGCGCCAGGGGCCCGGGCAGGGGGCAGCAGCCGGGATCGGCCCGCTGGGCCAGCAGCCAGCGCCAGGCTTGCTCCTCGGTGACCGGATACGCCGTCATGCCGCAAATTCCGGGGTTACGGGACCGCGACCGGCCAGTTGGGGTAGGCTAGGGGCCGATCTCCCGCACGCGTAGCCGATCAGTCCCGAATCCGGCAGGTTCCTGATGACATGTCTGGAGTATCCGGGGCTCGCCTTCGGGGAATTCGCGGGTTGCGGGCGGGTCATAAACAAAACTCCCTATGGACGTACCCGATGCACAACGCCGATCGCGGGATCTTTGATCTGCGCCGGGGCCATCCGGTCCTGGTAAGTGGTTCGCAGTCGAGTGTACTCGTTGCGGCCGTCGAGGGTCTGACCCCCGTTCTGCTGGATCGTTTGACCCACATGACCGGGGCGTCGCCTCGACTGATTCTAACGGCGCACCGGGCCTCTGCAATGGGCTGGGCCCAGCCGCTGCAGGAAGGCTGGGAGGGCGTGGCCCTCGAGTTTGCCCCGGACACCGATCCCGAGGCGCTGTTTACCCTGGCCAGCGCCCCCGAGGCCTCGAACGAGGCCGGACACCCCGATGCGGCCCTTGGCCGGCCGACGGTGACGCGGGCATTGCCGGCGGAGGTCGCCGCCCTGGAACTGGTGCGGGCGGGTCGCCTGTTGCCGGCGGTGGTGGCCGCCCCGGTGCCCGAGCCGGTGCCCGAGGCGATTCGGTCGGCGCTTGCCGATGGCATGTTTCTGGATGTAGACGAGCAGGAGGCGCGGGCCGTGGCCCAGCATCCGCGGCTGGAGCTGGCCTACGTCAGCGAGGCCCCCGTGCCGCTCGCGGATGCTCCGGTCACGCGCTTCATGCTGTTCCGCGAGGGTAACGGGATTCTGGAGCATGTGGCAGTTTTGATCGGCGAGCCCCGGGACTGGCCCGAGGCGGTCCCGGTGCGACTGCATTCGGCCTGCCTGACCGGCGATCTGTTCGGCAGCCTGCGCTGCGACTGCGGCGACCAGTTGCGGCTGGGCGTGAAGACCATCAACGAGTCGGGTGGGGGCGTGCTGCTGTACCTGGCGCAGGAAGGCCGCGGCATCGGGTTGGCGAACAAGCTGCGCGCCTACACCATGCAGACGGCCGGTCTGGACACCATCGACTCCGACTGCCAGCTCGGCTTCGAGGCAGACGGGCGGCGCTACGATGCGGCCGTGGAGATGCTCGAATTCCTGGGGATCGATACCGTGCGGCTGCTGACCAACAACCCCGGCAAGATCGAGGCGCTGCGGGCCGGCGGCATCGACGTGGTGGCGCGCGAGCCGGTGCACGGCAAGCTGAATCCGCACAACCTGCGCTACCTCA
>JBJHBC010000012.1:0-18002 GCA_050485285.1 Thioalkalivibrio sp.
CTGCGCAAGCGCCTGCGCGAAGGCGACATGGACGAGCGCGAGATCGACATCGAGGTCTCGCAGAACCCGCACGGCGTGGAGATCATGACGCCGCCGGGCATGGAGGAGATGGCCAGTCAGCTGCAGTCGATGTTCCAGAACCTCGGCGGTCAGAAGACCCGCTCGCGGCGGCTGAAGATCGCCGAGGCCCGCAAGCTGCTGATCGAGGAGGAGGCCGCGCGCCTGATCAACGAGGAAGACCTGAAGGAGCGCGCCATCGAACGGGTCGAGCAAAGCGGTATCGTGTTCCTCGACGAGATCGACAAGGTCGCCAAGGGCAGCGAGAAGTCCAGCGGCGGCGAGGTCTCCCGCGAGGGCGTGCAGCGCGACCTGCTGCCGCTGATCGAGGGCACCACCGTGTCCACCAAGCTGGGCATGGTGCGCACCGACCACATCCTGTTCATTGCCTCCGGCGCCTTCCACCTGTCCAAGCCCTCCGACCTGGTGCCGGAGCTGCAGGGGCGGCTGCCCATTCGCGTGGAGCTGGATGCGCTGTCGGCGGACGCCTTCGTGCGCATCCTGACCGAACCCACCGCCTCGCTGACCGAGCAGTACACCGAATTGATGAAGACCGAAGGCGTGGAACTGCGCTTCGAGGCGGACGGCGTGCGCCGCCTGGCCGAGATCGCCCATGACGTGAACGCGCGCACCGAGAACATCGGCGCCCGCCGCCTGCACACCGTACTCGAACGCCTGCTGCAGGACGTCGCCTACCGCGCCCCGGACGTCGACGGCGCCGTGATCGTGGACCGCGAATTCGTCGATCAGCGCCTGGGGGATCTGGTCGAGGACGAGGACCTGTCCCGCTACATCCTCTGACGCCGCGCCGCGCCGTTACTCGGGCGCCCCCGGGCGGTAGGGATCGGGCCAGCCCTCGGGCGGCGGGTGGAAGCGCTTGTAGGCCCAGTTGTACTGCTCGGGGCAGCGCCGCACCAGGGTCTCCACATGGGCGTTGATCGCCGCGGCCGCGCGCGCGAAATCGCGGTCGGCCACCTCCGGCCCGGCCTCGACCTCGTGATAGCGAAAGCCCCGGCCCCCGGGCAGGCGCTCGGCAAACAGGAACACCACATGGTCGTCGCGCCCGCGCAGCAGGCGCGGCAGCAGGGTCATGGTCAGGGCCGGGCGGCCGAAGAACGGGGCGTGCTGCCCCGAGGCGCCCTTGGGGCTCTGGTCCGGCAGGATGCCGATGATCGCGCCACGATCGCGGGCCTGCTGCAGGATACGCAGGCCGCTGCGATCGGCCGGGGCCAGCTCGGCACCCGTGGAGGCCCGGGCCTCGCGCACCCAGCGATCGATCTCCGGCGTCTTGAACGGGCTGTACAGCGTGGCCATCGGCCCGTGGCGGGCGGCATGCAGGCCGGCGAACTCCCAGGAACCCAGATGCGGGGCGCACAGGAACAGCGCCCGGCCGGCGGTGCGCTCGCGCAGGCGCGCGTAGTGTGGCGGCTGAACCGCCAGCGCCTCCAGCGTCTCCGGGCGTGCCTGCCACAGCCAGGGGGACTCGGTCAGAGCGCGGCCCATGCCCATCAGGGAACGCCGGCCGACGCGCCGGCGCCAGGCCGGGTCCTTGTCCGGAAAGCACAGCGCCAGATTGATGCGGGTGATGCGGGCCGAGCGGGTCGGCAGGTACCAGACCAGCGCCCCCACCAGGCCGCCCAGGGCGTGGTTGACCCGCAGCGGGAGGCGCGCGAGCAGGCGCAGACCACCCCCGATCAGGCGATCACGCAGATGCCGACGTCGGGCCATGTTCGGGGGCTTCGGGTTCGACAGTCGCGGAGGGCGGCTCGCGCGGGGGGATGCCGCCCTCGGTCATCAGCGGCTTGAGGGTGGTGCGCAGGTTGCGGAACAGGCGCGGATGCTGCGCCTCCTCCTGCGCCAGCAGCTGTTTCATGTGCTCGCGCTGGGTGGGCATCGCGAAGCAGGCGGGGCAATTGTCGAGGATCACCGGCAGCCCGGCGGCCTCGGCAAAGTCCCGGGTCTGGCGCTCGCGCACGTAGACCAGCGGGCGGATCACCCGCAGGTCGCCCGCATCGATCGCGTAGTGGGCCTTCATGGTGCGCAACTGGCCGCCGTGGAACGCGCTCATCATGAAGCTCTCGGCGAGATCGTCGAGGTGCTGGCCCAGCGCGAGCACGTTGTAGCCGTGTTCCCGCGCGGTGCGATACATCAGGCCGCGCTTCATGCGCGAGCAGAAGGAACAGAACGAGTCGTTGTCCATGTGCGCGTCGGCCAGCTCGGCGATCGGCTCGGACACGAAGTGATAAGGAATGCCGTACGCGGCGAGGTAGTCCATCAGCCGCTGCGGCTCGAAGCCCTCGATCTCGGGGTTGATAGTGACCGCCCCGACCTCGAAGTGCACCGGGGCCCGCCGAGCGAGGTTGTGCAGCAGCCACAGCAGGGTCAGCGAGTCCTTGCCGCCGGACAGGCCGACGAGGATGCGATCGCCCTCGCGCACCATGTCGAAGTCGGCGATGGCGCGGCCGGCGAGGCGGCGAATCGAGGCGGGAACGGCGGGTGTTTCCATGGGGCCGCAACATAGGCCGCCGCCGCCTGGCACGCAAGCACCGGCATGCCAATCCGGGGAGAGGGCACGCCAAGATTTGGGGCGCGGCGGGCCGCGCTTGCACCGTGGCCGGGCAAGCGTTGCGTCGCCAGGGTGCGGGATCGCGGCGACCGCGGTGCGGGGTTGCGGCGACCGGGGCGCGCGCCTGGCCTGCGCGGCGGGTCCCGCCATGGCATTGGGTTTGCATGAGCTCGGGAACACCCATGTCCACCGGGGACGCCCATGCACGACCGCAAGAGCCTCAGCCTGGCCGCCGAACTGCGGCGGAACATGCGGGCCGAATTCCCCGCAGTGGCCCGGCTGTCGGTCAGTGACCCGGACTTCATGGAGACCATTCTGGATTATGCGGCGCGCTCGCAGTCGAGCCTGGTGCAGGCCGCGGCGCTGACCCTGCGCAGCCAGCTCGAAGGTTCGGGGTACCTGCACGCGCCACGGCGCGAACCGCCCGCCGGGACCGACGCGGCGCCATCCGCAGGGGGCCGGCCCACCCACAAACGGCGGGTCTACCGCGGGCGGGTGATCGACGACCCGGAGTAGTCTTTCGCCCGCGGGACTTTTTGGCGACACTCGGAGTTTTGCCCGGAGACCCCTGATGGACGCACTGTACCCCGAGATCGAACCCCACGGGATGGGCCGGCTGGCGGTCGGCGACGGCCACGAACTCTACTTCGAGGAGTGCGGCAACCCGGACGGCATCCCGGTGGTGTTCCTGCATGGCGGGCCGGGCTCGGGGTGCGAGAGCTGGCATCGTCGATTCTATGATCCGGAACGCTACCGTATCGTGCTGTTCGACCAGCGGGGCTGCGGGCGCTCGACCCCGCATGCCGGTCTGGAGGCGAACACCACCTGGCACGTGGTCGCGGACATCGAGCGCCTGCGCGAGCACCTGGGGATCGAGCGCTGGGTGGTATTCGGGGGGTCCTGGGGCTCCACCCTCGGCCTGGCCTACGCCGAGACGCATCCGGAGCGGGTGCTGGGTCTGGTGCTGCGCGGGATCTTCCTGTGCCGGCCGCAGGATATCCAGTGGTTCTACCAGTCCGGGGCCGACCGCCTGTTCCCCGAGGCCTGGGCCGACTACGAGGCCCAGATCCCCGAGGCGGAACGCGACGACATGGTGCGCGCGTATTACCGGCGGCTCACGGATGACGATCGGGCGGTACGCGAGGAGGCGGCCCGGGCCTGGTCCGGCTGGGAGGGACGCACCTCCTGTCTGATCCCGAACGACGACGTGATCGCGCATTTCGAGGAGCCCGACGTGGCGGTCAGCCTGGCGCGGCTGGAATGCCACTACTTCATGCACGACACCTTCCTGGAGCCCGACCAGCTGCTGCGCGACGCCGGGCGGCTGACGGGGATCCCCGGGACGCTGGTGCACGGGCGCTATGACGTGGTCTGTCCGGTCAACCAGGCGGTGGCGCTGCACCGGGCCTGGCCACAGGCGCAGCTGGAGATCGTGCCGGATGCGGGCCATTCGGCCGCCGAGCCCGGGATCCTGCGCCGCCTGGTGGCCGCGACCGACCGGCTGGCCGCCGACCTGGCGGGGCAGGTGGAGCCCGGGACCGGGGGAGCGCGCGCGTGATCGCGGTGATCCAGCGCGTCACCGAGGGCCGGGTCGCGATCGACGGGGAGGCGGTCGGGACCATCGGGCCGGGGTTGCTCGCGCTGGTCGCGGTGGAGCCGAACGACACCGAGGCGGGCGCAGATCGCATGCTCGACCGGTTGCTGGGCTACCGGGTCTTCGCCGACGCCGAGGGCCGGATGAACCGGAGCCTGGTCGAGGCCGGCGGCGGGCTGCTGCTGGTGCCGCAGTTCACGCTCGCGGCCGACACCCGCAAGGGGATGCGCCCGAGCTTCTCGGGATCCGCCACCCCGGAACACGGGGCGGCCCTGTTCGACTATCTGGTGCGGCGGGCCGGGGAACGCCACGCACCGGTGGCCAGTGGGCGCTTCGGCGCGGACATGCAGGTGAGCCTGACCAACGACGGGCCGGTCACCTTCTGGCTGGAGGCCCGTGGCCAGTAACCCGCGATGGGCGAGCGCCCCGAACCAGGTCAAAAGCGAATTAACCACAGAGGACACGGAGAGCACGGAGAAACGAAGGACCGTAAAAGGCAGTGGTTACGGCCGCCCGCGAGGGCATCTTTTCCGATCGCCCCTGGGGCCCCTGGAATCGCGGCATTCCGGTGCAGGCCAAGAAAGCCCTTCTCTGTGTCCTCCGTGTCCTCTGTGGTGCAAAAGTCGGCGGTCATTAGCCGCAAACGAAGAGACCCGGCACGAGGCCGGGTCCCTGAGAGCACCGTTTCGTTCGCTGTGCGCGCGGATCAGGCCGCGCGGCGGAGGAACGGACGCTGGCCGGACTGGACCGCGCGACGGATGAAGTCGGCTCGGCCGGCCTCGCGCTGGTTCAGGTTGTCGGCGCACTGCGACGGCTCGTAGGCGGCAGCGGAGAGCATCACTTCCAGCTCGCACAGGTCGACCTTCGGCTGGGTCAGTTCGTCCGGGGTGGTGTTCAGCTTGCGGCCCACTTCCCAGAACATGCGCGGGTTCCAGAGCTTGGTCTGGATGCGCGGGGACTGGAACAGGGTGACGCAGCGGTTGTTGAGCTCTTGCTGATCCATGAGGGACTCCTGTGACAGATTGTTCAAGCGCGCCCGAATCTAGCCGACCCGGGGCGCGAATACAAGCGTTTCCTGATGGAACGAACGGTTTGGCGCGGCGCGTTATTCGACGGTGACCGACTTCGCGAGGTTGCGCGGCTGGTCCACGTCGGTGCCCTTCAGCACGGCCGTGTGGTAGGCGAGCAACTGCAGCGGGATGGTGAACAGGACCGGCGCCAGCCAGGGGCTGAGGGCCTCGTTCTGGGGGAGGCCGATCCAGGTGTCATCCGGGGCCAGCGCCCGGGCGGCGCTGGATTCGCCGATCACGATCAGCTGCCCGCCCCGCGCCCGAACCTCCTGCAGGTTGCTGGAGAGCTTTTCCAGCTGGGCGTCGTCCGGGGCGACCGCGATCACCGGCATCTCCGTATCGACCAGGGCCAGCGGGCCGTGTTTCAGCTCGCCCGAGGGATAGGCCTCGGCGTGGATGTAGGAGATCTCCTTCAGCTTGAGGGCACCCTCCAGGGCGATCGGGAAATACGCGCCCCGCCCCAGGAACAGGGCGTGCTGGCGTTCCAGCAGGTCCTCGGCAATCCGCGCGATGGGGGTGTCCAGGGCGAGGATTCGCGCAACCTGTTCGGGTAGCCCGCGCAGGGCCGCGACGGCCGCGGCGCGCTCGGCATCGGGCATGCGCGCCGCTCTAGCGACCTGCCCCAGCATCAGGACCAGGACGGCGAGTGCGGCGAGCTGGGTGGTGAACGCCTTGGTAGAGGCGACACCGATCTCGGGCCCGGCATGGGTCATCATCACCAGATCGGCGGCGCGCGCCATCGTGCTCTCGGGTACGTTGCAGATCGCCAGACGTGCAAGGAACGGCTCCTCCTGGGACTGGCGCAGCACCGCGAGGGTGTCGGCCGTCTCCCCGGACTGGGAGATCACCACGAGCAGGGTACCGGGGGCGAGCACATGCCGGCGGTAGCGGTACTCGCTGGCGACCTCCACCCGTGCCGGCAGGCCCAGATGCTCCTCGATCCAGTGGGCCGCGACCATGCCGGCGTGATAGCTGGTGCCGCAGGCGACGATCTGGACGGCGGCGACGTCGGCGAGCCGTTCGTCACTGCCCGGGCCGAGGATGTTTTCGAGGATCGCCGCTTCGCCGAGGCGGCCGGACAGGGTCTCCTCGAGGGCGTGGGGCTGCTCGTAGATCTCCTTGAGCATGAAGTGCCGGTATTCGCCACGGTCCGCGACGTTCACCTGGCAACGACTCTCGCGGATGCCGCGCTCGACCGGGGCCCCGCGCGCGTCCTCGACCTCGACGCCGGCGCGCGTCAGTCGGGCGATGTCGCCGTCCTCGAGGTCGACAAAGCGTTGGGTCACCGGGAGCAGGGCCTGCACGTCGGAGGCGGCAAAGGTCTCGCCAATCCCCAGGCCGAGCAGCACCGGGCTCCCGGAGCGGGCAACGATCAGCTCGTCGGGGAAGTCGGCGAACACCGCTGCGATGGCGTAGGCCCCCTGGAGCTCGGCGCAGGTGCTGCGCATCGCCTCTCGCGGGGTGGCACCGGCCTCCAGCGCCTGTTCCAGCCGGTGGGCGATGACCTCGCTGTCGGTCGCCGACACGCAGGGCCAGCCCGCAGCGTCCAGACGCGAGCGCAGGTCCGCATGGTTCTCGATGATGCCGTTGTGCACGATGGCCACGCGGCCATCCCGCGAACGATGGGGGTGGGCATTTTCCTCGCTCGGGGCGCCGTGCGTGGCCCAACGGGTGTGGGCGATGCCCACGCGACCCTGCAGGCCGGCGGCGTCGATGCGCTGCTCCAGCGCCGCCACCTTGCCGATGGCGCGGATGTCCGCTACCGCCCCGTCGTTCACCACCGCCACGCCGGAGGAGTCATAGCCCCGGTACTCCAGGCGGTGAAGCCCTTCCACCAGGACGGGGACCAGGTTGCGCTCGCCGATGCCTGCCACCAGACCGCACATGGGTTACGTCTCCTTGTTCTTGCTGGTCTTCTTCGGGCGCGGCCAGTCGCGGATGGTGCGGGGCCGGGCGCGCGTGAGCGCCAGGGCGCCCGGCTCGACGTCGTCGGACAGGGTCGACCCGGCACCCACAGTGGCATCGTCGCCGATCCGGATGGGCGCCACCAGCGCGGTGTTCGAGCCGATGAACGCCCGTTCGCCAATCTCGGTGTGGTGCTTGTTGGCCCCGTCATAATTGCACGTGATGGTGCCGGCGCCCAGGTTCGCGCCCGCGCCCACCCGGGCATCGCCGACATACGTCAGGTGATTCGCCTTCGCCCCCGGACCGAGGGTGGCGTTCTTCATCTCCACAAAGTTGCCGACCCGCGCGCCCGTGCCGAGAACCGTGCCCGGCCGGAGGCGCGCAAACGGCCCGATCCGGGCATCCGCGTCCACCCGCACCCCCTCGAGGATGCTGTGCGCCGCGATCTGCGTGCCCGACCCGATCTGGCAGTCGCGCAGCACGCAGCCGGGGCCAATGTAGACATCATCCGCCAGCGAGACCGTGCCCTCGATCACGACGTTCACGTCCAGGGTGCAATCCTCCCCGAAGGTGAGAACGCCTCGTACATCGACACGGTCGGGATCGGCCAGTGCCAGGCCGTCGCGCATCATGGCGGCGGCCTGCGCCTGCTGGTAGAGCCGTTCCTGGACGGCCAGCTGGGCGCGATCATTCACGCCGAGCACCGCGGCCGCATCCCGACTCTCGGCAACGGTGACGGCGGACCCGTCGTCGCGGGCCGCGGCGACCACGTCGGTCAGGTACCACTCGCGAGCGCCACCCGTTGCCGGCTCGCAGGCGGCCAGCCAGCGGCGCAGATCGCCCGCCGGCGCGGCCAGCACCCCGGTATTGATCAGATCCACGGCCCGTTCGTCGATCGACGCCTCCTTGTCCTCGACGATTCGTTCGAGGGCGCCGTCCGGGCCCAGGATCAGGCGCCCGTAGCCCGCGGGATCGTCAACACGCGCGGCGAGCACGGTCACGCCATCGCCCGCCGCGCAGGCCTCGAGGTCGGCGACCGGGATCCGCGGCACATCGCCGTAGGTCACCAGCACGCGCGCGGCATCGGGGACATGTTCCAGCGCGCGAAACACCGCGTGTCCCGTTCCACGCGGCTCTCCCTGATCGACCCAGTCAAGGGGCAGCGTCGATTCCGCGAACGCGGCGCGCACGCGTTCCTGCTGGTGGCTCACCACGAGGTGGCAAGCGGCGGCGTCCAGCGCGGCCGCGCGGTCGAGTACATGGGCGAGGAGCGGCCGGCCGGCGAGGGGCTGCAGCACCTTCGGCTTGCGCGAACGCATGCGCGTTCCCTTGCCGGCGGCCAGTACCACGAGATGGAGGGGTGTCATTTCAGGCATGGCTGCAATGATAAAGGGCCAACCGAGATGGTTGGCCCTTGGGGTAGGTCATCCGTCGCAATTCGCCGGATTATTTCCGGCGCAGCTTCTGGATCATCTGCAGGCGGGCGGCCGCCTCGACCAGTTCCGCCTGGGCCTTCGCGTAGTCGAAGTCGGCCTTGGAGTTCTCCAGGGCCTCCTCCGCGCGCTTCTTGGCCTCCAGGGCCTCGGCCTCGTCGAGATCCTTGGCCCGCACCGCGGTGTCCGCGAGGACGGTGACGTGGTAGGGCTGGACCTCGAGGATGCCGCCGGAGACGAACACCGGCTGCGGCTCGGCGCCTTCCTTTTCCTGGATGCGCAGTTCGCCCGGATTGAGCCGGGCGAGCATCTGGGTATGCCCGGCATATACGCCGACCTCGCCGCCTTCGGCGGGCGCGGCGATCATCAGGGCCGTACCGGAGTAGATGGACTCCTCCGCACTGACCACATCCACATGCATATTCATGGGCATAACGCCTTGCTCCTTAGCCGAGCTTCTCGGCCTTCTCGACGGCTTCCTCGATGGTGCCGACCATGTAGAAGGCCTGCTCCGGCAGGTGGTCGTATTCACCGTCGACGATCGCCTTGAACGCACGGATGGTGTCCTTCAGGGACACGTACTTGCCCGGCGCCCCGGTGAAGACCTCGGCCACGAAGAACGGCTGCGACAGGTAGCGCTGGATCTTGCGCGCGCGGGCCACGACCAGCTTGTCGTCTTCCGACAGCTCGTCCATCCCGAGGATCGCGATGATGTCCTTCAGCTCCTTGTAGCGCTGGAGGGTACCCTGCACCGCGCGGGCGGTGTCGTAGTGTTCCTGGCCAATGATCTGCGGGTCCAGCTGGCGCGAGGTGGAGTCCAGCGGATCCACCGCCGGGTAGATCCCCAGCTCGGCGATCTGACGGGACAGCACGACGGTCGCATCCAGGTGCGCAAAGGTCGTGGCCGGGGACGGGTCGGTCAAGTCATCCGCCGGCACGTAGACGGCCTGGATGGAGGTGATCGAGCCCTTCTTGGTCGAGGTGATGCGCTCCTGCAGCACACCCATCTCTTCCGCCAGGGTCGGCTGGTAGCCCACCGCGGACGGCATACGACCCAGCAGCGCGGAGACCTCGGTCCCGGCCAGGGTGTAGCGGTAGATGTTGTCGATGAACATCAGCACGTCGCGGCCTTCGTCACGGAAGAACTCGGCCATGGTCAGGCCGGTCAGCGCGACACGCAGACGGTTGCCCGGCGGCTCGTTCATCTGGCCGTAGACCAGGGCCACCTTGTCGAGCACGTTGGAGTCCTTCATTTCGTGGTAGAAGTCGTTCCCTTCACGGGTACGCTCGCCCACGCCGGCGAACACGGAGTAACCGGAGTGCTCGATCGCGATGTTGCGGATCAGCTCCATCATGTTCACGGTCTTGCCCACGCCGGCGCCGCCGAACAGGCCGACCTTGCCGCCCTTCGCGAAGGGGCACAGCAGATCGATGACCTTGATGCCGGTTTCCAGCAGCTCGGTGGAGCCCGCCTGCTCGTCGAAGGTCGGGGCGGCGCGGTGGATCGACCAGGTCTCCTGGGCCTCCACGTCGCCGGCGTTGTCCACCGGACGACCGAGGACGTCCATCACGCGGCCCAGGGTCCCCTTGCCGACCGGCACGGAGATCGGCTTGCCGGTCGCGGTGACCGGGGTCTGACGCTTCACACCCTCGGTGGTCCCCATGGCGATCGTGCGCACGACGCCGTCACCCAGCTGCTGCTGGACTTCCAGGGTCAGGCCGTTTTCCAGGGTCAGGGCGTCGTAGACCTTGGGCACTTCGCCGTGGGGGAACTCCACATCCACGACGGCGCCGATGATTTCGACAATCTTTCCAGAACTCATTTGTTCATCCTCGTAAGTCGTAATTCGTGCCGAGTCGACCGATACGTGACGGCGGGCGCTAGACCGCGGCCGCGCCGCTGACGATCTCGGAGATCTCCTGGGTGATCGCGGCCTGGCGCGCCTTGTTGTAGACGAGCTGCAGGTCCTTGATCATCGTGCCGGCGTTGTCGGAGGCGGACTTCATCGCCACCATGCGCGCGGCCATTTCGCAGGCCACGTTCTCGACCACCGCCTGGTAGATCAGGGACTCGACATAGCGCTCGAGCAGCGTATCCATCACCGGATGCGTGTCGGGCTCGTAGATGTAATCCCAGTGGTGCTTGAGCGATTCGTCCCGGCTCGGCGCCGTCGGCAGCAGCTGGGTCACCTCGGGCTGCTGCGTCATCGTGTTGACGAACTTGTTCTCCAGCAGCACGACGCGGTCGACCTTGCCGTCGCGGAAGTTGTCCAGCACCACCTTGATCGACCCGATCAGGTCGTTGATGTGCGGACGGTCACCGAGATCCTTGGCTTCGGCCACGATGTTGCCGCCTAGGCGCTTGAAGAACTGCAGCGCCTTGTTGCCCACCACGCAGAGATCGACCTCGACACCCTCGTCGCGGTACCGGCGCATCTCGCCGACGGCTTTCTTGAACAGGTTGGTGTTCAACCCGCCGCAGAGGCCGCGATCGGTCGACACGATGATCAGCGCCACGCGCTTCACTTCGCGCTCCACCATGAACGGATGCTTGTACTCGGCATTCGCCATGGCGACGTGACCGATCACGTCGTGGATCTTCTGCGCGTAGGGCCGGGACTCTTCCATGCGGTCCTGGGCCTTGCGCATTTTGGACGCGGCGACCATCTCCATCGCCTTGGTGATCTTCTGAGTATTCTGGATACTCTTGATCTGCGTCCGAATCTCCTTAGTGCCCGCCATTGCGTGCTCCCGTTACCAGCTGTGCTTGGCCTTGAACTCTTCCAGGGCCTTCTTCAGCTTGTCCTGGATGGAGTCGTTGTAGTCGCCAGTGCTGTTGATTTCGTCCAGGAGCTCCTTCTGCGAGGAACGCGCATAGGCGATCAGTTCCTTTTCGAAGCTCACGACCTTTTCCGCCTCGACGTCGTCGAGGTAGCCCTCGTTCGCGGCATACAGGGAGAAGGCCATCTCGCCAATGGACATCGGCTGGTACTGACCCTGCTTCATCAGCTCGGTCACGCGCTTGCCGCGATCCAGCTGCTTGCGGGTCAGTTCGTCCAGATCGGAGGCAAACTGCGAGAACGCCGCCAGCTCGCGATACTGGGCCAGGGCCAGACGCACGCCCCCACCGAGCTTCTTGATGATCTTGGTCTGCGCGGAACCACCCACTCGGGAGACGGACAGACCAGCATTGATCGCCGGACGGATACCCGAGTTGAACAGGTCGGTCTCGAGGAAGATCTGGCCGTCGGTGATCGAGATCACGTTGGTCGGCACGAACGCGGAGACGTCGCCCGCCTGGGTCTCGATGATCGGCAGCGCGGTCAGCGAACCGGTCTTGCCCTTCACTTCGCCGTTGGTCTTTTCTTCGACGTACTCCGCGTTGACGCGGGAGGCCCGCTCCAGCAGACGCGAATGCAGGTAGAAGACGTCGCCCGGATAGGCTTCGCGGCCCGGCGGGCGGCGCAGCAGCAGGGACACCTGACGGTAGGCCCAGGCCTGCTTGGTCAGGTCATCGTAGACGATCAGTGCATCTTCGCCACGGTCGCGGAAGTACTCGCCCATCGCGCAGCCCGCATACGGGGCGATGAACTGCATCGCGGCCGACTCGGAGGCGTTGGCGGCGACGATGATGGTGTTCTCCATCGCGCCGGCCTCTTCCAGCTTGGCCACCACGGACGCAACCGACGAGGCCTTCTGGCCCACGGCGACGTAGATGCACTTAACGCCGGAGTCCTTCTGGTTGATGATCGCGTCGATCGCCACGGCGGTCTTGCCGGTCTGGCGGTCGCCGATGATCAGCTCGCGCTGGCCGCGGCCGACCGGGACCATGGCGTCGATCGCCTTGATACCGGACTGCAGCGGCTGGTCGACGGACTGGCGTTCGATAACGCCCGGGGCAATCTTCTCGATCGGGCTGGTCACGTCGGTGTTCACCGGGCCCTTGCCATCGATCGGGCGACCCAGGGAGTCGACCACGCGACCGAGCAGGGCCTCGCCCACCGGGACCTCGAGGATGCGGCCGGTGCACTTGACCGTGTCGCCTTCCTTGATGTGCTTGTAGTCACCCAGGATCACGACGCCAACGGAGTCGCGCTCGAGGTTGAGCGCCATGCCGAAGGTGTCCTCGGGGAACTCGAGCATCTCGCCCTGCATGACGTCACCCAGGCCGTGCACACGCGCGATACCGTCGGTCAGGCTGACGACGGTGCCCTCGTTGGAGGCCTCGGAGGAGGCATCGAATTTCTCGATGCGCTGTTTGATCAGATCACTGATCTCGGAGGGATTCAGTTGCATGTTAAATATCCTCTTAGCGACTCAAATTGGCAGCCAGGCGGTTCAGCTGGCCTCGCACGGAGCCGTCGATTACCAGGTCGCCGGCGCGGATGATGGCACCCCCCAGCAGGGAGCTGTCGACTGAGCATTCGAGATCGACTTCGCAGCCCAGGCCCTCGACCAGGGCGTCGTGGATCTCTTTCTCCTGCGCCTGCGTGAGCTTCCGGAAGGCCGTGACATCGGCGTGCACGCGCTGTTCCGCGGCGGCCTTGAGCTCCTCGAAGGCGTTCCGGACGGCGGGCAGGGCCGGCAGTCGGCCGTTCTCCGCCAGCAGGCGTACCAGATTGCCGGCCTCGGCACCGACCTTGTCACCGGCCACATCCAGCACGAGCTGGGCGCGATCGGCACGCGGGAGCCGCGGGTTGGAGAGGAGACTGTGCATCTGCGAGTCGCTGGCGATCGCCGCCAGCAACTCGAGCTGCTCGGCCCAGCCGGCGAGATCATTGGCCTCGCGGGCCCGCTCGAATGCCGCGCGGGCGTAGGGTCGGGCGACCGAAATCAGGTCTGACATAACGTCTCCTTAGAGCTTGGCCGCGAGCTTCTTGAGCAGATCGCCGTGGGCCTTGGCGTCAATCTCCTTGGCCAGGATCTGCTCGGCGCCGGCAACCGCCAGTTCGGAGACCTGCTTGCGCAGCTCTTCCTTCGCGCGGTTGAGCTCCTGCTCGATTTCGGATTGCGCCGCTTCCTTGATGCGGTCGCCTTCCTCGCGGGCCGTGGTCTTGCTCTCCTCGACCAGATCGTTGGCACGCTTCTGGGCGGAGGCGACGATCTCGTTGGCCTGCTGCTTGGCTTCCTTGATCACCTCGGTCGCACGCTCCTGGGCGAGCTCCTGCTCTTTCTCGCCGCGCTCCGCTGCGGCGAGCCCGTCGGCAATCTTCTTGCGACGCTCTTCCAGGGCGTTGGACATGGGCGGCCAGACGTAGCGCATCGTGAACCACACGAAGACGCTGAACGCGAGCAGCTGGCCGATGATGGTCAGATTGATATTCATCCTGCTACCTCGGGTTGACGAGTGTGAGGGATCCTCGGGACTCGGTCAGCCTCTTAGCCCAGGGCGAACAGGACGTACAGGCCGATACCCACACCGATCATCGGCACGGCGTCGGTCAGACCCATCACGATGAAGAACTGGGTACGCAGCATCGGGATCAGTTCCGGCTGGCGCGCGGCGCCTTCCAGGAAGCGACCACCCAGGGTGCCCACGCCGATCGCGGCGCCGACAGCGGCCAGACCCAGGAGCAGAGAGCCAGCCAGAACGATCAGAGCGTTTGCCATTTCCATTTTTGTATCTCCAGTCGAGTGTTGAAACAGTCAGTTGAGTAGGGAATCGGAATCAGTGGTCTTCGCTGTACGCCATGTCCAGATAGACGACGGTCAGCACCATGAAGATGAAGGCCTGCAGCGGGACGACCAGGATGTGGAAGATCGCCCAGCCAACATGCAGGACGCCGCCGGCCAGCCCCATGATCAGGCCCGCGGAGTACATCACGCCGATCAGGATGAAGATCATCTCCGCGGCGTACAGGTTGCCGAACAGTCGCAGGGCGAGCGAGGCCGGCTTGGCCAGCAGGTTGATGAACTCGAGGACGAAGTTGATCGTCCAGAACAGCGGCTTCAGGAACACGATGTTGGTCTGGAACGGGATCCCCGTGAGTTCCTTGATGAAGCCGACCGGTCCCTTGATCTTCAGCGAGTAGTAGATGATCAGGATGAACACACCCAGCGCGAGGCCGGCGGTCACGTTGATATCGGTTGTCGGCACGATCTTGAAGTAGGGGATGCCCAGCAGATAGGCGATGTGCGGGATCAGGTCGACCGGCACGAGGTCCATCAGGTTGAGCAGGAAGATCCAGACGAATATGGTCAGGGCGAGGGGCGCGACCATGTCATTCTTGTGCTTGAAGGAGCCACGGACGTTGTCGTTGACGAAGTCCATGATCATTTCGACGAAGTTCTGCCAGCCGCCGGGGACACCGGCGGTGACCTTCTTGGCCGCGGCGCGGAAGGTCAGGATGAACAGCAGGCCGAGCGCGATCGACCACAGCATGGAGTCGACGTGAATCGCCCAGAAGCCCATTTCGGCGGCTTCGGTGCTGGTGGTGGCGAAGCTCAGTCCGTTCTCGGGGTGGAGGCCGAAGGTGAGGTTCGTGAGATGGTGAGCGATGTGCTCTTCCATCGTGGGCAGTCCGCTTTCTGAAGCCATGCAGTTATCTCGTCATTGCTTGATCAGAAACCCGGTGCAGCCACCACAGGGGGGCCAGGTGCACCAGGAGGAAGATGCCGAACAGGGCCAGAAGGTCCGGCTCGTCCAGGTAAGCGAACGCCACCCCGAATGCCACCGCGATGATTGCCAGTCGTCCCAGCTGTGCGCCCATCATGCGGGCGGTCAGCGAGCCCACCTGATCGGCTCGATAGGGCCGAAACACGACGACCGCGGCCACGGCGTTGCCGAGGGTCGCGGTCATGCCGCCCACCGCGGCCGAGATCGCCACGATCGGGGGGAACAGGGCCAGAAGCAGGCCCGACAGAATCAGCGTTAAGGCGAGCTGCAGACCCAGCGATTGTAAGGCGTGTCTGAAGCGTCGCGGTGTCATTCAGCGGATGGGCACACCCACCCCTCTCCCAAAAAGTGCGCGTAGTATAAGAGCGCCCTTCTATTAGGTCAAACCGTTATGGGGCTGTATGCAGGGGTTTGGCCCCCGTGCAGGAGGGGCGCGCGGACGGCGTTGCCGGGAGGATTGGCGCGGGGAGTCCGCGGCCGCTACTGGATGTGTTCGAGGATCCCGTCGAGCTCGTCGAGGCTGTTGTACTCGATGACCAGGCGGCCCTTGCCCTGGCGGTTGTAGCGGACCTGCACCGGGGCGCCGAGCTGGTCGGACAGGCGGCTTTCCAGTTGCCGGACTTCGGGCGAGGGTCCGGTGTCCTTCTTCGGCTCCGGGGTGGCGGCCAGGACCTTCTTCACCAGTTGTTCGGTCGCGCGTACGGAGAGGCCGCGCTTGACCACGGTGGCGGCAACCCCCGGCTGATCGTCGAGGGGAACAGCAAGCAGGCAGCGCGCATGGCCCATTTCCAGGCGACCCTCGTTGACGTGTTCCTTCACGCTGTCGTGGAGTTCCAGCAGGCGCAGCAGGTTGGTCACCGAGGTGCGCGAACGGCCCACGGCATCGGCCGCGGCCTGGTGGGTCATCTCGAACTCCCCGATCAGGCGCCGGATCGCCTGCGCCTCCTCCAGCGGGTTCAGGTCCTCGCGCTGGATGTTCTCGATCAGGGCCATCGCGGCGGCGGCCTGGTCGGGGATGTCGCGCACCACCGCCGGCACCGTCTCCAGCCCCGCGATCTGGGCCGCGCGCCAGCGGCGCTCGCCGGCGATCAGTTCGTAGCCATCCTCCAGCCGCCGAACGACGACCGGCTGGACGATCCCCTGGGCACGAATGGAGTCCGCGAGTTCCGCCAGTGCGGCCTCGGCCATGTGCACGCGCGGCTGATACTTGCCGCGCCGAATCTGCTCGATCGGGAGCTGATCCAGGCTGTCGGCTTCGTCGCCGCCGGCCTGGGCGCCGGAGAGGAGGGCATCGAGGCCGCGGCCCAGTCCACGTTTCGCCATGGTCGATCGTTCCTGCAGACAGTCGGTTGGGGGACGGGCGGCGTCAGCGCCGCAGCATCTCGCCGGCCAGGGCCAGGTAGGCCACCGCGCCGCGCGAGGAGGCATCATACAACAAGGCCGGCTGGCCAAAACTGGGGGCCTCGGCCAGGCGGATGTTGCGCGGGATCACGGTGCGGAACACGCGGTCGCCGAAATGACCGGTCAGCTGTTCGGAGACATCCCCGGACAGACGGTTGCGCGGGTCGAACATGGTACGCAGCAACCCCGAGATGCGCAGCTTCGGGTTGGGCCCGCGCTGGATGCTCTCGATGGTGCGCATCAGGGCGGTCAGGCCCTCGAGGGCGTAGTACTCGCACTGCATCGGGATCACGACGCCGTCGGCGGCGACCAGGCCATTGACCGTGAGCAGGTTCAGCGACGGCGGGCAGTCGACCAGGATGTGATCGTAGTTCGCGGCGGCCGCGCCCAGGGCATCCTGCAGGCGATATTCGCGGCGATCGGCCTCCATCAGCCGGACCTCGGCCACGGTCAGGTCGCCGTTCGACGGGACCAGATCGTAGCCGGCCTCGACCCGGTGGGCGGCCTCGGCGACCGTGGCCTGGCCCAGCAGTACCTCGCAGGAGGTGGGGTCATCGGCATGCTTGTCCACGCCGGAGCCGGTGGTGGCATTGCCCTGGGGATCCATGTCTACCACCAGGACACGCTTGCCCAGGCGCGCCAGCGATGCGGCCAGATTGACGCAGGTGGTGGTCTTGCCGACCCCGCCCTTCTGATTGGTGATCGCCAGTGTATCGGTCACGGCTCAGGCTCTCTCGATAATGGCAACGTGGCGCTCGGCCACCTCGCCGGGAATGGTAACCGGGTCCACCCGGCGGTACGCCCAGGGCGCCGGCAGGGGGTCATCGACCACCCGCCGCTGTCCGAGCATGGCCAGCACCCGGCCCCCGGGTGCCACCGTGCGCGCGACGCGCGCGAGCATCTCGGCCGGGGCCTTGAACGCCCGCGACAGCACGGTGGTATACGGCGCCTCGGGGTGAAAGTCCTCGATGCGCGCGTGGATCGCCTCGGCGTTCGCCAGGCCGGTCAGGCCGATCACGTTACGCAGGAAGCGGATGCGCTTGGCCGCGCTGTCCAGCAGACAAAAGTCGCGCTCGCGTTCGGTCGCGGCCAGGATGAACCCCGGGAGCCCGGCCCCGGTGCCCACGTCGAGCACGCGCTCGCCCTGAAGATACGGGCGCAGGGTCAGGCTGTCGAGTACGTGGCGCGGAATCAGCAAGGCGGGATCGCGCACCGCGGTGAGATTGTGCACCCGGTTCCAGCGCTGGAGCTCGGCGAGGTAGATCGCCAGCACCTCGCGGGCGCGGGCATCCAGCTCCCAGGCGTCGGCACAGGACGCGAGCCGCGCCCCCCAGTCCTCACTCGCCACTGGCGCGCTGCT
>JBJHBC010000012.1:18102-29822 GCA_050485285.1 Thioalkalivibrio sp.
GGTTCCAGCGCTGGAGCTCGGCGAGGTAGATCGCCAGCACCTCGCGGGCGCGGGCATCCAGCTCCCAGGCGTCGGCACAGGACGCGAGCCGCGCCCCCCAGTCCTCACTCGCCACTGGCGCGCTGCTTCAAATGTACGGCCAGGGCCGACAGTGCAGCCGGGGTCACCCCGGGAATGCGCTGGGCCTGGGCCAGGGTATGCGGACGGAATTCGGCCAGCTTCTGGCGGATCTCGTTGGACAGGCCGTGGACCCGGTCGTAATCGAGGCCGTCCGGCAGGGCCGTCTGCTCGGCGCTGGCCTGGCGCTCGATCTCGGCCTGCTGGCGTTCGATGTAGCCGGCATACCGGGCCTGGATCTCGGCCTGCTCGCGCACGTCCGGGGTGCAACCCGCATCCAGTTCCGGGAGGGCCTGCATCAGGGCGTCATAGTCGGCCTCCGGACGGCGCAGCAGGTCGAGTAACGTGGCATCCGGGTCCGGGGCCTTGCCCAGGAGTTCGACCAGGGCCGGGCGGCTACGCTGATCGCGGTCCGGTCGCGTCTGGGCCAGCCGGCTCATCTCCGACTCGATCGCCGCCGCGCGACGCTCGAACCGTGCCCAGCGGGCATCGTCGACCAGGCCGTACTCGCGGCCGATCGGGGTCAGGCGCAGATCCGCGTTGTCCTCGCGCAGCAGCAGCCGGTACTCGGCGCGCGAGGTGAACATGCGGTAGGGCTCCTGCGTGCCGCGCGTGACCAGGTCGTCGATCAGCACACCGATGTAGGCCTCGGAACGCTGCGGGATCCAGGGTTCGGCGTCCCGGGTCAGGCAGGCGGCATTGAGCCCGGCGACCAGACCCTGGGCGGCGGCCTCTTCGTATCCGGTGGTGCCGTTGATCTGCCCGGCGAAGAACAGGTTGGCCACCTCGCGCGTGGCCAGCGACGGGCGCAGGCCGCGCGGGTCGAAGTAGTCGTACTCGATCGCGTAGCCCGGACGGGTAATGCGCGCGTGCTCGAAGCCCTCGATGCTCTGCACCAGCGGCACCTGGATCGCATACGGCAGGGAGGTGGAGATCCCGTTCGGGTAGAGCTCGTGGGTGGTCAGCCCTTCCGGTTCGACGAAGACCTGGTGGCTGGTCTTGTCGGCAAAGCGCACGACCTTGTCCTCGATCGAGGGGCAGTAGCGCGGTCCGGTGCTGTCGATCTGGCCGGAGTACATCGGGGCCTGATCGAGGTTGGCGCGAATCAGGTCGTGGGTCTTTTCGCTCGTGCGCGCGATATGACAGGGGCGCTGGGCCGGGTGGTCGTCGGTCGAGCCGGTGAACGAGAAGACCGGACGCGGGTCATCGCCCGGCTGCACCTCGAGGCGCGAAAAATCAACGCTGCGCCCGTCGACGCGCGGTGGGGTGCCGGTCTTCAGGCGCCCGACCGCAAAGGCCATCTCGCGCAGGCGCGCGGCCAGGCGCACGCTCGGCGGATCGCCCGCGCGCCCGCCCGGCTGCTGGGTGAGCCCGGTGTGCATCTGGCCGTTGAGGAAGGTGCCAACGGTCAGCACGACGGCACGGGCCTGGAACGCAGTCCCCGCCTCGGTGACCACACCCGTCACGCGATCGCCCTCCATGGTGATGTCGGCCACCGGCTGCTGGAAGATCTCCAGATTCGGTTCGGCCTCCACGAACTGGCGAATCGCCTGGCGGTAGAGCTGCCGGTCGGACTGGGCGCGGGTCGCGCGCACCGCCGGGCCCTTGCGCCGATTGAGGATACGAAAGTGAATACCGGCGGCATCGGCCGCGCGGGCCATTACGCCCCCCAGGGCATCGATCTCCTTGACCAAGTGGCCCTTGCCGATGCCACCGATCGCCGGATTGCAGCTCATCTGGCCGATGGTCTCGATGTTGTGCGTCAGCAGCAGGGTATGCGCACCCGCGCGCGCCGCGGCCAGTGCGGCCTCGGTGCCGGCGTGTCCGCCGCCAATCACGATGACATCGAATGTTTCTGCCATGACCTCTTGAAACCCGGCCGCTGGGCGGCCCGAAAACGTAAAATCAGCAGTTTAGCAGGAGTGGCGGCGGTGTCGAAGCGGCCGCATGGGAATCCGTGTTTCCCTGCGCCATCACTTGCCGATGCAGAAACCGGCGAAGATCTCGCCGAGCAGGGCCTCGTGGTCCTGGCGACCCAGCAGGGCATCCAGCGCGGCCTCGGCCAGGCGCAGCTCCTCGGCAATCAGATCGGGCGGCGCACTGGCCTCGATGCGACCCAGATGCAGCGCCGCCAGGCGCAGGCCATCGAGATGGCGCGCGCGTACGCTGAAGCGCTGCTGCCCGCCCTCGCCGGCACCCAGCTGCTCGACGATCGCCTGCTTCAGCTCATCAATGCCCGCGCCCGTGCGCGCCGAGATGGCGATCCCGTCTGTGGATCGGGAATCCGCGACGCAGTCCTGCTTGTTCCAGACCGTGAGCCGCGGGATCTCGGGCGGGGCCTCCAGATCCGGCGTTGCCTCGGGGCGCGTGAGGTCGCGCAGCTCCAGGATCAGGTCGGCCCCGGTGGCGGCCTCGCGGGCGCGCTGCATGCCGATCTTTTCCACCGGGTCATCACTGGCATGCAGCCCGGCGGTGTCGATCAGCTCGACCGGGATGCCGTGGATCGCGATCGGGGAGCGCAGCACGTCGCGTGTAGTCCCGGGGCGGTCGGTAACGATGGCCACCTCGCTTTCGGCGAGGCGATTCATCAGGGAGGACTTCCCAACATTCGGGGCCCCCACCAGGGCCAGACGCAGGCCCTGGGCGAAATAGCGGGCCGGGCGCAGGCGCTCCAGAAGGGCGAGGATGGTCGTGTGCAGGCGCTCCGCCCGCCGGGCGATGTCCGGGGCCGCCTCGGATTCGAGGTCGGTCTCGCCGAAGTCGATCTCGGCCTCGATGATCACACGCAGGTCGCGGATGGCCCGGGAGACCGGCTCCAGCTCGGCGGCCAGTGCCCCGTCGAGGCTGGAGCGGGCCAGCCGCGCGGCCTGGGCCGTCTGGGCATGGATCAGGTCGGCGACAGCCTCGGCCTGCGCGAGGTCGAGGCGGCCGTTCAGAAAGGCCTGTTCGGTGAATTCGCCCGGCCGCGCGCGGCGGGCCCCAAGACCGACCGCCGCCGCGACCAGCGCCTCCAGCAGCACCGGGCTGCCGTGCCCCTGCAGCTCGACCACGTCTTCGCCGGTATAGGAATGGGGGGCAGGGAAATAGAGGATCAGGCCATCGTCGATGGCCTCGCCACTGGCCGGATCGATGAGGCGGCCGTAGTGGGCATGGCGCGGTCGCAGGCGCTCGCGCCCCGTCAGGCGCCGTGCGATCGCCAGTGCCTCGGGGCCCGACAGGCGGACCACGCCGATGCCGCCGACCCCCGGCGGGGTGGCGACCGCGACGATGGTATCCGCCACGGTCACGGTCCGGTCAGCTCTTCTGCTTGTCCGGGTCCTCGCCGCTTTCGATCTTGCGCGTGATGTACCACTGCTGGGCGATGGAGAACAGGTTGTTGGTGAACCAGTACAGCACCAGGCCCGCCGGGAAGAAGGCGAAGAAGATCGTGAACACGAACGGCAGCGCCATGAAGATCTTCTGCTGCACCGGGTCCATCGGCGGCGGGTTCAGCTTGTACTGCACGAACATGGACACGCCCATCAGGATCGGCAGGATGAAGTACGGATCGCGCGAGGACAGATCCTGGATCCACAGCCACCACGGGGCCTGGCGCAGTTCCACACTCTCCAGCAGCACCCAGTACAGGGCGATGAATACCGGGATCTGCACCAGGATCGGGAGACAGCCACCCAGCGGGTTGATCTTCTCCTTCTTGTACAGGTCCATCAGCGCCTGGTTCATGCGCTGCTTGTCGTCCTTGTAGCGCTCCTTCAGCGCCTGCAGCTTGGGCGCGACCTTGCGCATGCGCGCCATCGAGCGGTAGCTGGTCGCGGACAGCTTGTAGAACGCCAGCTTGATCAGGATGGTCAGGATGACGATCGCCCAGCCCCAGTTGCCGACCACCGCATGGATCTTGTCCAGCAGCCAGAAGAGCGGCTTGGACAGGAAGGTGAAGATGCCGTAGTCGACCGTCAGCTCCAGCCCCTGCGCGATCTGGGAGAGCTCGTCCTGCAGCTTCGGGCCCACCCACAGGCGCGTGGAAAACGCGCCGCTGGAACCGGCCGGGATCTGAATCGATTCGGAATGGAGGCCAATCAGGTACTCGTCACCCACCTCGCCCGGGACCGCGCGGGCATAGAGGGCGTTGACCTCGTCCTCGCCCGGGACCCAGGCGGACACAAAGTAGTGCTGGATCATCGCGACCCAGCCACCCTGGATGCGCGCCTGGATGGGGTCGTCGCGCAGCGACTCGAAGCGTTCGCGCTCGTAGCTCCCATCGAAATAGGCGGCGCCGGTGAAGGTGTAAAGCCACCAGGACTCGCGGTCGGGCGTGGGACCGTGACGCAGCTGACGGTACTGGCGACCGCTCCAGGTGGAGTCCGAGCGATTGTGGACCTCGTAGTCCACCTCGATCAGATGCGAGCCGCGGGTGAAGGTATAGGTCTTGATGACCTCGATCTCGCCATCCTCGGAGGTCCAGCGCAGCGGGACCTCGAGGCTGTCCTGGCCGTCGGCCAGTTCGAAGCGGTCCTGGTCGACCTCGAAATTCGCGTGATGCGACGGGGCCCGGCCCTCCATGGAACGGTCATCGACCCGATCATGGGTCAGGCCGCTCTGCGCGACATACCCCCGGACCCGATGGTCGAACAGGCGTACCGGGACCAGCGGGTCGTCCTGCAGGTCCCGCGGGTACTGCAGCAGGTCCGCCCGCAGAAGCGTACCGCCACGGGTATCGATCAGGATCTCGTGGGTGTCGGTGCGCACCGTGATCTGGCGGCGGTCCGGCTCCTGCAGCGTACTGACCTGCGGCGCATCGTCCGCGCGCGGCTGGTCCTCCGACTCGAACTGCGGCGCATCCGGCACATCCTCCGGCCGCGCGTCCGGATCCTCCTCGGCCTGCTCGGCGGCGCGATCCGGCTGGGACGGGGTGCCGTAATCCTGATTCCAGGCCTGCCACATCAGGAACAGGACAAAGGCCAGGGTCAGCCACAGGAGGGGACGAAGGTTATCCATGAGCGCGACTACTTTGAGGGTCGAGTGCTGGGAGAATCGGAACGCGGTGCCGGAACCGGATCATAGCCGCCCGGGGACCAGGGGTGGCAGCGCAGGATACGCCGCAGACCCAGCCAGAAGCCCCGCAGGACCCCGTGGGTCTCGACCGCCTCGACGGTATACGCCGAGCAGGTCGGGTAGTGTCGGCAATGCGGGGCCATGAACGGCGAAATCCCGTACTGGTAGGCCCGCACGGGCAGCAGAGCAATCTTGCGGGGCAGGCTCATTGCAGACGTTCCAGCAGGCTGTCGATTTCGGCGCGCAATGCTCGGCGCTCGGCGCTCGCCGCGCCGCCACGGGCCAGCACGATCATGTCGACCGGCGGCAGCTGGGCGCGGCGCAGGCGAAACGCCTCGCGCACGATGCGCTTGATCCGGTTGCGGTCCGAGGCATGGCGCACATGCCGCTTGCCAATAGCCAGGCCCAGACGCGCCTCGCCGGTCTCCGAACGCCGATAGAGCAAGGTCAGGTCGCGACCGCGCTGACGCCGGGCATCCTCGAATACACGCTGGTAATCCGCACCCGTCAACAAACGGACACGGCGCGGAAAGGTCTGGATGGCTGGCGCCGCGGTCACGGGAGCCGGCGCGCCGCCCGGGTTACGGGCAGAGGCGCTTGCGGCCCTTGGCGCGGCGGGCGTTCAGGACCTTGCGACCACCACGGGTGGCCATACGGGCCCGGAAGCCGTGCGTGCGGGCGCGGACGAGCCGGCTGGGTTGGAAAGTGCGCTTCATGTCGGTTCCCGTGACGCTTGGTTAAAGGGCGGTGAAAACTAGCGCCATCCGGGGACAAAGTCAATCTCGGGGTCGGCAGGCCGCTGGCACCGCGGGGCCCCATCGGCGTAGACTCGGGGACTTCCATTCCCCGCCGCCCCGGAGACAAACGCGTGTCAGCCAATGCCCTGTGGACAGCCTGTCTGGACCGCCTGCAGGGGAAGGTCAGCGAGCAGCAACTCAACACCTGGCTGAGGCCACTGCATGCCGAAGAATCGGAGGGCTCGCTGCGCCTGCTGGCGCCGAATCAGTTCGTATTCGAGCACGTGCGCGACCACCTCCTGGCCTCGATCGAGGAAACGGTAGGCGAGTTGCAGCCCGCGAACGACCATTCCGGTCGGCGGGTGCGCCTCGGCATCGGCGGTGCGGAGCTGCCGACGGCCCCGGCCCCCGATCCTCACGAGTCCCAGCGCGAGCGTGCGGCGGCGGAAAAGGCGAGCCCGCCACCTCGCCCTCAGGGCCCGGTCAGCAACCTGAACCCGGCTTTCACCTTCGACACCTTTGTCGAGGGGAAGTCCAATCAACTGGCGCGGGCGGCGAGTCTGCAGGTCGCCGAGAATCCCGGGGTGGCCTACAACCCGCTGTTTATCTATGGCGGGGTTGGTCTGGGGAAGACCCATCTGATGCACGCGATCGGGCACAGCATCCTGGCGCGGCATCCGGAGGGGCGGATCATCTATCTGCACTCCGAGCGTTTCGTGGCGGACATGATCAAGGCGTTGCAGCACAACGCCATCGACGAGTTCAAGCAGCACTACCGGTCCGCGGACGCGCTGCTGATCGATGACATCCAGTTCTTCGCCGGCAAGGAGCGTTCGCAGGAGGAGTTCTTCCACACCTTCAACGCCCTCCTGGAAGGCCAGCAGCAGATCATCCTGACGTCGGATCGCTATCCGAAGGAGGTCGAGGGGCTCGAGGAGCGCCTGAAGTCGCGCTTTGGCTGGGGCCTGACGATCGCGATCGAACCGCCCGAACTGGAGACGCGCGTCGCGATCCTGCAACGCAAGGCCGAACAGGCGGGGATCGAGCTTCCCACCGAGGTGGCCTTCTTCATGGGCAAGCGCATCCGGTCCAACATCCGCGAACTCGAAGGTTCCCTGCGTCGGGTGATCGCCAACGCCCATTTCACCGGCAAGCCGATCACGCTGGATTTCGCGAAGGATGCACTGCGCGATCTGCTGGCTGTACAGAACAAGTTGATTACGCTGGAGAATATCCAGAAGACCGTGGCCGATTACTATCGCGTGAAGGTCGCGGATCTGCTGTCCACCCGGCGCAGCCGTTCCATCGCCCGGCCGCGTCAGATCGCGATGGCACTGGCCAAGGAACTGACCCAGCACAGCCTCCCGGAGATCGGCCAGGCCTTCGGCGGACGCGACCACACCACCGTCATCCATGCCTGCCGGAAGGTGGCCGAATTGCGCGAGGCGGATGCGAGCCTGGACGAGGACTACTCCAATCTGTTGCGGACATTGAGCAGTTGAACGCGGTGGATTCGGGTGGGCCGAAACCTGTGGATAAGCTGGGTGCAACACCGGTATGGATGCGGGGAAAAATCGAGGGGGCAAACTGTCCACAGGTTGGCAACAGGCTTCACAGAGGTAGCGGAAGCCCCTGGATGAGAATTAAGTATCGGATAAAAAAGACGTTATAGGGTTTTCTTCACAGGGAAGTCGGCCTCTTATTATCACTAGATAAATATCTAAACAGACTAGATACAGGACATCGCCATGGAACTGTCTTTCAATCGCGAGACGATGACCGAAGCGCTGCAACGGATTGTGGGCGCGGCCGAGAAACGATTGACGATGCCCATCCTCGGGAACGTCCGCCTGCGCCCGGATGACCAGGGCGCGATCCGGATGGACACCACCGATCTCGAACTCGCCTGGCAGGCCGGCGCCGAGGGCTCGATCCCCGGGGAGTGCGATGTCACGGTCTCGGTTCGCAAGCTGCTCGACGTGGTCAAGGCCGCGCCGGCGGACAGCGAGATTCGGGCGAAGGTCGAGGGCGAGCGCATGACGGTCGGTTTCGGGGGGTCGCGCTTCAGTCTGGCCACGCTCCCGGGGGCGGATTTTCCTGACTGGGAGGCGCGTGGGTCCGAGGTCGTGCTGGATGTGCCGCAAAATCGGCTACGCCGGTTGCTGGAGGCCACGATGTTCTCCATGGCCCAGCAGGATGTGCGCTACTACCTGCAAGGGCTTCTCCTGGTCGCCAGTGGCAATAGCCTGCGGGCGGTGGCGACCGACGGGCATCGCCTGGCGCTGGCCGAGGTGGAGCTTGAGCAACCGGTGGATGAGCGCATCGAACGCATCGTGCCACGCAAGGCCGTCGCCGAGCTGCGGCGCAACCTGGCGGATGACGACACGTCGGTGCGCATCGGCTTCGGGGAAGACCAGGTGGTGTTCGAACTCGGCAGTGCGGTTTTGCGCAGCAAGGTGATCGAAGGGCGGTTCCCGGACTACGAACGGGTGATCCCGGCGGACCTTCCGGCCACTCTGCGGGTGGACCGCGAGATCCTGAAGCAGGCACTGGGGCGCGTCGCGATTGTGGCCAGCGACAAGTACCGAGGTGTGCGGATGGTCCTGGGCGAGAACGGGTGTCAGGTGATGACCCACAATGCCGACCGCGAAGAGGCCCAGGAGTCGGTGGAGGCGGAGTACGACGGCGGTCCGATGGAGATCGGGTTCAACCTGGGCTACCTCGCGGACGTACTGAATGTGCTCGAAACCGACCAGGTGCGAATCGGGCTGCGCGACGGCAATTCGTCCATCCTGATCCAGGCGGAACCGCCGGGCGGGGCGCGCTACGTCGTCATGCCGATGCGGCTCTAGGGAAACACGGATCCATGGATACGCTCGCGTTGGTACCGCAGGTTTTCCGAGACCAGGCGCGTCGAGTAGCGGGTAGTGGTTCTACCCGCCCGTTTTTGATGGATTCGGGGCGCAACGCAGGATCGGGGAGCCTGGGGTATCAACCCCACAACTTAATGAACGAAGGGGGTCGACCGCCCGTTGTTGTCGAAAACGGACGTCGGAACGGGGTTGCGGTTCCCTTGTGCAGAATGACTGCAAGGCCGGCACCGCGCAGTAAACGCACGCAAGAGCGACTCGAGCGTGTCCATGGATCCGTGTTTCCGTAGGCAGGAGGTTGTGTGCTGGAGTCGCTCTGGTGGCAGGGGGTGCGCAATCTCGAGGAGCAGACGCTGGCACTGAGGCCGGGAATTAATCGACTGATTGGCCCGAATGGCGCGGGAAAGACCTCGGTGCTCGAGGCCGTCCATATCCTCGCGGCGGGTCGTTCGTTCCGGACGCAGCAGTTGCGGCGGGTACTGCGAAGTGGCGGGGAGTCGTTGTGGGTTGCCGGTGAGGTCCGCGACGGGCGTGGCGGGGCGCACCGCCTGGGTGTGGTCTGGGAGGGTACGCGGCGGTCCCGGCTCGACGGTCGCTGGATGGAGGGTCATGCGACGGTGGCCGAATGGCTGCCGGTTCGAACCCTGCATGCCGGTTCGTTCGAGTTGCTGACCGGGGGGCCGGAGGAGCGGCGTCGTCTGCTGGACTGGGGTTGTTTTCATGCGATCCCGGGGTACCGAGAGAACTGGCAACGCTGGAAGCGAGCCCACGATCAGCGCAATGCCGCCCTGCGCACCGGTGACCGGGCCGCGGCCCGGGAATTCGAACGCCCGTGGGTGGAGTTCGGAGTGGCGATCAGTGAGGCGCGGTCGCGTTACGTCGAGGCTTGGGAAGGGTGCACCGCTGAGGCAGCGGAGCGATTCGGGTTTGGCGACCGGCTGGGTGACCTGGGGTTGCGGGTTCGCACGGGCTGGGATCGCGAACGCAATCTCGGCGAGGCGCTGGAGCGTAGCCGGGGCAGCGACGAGGACCGCGGTTTCGCGCAGGTCGGACCGCAACGGGCGGATATCGACCTCCGGCTGGCGGGGCGGGCGGCGGCCGAGGCCTCGAGGGGGGAGCAAAAGAGGGTCGTGACGGCGCTGGTCGGGGGGCAGGCGCGAATGCTGGAACGCGAGTGCGGTCGGGCACCCGTGATGCTGCTGGACGATGTCGTCTCCGAACTCGACCGGGGGGCGGTGGAGGGGCTGATGGCCGGGCTGAGAGACAGCGGCTGGCAGATCCTGGTGACCGCGGTCGAAGATGCGGTGCCGGGGCTGACTGGAGCGGACGCGGGCGAATTGTTCCACGTGAAACATGGGCGCGTGACACCGGCCACCCCCGCCTGATCGCCCTTCCTGTTCCAGACCCCGTCTGTCCCGCTGCTCCTGTAGCTTCTCGGTGCCCGTCCACCGGTCGCCCCCGTCTTTGCGCTATACTGGCCTGTCTGCAACTCGCCGGATGACCACCCGCATGTCCGATATCGAAGCCCAAGATCCTGCCGCCTACGATTCTTCCCAGATCCGCGTCCTCAAGGGGCTCGATGCCGTGCGCAAGCGACCCGGGATGTACATCGGCGATACCGATGACGGGACGGGTCTCCACCACATGGTCTTCGAGGTCGTCGATAACTCCATCGACGAGGCCCTGGCCGGTTACTGCGACAGCATCGAGGTCACGATCCACGAGGACAACGCGGTGTCCGTCAGTGACAACGGGCGTGGCATCCCGGTGGATATCCACGAGGAAGAAGGCAAGTCGGCCGCCGAGGTTATCCTTACCGTCCTGCACGCCGGCGGGAAGTTCGACAACAACTCGTACAAGGTCTCCGGCGGGCTCCACGGCGTGGGTGTGTCCGTCGTGAACGCCCTGTCGGAGGAACTGCGGCTCGAGATTCATCGCGATGGCAAGCGCCACGAACAGACCTATCATCTGGGGGTCCCCGCCGCACCCCTGGCCGAGGCCGGCACGACCGACCGCCACGGCACCCGGGTGTGGTTCCGGCCCAGCCCCGAGATCTTTACCGACATCAACTTTCACTACGAGGTGCTGGCCAAGCGGCTGCGCGAACTCTCCTTCCTGAATTCGGGGGTCCGCATCACCTTGCGCGACCATCGCGATAACCGCGAGGAGACGTTTGTCTTTGAGGGCGGCATTCGGGCCTTCGTCGAGCACCTCAATCAGAAGAAGACCGCGCTGCATCCCACTGTGGTCTATGCCGATCAGATGCGCGACGACTACGCAGTCGAGGTCGCGCTGCAGTGGAATGACTCCTACCAGGAGAATATCTTCTGCTACACCAACAACATCCCGCAGCGCGATGGCGGGTCCCACATGGCGGGCTTCCGCGCGGCGCTGACGCGCACGATCAACCAGTACCTGGAGAACGAAGGCCTGATCAAGAAGGCCAAGGTCGCCACCGCGGGTGACGACATGCGTGAGGGTCTGACCGCTGTGCTTTCAGTAAAGGTGCCCGATCCGAAGTTCTCCTCCCAGACCAAAGACAAGCTGGTCTCCTCGGAGGTCAAGCCGATTGTAGAGAGCGTGCTGTCGGACGCGCTCAACAACTTCCTGCTGGAGAATCCGCAGGAGGCCAAGGCGATTACGGAGAAGGTCCTGGACGCCGCGCGTGCTCGCGAGGCCGCCCGCAAGGCCCGCGAGGTGACCCGCCGCAAGGGGGCCCTGGATATCGCCGGGCTCCCCGGCAAGCTGGCCGACTGCCAGGAGAAGGATCCGGCCCAGTCCGAGCTCTACCTGGTGGAGGGGGACTCCGCGGGCGGATCGGCCAAGCAGGGGCGGGACCGTCATTTCCAGGCCATTCTGCCGCTGAAGGGCAAGATCCTGAATGTCGAACGGGCGCGTTTTGACCGCATGCTCGGCTCGGCCGAGGTCGGGACCCTGATTACCG
>JBJHBC010000013.1:0-29731 GCA_050485285.1 Thioalkalivibrio sp.
TGGTCCATGCGCCTGTTTCGCACCCGGCCCGAAGGTGAGCCGCGCCTGTATCCCGACCGCAAGCGCTGATCACGCGGCGATGCCCGAGGGCGATACGATCCACAAGCTGGCGGCGGCGCTGCGGCCCATGCTCGAGGGGGTGGCGCTTGGCCGGGTCGCCACGCGAGCGCGCCGGGGGGATCCGTTACTGGAACACGGCGCGATGACCGCGGAGACGGTGCAGGCCCGAGGCAAGCACTTGCTGCTGGATCTGGAGGCGGCGGATGGAAGCGCCTGGCAGCTGCGTACCCATCTTGGGATGTACGGGACCTGGCACCAGTACGCGCCCGATGCTGCCTGGCACAAGCCGGCCTCGGCTGCGTGGACGGTGCTGGCCCTGCCGGATCGCGTGCTGGTCTGCTTCCACCCGCGCGAGTTGCAGTGGCGCCCGCGCAAGCGAGGGGAGCAGGATGCGCCCCGGCTGGATGCGCGGGTGGGCCCCGATCTGCTGGATCCGGCCGTCGATCTGGACGCGATGGTTACCGGCGTGCGCGCGCGTGCCGATCCGGCGCGCCCCGTCCTGGATGTGCTTCTGGACCAGTCGCTGGCAGCGGGCATCGGCAACATCTACAAATCGGAGGTGCTGTTCCTGCAGGGCTGTCATCCGTTGCGGCCCCTGGGTCAGGTGCCGGAGGCCATGCTGAGTGGGTTGTACCGCGATGCCGAGCGCCTGCTGCGGCGCAATCTGAAACCGGGCCCGCGCATTACCCGCGAGCGCGCGGAGGAGGGGGCGTTCCTGCACGTTTACGGTCGTCGGGGCGAGCCCTGCCACCAGTGCGGCGCGCCGATCGAATATGCCCTGCTGGGCGAGCACCTTCGTTCGACCTACTGGTGTCCGGTTTGTCAGGCGGGGAACCCGTAGCCCGATTGGGTGAACCAACAGGGTACGACGTGCTTGCGAATCCCCACCGCTTCGTGCGGGACCGGATCGTGTCCGCGAGGCGAAGAATCGCGTTTCCCAAGGAGGCGAACCATGCAGACACGCACGATGAAAACGGGCCGCATCACCCTGGTCCCCGTGCTGGCGGGGTTGGTGATGGCCTGTACCGGATCCTCCGGTGTCTCGGCGGAGGGCCTCGAGGCCGGGCAGCAGGACCTGCAGGTCAGTGTCCTGCACGAAGAACTCAACCACCCCTGGGCCATTGCGTTCCTGCCGCAGGGCGGGGCGCTGATCAGCGAGCGCCCGGGCACCCTGCGCTGGTTCCAGGACGCCGACGCCTTCGACGGCCGGGGTGAGCCCGTGCCGGGTCTGCCGGACGACCTGCAGGCGCGCAACCAGGGCGGCCTGCTGGACCTCGCGCTGCACCCCGATTTCGCCGAGAACCGCTGGCTGTACTTTACCTATTCCGCGGCCGTGGATGGCGGGCTCACCACACGCCTGGCGCGTGCACGTTTCCAGGACGGTCAACTCCAGGATGTGGAGACGCTGTTCACGGCCGAGCCGGGCATCTCCGGGGGCCGCCACTTCGGCAGCCGCATCGTGTTCGATGACGCGGGCTACGTGTATATCAGCGTGGGGGATCGCGGCCAGCGCGATCATGCCCAGGACACCTCGACGCATATCGGCAGCATCATCCGGCTGCATGACGACGGACGCGTCCCGGACGACAATCCGCTGGTGGATGATGCCGATGCCCGCCCCGAGATCTGGGCCTGGGGCGTGCGCAACCCGCAGGGCATGGTGATGGACCCCGAGACTGGCACCTTCTGGCAGAACGAGCACGGACCGCGCGGGGGCGACGAGGTGAACATCATCGAGCCCGGGCTGAACTACGGCTGGCCGGTTATCACCCACGGCCGGGAGTATGCCGGCGGGCAGGTCGGTGAAGGCCTGACCGAGAAGGAGGGGATGGAGTCGCCCCTGCATCACTGGACGCCCTCCATTGCCCCCTCGGGCATGGCGATCCTGCGCGATCCCGCCTTTGCCGACTGGGACGGCGATCTGCTCGTGGGCGGGTTGGCTCATCAGACCCTTCGTCGGCTGACCTTCGAGGGGTGCGAGCTGGTCAACGAGAGCGAGGTGCTGCCGGATCTCGACCGTCGCGTGCGGGACGTGCGCGTCCACGATGGGGCGATCTACGTGCTCACCGACCACAACCCGGGGGAGCTGATCCGGCTCGCCCCGGCCGACTGACGGAGCCGCCGATGTTCGCCTTTTCCGAGCCGCGCATGCCGACCCCCGAACAGGCCCTGCCCGGGCGCGACGAGCCGATGCCGGTCCCCGAGCGCCACATGGTCCTGGGGACGCCTCTGGCGCCACCGTATCCCGAGGGCATGCAGGTGATCCATTTCGGCATGGGTTGTTTCTGGGGTGCCGAGCGGTTGTTCTGGCAGCAGGAGGGCGTGTATTCCACCAGCGTCGGCTACGGCGGCGGTTACACCTCGAACCCGACCTATCGCGAGGTCTGCAGCGGCCAGACCGGACACACCGAACTGGTGCGGGTGGTGTTCGATCCGAAGCGGATCGGGCTGGAGGCGCTGCTGCGCACCTTCTGGGAAGGGCACGACCCCACCCAGGGCATGCGCCAGGGCAACGACGTCGGCACCCAGTACCGCTCTGCGATCTACACCACCGACGCTGAACAGACCGCGGCTGCCGAGGCCAGCCGCGAGCGATTCCAGAACGCGCTGGCCGCCGCCGGGCGCGGGGCGATCACCACCGAGATCGCCGAGGGCCCGGCGTACTACTTCGCCGAGGACTACCACCAGCAGTACCTCGCCAAGGTCCCCAACGGCTACTGCGGCCTCGGCGGCCTGGCCGTGCCCTATCCCGCCTGAGTATCCACCCGGCTAGGGTGGTTCGTGGGGCGCATAACAAGGCGATTCACAGGAAGATGTGAAGATTGGAAGACAGATGATGTCGAGCGCGATAAGCCACCGTCCAGGTTGTGTGTAGTGAGATAAACGCTGCCTTAGCTCTCCACCCGACAAACCTTCCCATCTTCCAAACTTCCTGTGAATCACTTTTGCCCTACCTTGCTCATCCACTACGTGACGGATCAAGGTTTCGTGGCGGCCTGGACGAGGGCGTGGAACAGCCGCTGGTGGCGGCGCTTCTGCGGGAGGTATTCGGGGTGCCACTGCACGCCGATGCACCAGCCGTGTTCGGCCTCGATCGCCTGGACCACGCCGGTCGACTCGCGACCAGCGACTTTCAGGTCCCGCCCCAGATCATTGACGGCGTGGTTGTGGAGCGCGTTCACGTGGAGCGTCGTGTCGCCCAGGATGTCGGCCAGAAGGCTGCGCGGGTCTAGCTCCACCGGCTTGACCGGCAGCAGGCTGCGGGCCTGCGGGGTTTCCACGTAGAAATCGGCCAGATCACGGTGCAGCGTGCCGCCGCGTACCACGTTGACCAGCTGCATCCCGCGACAGATGCCGAGGATCGGGCGGTGATCGTCCAGCGCGCGATGGATCAGGGCCTTTTCCAGCCGGTCGCGATCGCCGTCCAGCACGCCGCCGTGGGACTGGAACAGCCGCCGCAGCAGCCACAGGGCCGGATAGAACAGGTAGCCGATCAGGCGCTGCGAGAGGCGTCGTTCCGCCTGCCGGATGGCGGCCGCATCCGGCCCCTCCGGCAGGGTCTCGCCATAGAGCTCGGGATCGACGTCCGCCCCGCCGCCGACGATGAGGCCATCGAAACGCCGGTGACTGCGCGGCTTGCCCGGCCGCAGCCGCAGCGGGCGGCCGCCGGCGCGCCACACCGCCAGTGCGGTAAACAGCCAGGCCGGACCGCCGCCCTGGTCGGGGCCGGTGATGGCGATGACCGGCCGGCGCGGGCGCGGTGCCGGGGTAGTGGCGATGGTCGGGTCGGGTTCAGAACCAGTCACGGAAGCGCTGGCTCCAGTCGTCGGCCCAGCGGCCCAGGGCCTGTCCGGGGCGTTCCAGGTATTCCCGCGACAGGCGCTCCAGGCGTTCCGGATCCGCTGCCAGGCGCTCGACCTCCACCCAGCCGTTGAATGGCCGCGCCAGGCTCCACTCCGGGTTGTCGATCTCGCAGTTGGGCAGCCGGTAATGGAAGGCGGGCCGTGGCTTGATCAGCTCGTGCTCCACCGGCGCGGCGTCGACGCGGTCCGGGTCCAGGTGGGCAAACAGCGGCAGCAGGTCCAGCGGGCGGTTACGAGTCGGGCTGTGCGCCAGATAGGCATCAATCAGCCCGGCCTGGTCGGGCTGGAAGTCCGGGTCCAGCACGTAGCGCACGAAGGCGCCGGGAAACGCACGGATGTAGGGGGAAAGTCGCCGCGCCAGGTCGATCGCACCGGCCGCGGTCAGGACCTCGACCATCAAAAGGAAGCTGCGCAGGATCGCGAGCAGCCATTCGGCATCGGTGCGGTGCACCTCGATATTGATCTGCAACCCGAAGGCGTAGAGCAACGAGCGCTCCGTGCCCAGGGCGCCGGCCTGCTGCAGGGCCGCGCGCACCCGGTCCAGGCGGGGCAGGTCGGCCACCGGGATCGGCGGCGCTACGATCTCGTGTGGTACCAGCCGCCCGGCCGCGTCGGCCAGCCAGCGATCCAGCGCGGCCTCGTCCGAGTCATCCAGTTCGATGCCCAGCCGCGCCAGGTGTTCGCGATAGGCGCGGTCCTTCAGTACCCGCGCGTCCAGCTCCAGCTGGAAGTCGCCGACGTCCGTGTCGCGCACGTGGAAGACGAAGGCGCTGTCCGACTCGACATGACCCCCGAACTCGGCCTGCACGGTTTCCGCCATGGTCTCCAGTGACACCCCGGCCATCTCGATCTCCACGCCGATGCGCCGCGGCTCACCGTCCGGGTTGGCGGGCCATGGGAGTTCGTGAAAGGGCTCGCTCATGCGCGTCTCGGAGTCATCGGGAGGCACCATGATAGCGGCTCGGTGTACCTTGTGTGGCCCGGGAAGTAGGATAGGCGCCGACTGACAGGAGCCCGCCGACCCTATGGATCGAATCTATCTGCGCGACCTCGAGATTGACGCCGTTGTTGGCGTCTACGACTGGGAACAGCGCATCCAGCGCCGCCTGCGATTCGATATCGAACTCGCGGCGGATACCCGCATCGCGGCCTATTCCGGCGAGATTGGCGATACCGTCGACTACGAGGCCGTCGCCAACGCCGTGCGCGCCATCGTGACACGCGAGCCGCACGCCCTGCTGGAATCCCTGGCCGAAGAGATTGCCGAGGCCCTGATGGCCCAGTTCGGCACTCCCTGGGTGCACATCAAGCTGGGCAAGCCCGGGGCCGTTCCCGGCGTGCGCGAGGTCGGCATCGAGATCGAACGCGGAAGTCTCTCCTCGTAGAACCTCCTGGGCCTGGGGCTGCGCCGCTCGGCCCATACCCTGTTGGATCATCGCGAATCGCAGACGACGTGGCGATCTGCAGGGCAAAGCGTTCTTCACCGTGCGTCCCGCATTACCGCACGTGCGCTTTCCGCGACCGTGTCTGCCTCCCGATTCGTCTTGCCGATCTGCCGCTTGCCGATGGGTGAACCGTCTGGAATCCCGGACCTGGTTCACAGTCCTCGGTCTTCGCACGTTTTTGGTGCGTGTGCACTTTTAGTGCGCACCAAATAAAGGCAAAAGCCCGTGGTTGGGCCGCAACAGGTGTTGTGAAAAGCCGATTTTGCTCCCTTTTGGTACTTGGCACAGCCCGTGCAAGGACCGGGTGTCGACTACGCGACACTCGATTGACCAATCTGGGAGATGACCAATATGAAGAAGTTCACCCGTTCCGCGCTGGCCGCCGCTGTCCTCACCGCAGGCTCCACCGGTGGCGTCGCCTTTACCTCCACCGCCGCCGCGGAGCTGTCCGTGAACATCGGTGCGGTGTCCAATTACTACTTCCGTGGTTTTTCCGAAAGTGATGATGGCGCTGCCATTCAGGGTGGGATCGATTTTGAGCACGACTCCGGTTTTTATGTCGGTACCTGGATGTCCAATGTCGATTTTGGCGATGACACCAGCTACGAGCTGGATCTCTACGCCGGTTTTGCCGATGAATTCGATAGTGGCTTCGGCTATGACGTCGGCTACATCTACTACGCCTACCCGGATGCCCGTGATGCTTCTGGGTCCCTGAGCGCTGATTTCGGCGAGGTCTATGGTGAAGTCAGCTTCGATACAGGACCGGTCGGTCTCTATGGCGGCATGGCCTACGTCATCCACGACAGCGATGACTCCGCCCTGCAGGACGACGACATGTATTTCTACGCCGGACTGGATGTCCCGTTCATGGATGTCTATAGCGCCGGGTTCCTCGTAGGTCGCACCAGCTTCGACGATTCCAATGCCGAAAACTACACCCATTACACCGCCAGCCTGACCCGCGACGCAGGTGACTGGGGCGAGTTCAGCTTCAACCTCGAATACGAGGACGAGTTCGACAAGGATCTGGGCGCCTGGGTGGGCTGGTCCAAGACCTTCTGAAGCCCCGCATTACTACTTAACGCAAAGGCGGGTTCGCGTTCCGGCGGGCCCGCCCACAGGAGTCTGACATGAAGATGATTACCGCCATAATCAAGCCGTTCAAGCTTGATGATGTTCGCGAGGCGATCTCGGAGATCGGCGTACAAGGGATGACCATGACCGAAGTAAAAGGTTTTGGTCGTCAGCGCGGTCATACCGAGCTCTATCGCGGTGCCGAGTACGTGGTCGATTTTCTGCCCAAGGTGAAACTGGAAGTGGCTGTCGACGAAAACCTGGTCGATCAGGTGGTCGAGGCCATTTCCAAGTCTGCCAGCACGGGCAAGATCGGCGACGGCAAGATTTTTATCACACCGGTGGAGCAGGTCGTGCGTATTCGCACGGGCGAGACCGGCCCGGAAGCCCTTTAAGGCCTCCGTCTTCCATCGAATGAGGAATTTCAATCATGGAAATTGAACAGCAAGTTGTCGAACTCGCCTACGCAATGGACACCTTTTACTTTCTGGTGGCCGGCGCGCTGGTGATGTGGATGGCCGCGGGCTTTACCATGCTCGAGGCCGGGATGGTGCGCACCAAGAGTGTCGCCGAAATTGCAACCAAGAATATCGCCCTGTACTCGATCGCCAGCATCATGTACATGCTGATCGGCTACAACATCATGTACAGCGACGGCCTGAGCTCCATCATTCCGGGCCTGGGCTTCCTGATCTCGGGCGACAACGCGGTCGCGGACGTACTGGGTAGTGGTGGCGACATCTACTACTCCGATCGTGCCGACTTCTTCTTCCAGGTCGTGTTCGTGGCCACCGCGATGTCCATCGTCTCGGGGGCCGTGGCCGAGCGCATGAAGCTGTGGGCCTTCCTGGCCTTCGCGGTCGTGCTGACCGGCTTCATCTACCCGATCCAGGGTTTCTGGAGCTGGGGTGGCGGGATCCTCGACCAGATCGGCTATCTGGACTACGCCGGTTCCGGCATCGTCCACTTCACGGGTGCCGCTGCCGCGCTGGCCGGTGTGTTGCTCCTCGGGGCGCGCAAGGGCAAGTACGGCAAGGATGGCCAGATCAACGCGATCCCGGGCTCCAGCATGCCGCTGGCCACCCTGGGTGTGCTGATCCTGTGGCTGGGCTGGTTCGGCTTCAACGGTGGTTCCGAGCTGAAGGTCTCGGATATCGAGTCCGCCAACGCCGTGGCCGCCGTGTTCGCCAACACCAATCTGGCCGCGGCCGGGGGTGTGGTCGCCGCGTTGATCACCACCCGTCTGGTGTTTGGCAAGGCCGATCTGACCATGGCGCTGAACGGCGCGGTGGCAGGCCTGGTGTCCATCACCGCCGAGCCGCTGATGCCCAGCCCGTTCCTGGCGATGATCATCGGTGCCATCGGTGGCGTGATCGTGGTCTTCTCGATCGTCGCGCTGGACAAGCTGAAGATCGACGACCCGGTCGGCGCGATCTCCGCGCACGGTACCGCCGGTATCTGGGGTGTGATGGCGGTGCTGCTGTCCAACCCGGACGCGACCTTCTTCGGTCAGATCGTCGGCCTGCTCGCCATCTTCGCCTTCGTCTTCGTGGCCAGCCTGATCGTCTGGGCCATCCTCAAGGCGGTAATGGGCATCCGCCTGAGCGAAGAGGACGAGGATGCGGGCGCCGATATCGCCGAGTGCGGTCTCGAGGCCTACCCGGAGTTCACCGGGAAGCAATAAACCCTCGTTAACCTGAACCGGGGTCGGGCCTGTGGCCCGGCCCCGACATCGTCTCCTCCGACGCCGACAAGACAGTCTCCCAGGACTTGGATGTTGGCCTTTGGGCGCCCCTCCCCCGGGCGCCCTTTTTTTGGTTCCAGAGCGGTGGGAGCGGGCCCGCCCGCGATGCCCCTGCCCGCGCCGTATAGTGCGATCAACATCCGCAGAGGCAACCCGTCACGGCGGACCGTTCGTCTCGCAGCAAGTAGGCCCTGCCCGTCCGGCCATTCATCCCGCCGCCCCGGCTTCGGTTACGATCGCCATTTCGCCGCACCGGAACCCTGTCGCATGGATCGCCTGCTGGACGTTCGCCAACTGAAAACCGCCCATCTCGGCCCGCTGGATCTGGCGCTTCAGCCCGGGGAGCTGGTGCAGGTCACGGGCGCCTCCGGTTCCGGAAAATCGCTGCTGCTGCGGGCCCTGGCCGACCTTGACCCCAATACGGGGGAGGTGATGCTGAACGGGGAACCACGGGACGCGATGCGGCCTGTCGACTGGCGTCGGCGCGTGGCGTACGTGCCGGCGGAGACCGCCTGGTGGGGCGAGCGAGTGGACGAGCACCTGCCCGCGGGTTTCGCGCGCCAGGCGGCCCTGCACCTGCTGGAGCAGGTCGCCCTGCCGGAGGCCTCGCTGGGGTGGGAGATCGAGCGTCTCTCCAGCGGCGAGAAGCAGCGGCTGGGGCTGGTGCGCGCGCTGCTGAACCAGCCGCGTGTCCTGTTGCTGGACGAGCCCACCGCCAATCTGGACCTGGAAAACACCAAGCGTATCGAGCGCGCGGTGCGGGCCTATCTCGCGGAGGAGGATGCAGCGGCGCTGTGGGTCAGTCACGACACCCTGCAACGTCAGCGCCTGGGCGGCCGCATCCTGACCATCGCCAACGGCAAACTGGAGGTGACCGCGTGGAACTGATCTCGCTTTCTGCGCTGGATCTGTCGCTGGCGGCCTTGCTGGTTGTCGCGCTGGCAGGGCTGACCGTCTGGGCCCGTATGGGGCTGGGGCGCAGTCTGCTGATCGCCGGGGCGCGCACCGTGATCCAGCTCCTGCTGGTCGGGCTGATCCTGCAGACGCTGTTCGACCATGCGCAGCTCGGCTGGGTGGCCTTGATGGCGGTGATCATGCTCGCCGTGGCCGGCTACGAGGTCATGGCGCGCCAGCAGCGCCGTTTTGCCGGGCTGTGGGGCTACGGCATTGGTGCCGTGACCATGTTCATCTCGGCGTTCGCGGTCACCGTGCTGGCGCTGACCACCATGGTCGGCCCGACCCCCTGGTGGGAGCCGCAGTACGCGATCCCGCTCTTGGGCATGCTGCTCGGCAACACCATGACCGGCATCGCCCTGGGGCTGGACCGCCTGACGCAGACCGTTTGGCGCGAGCGACGCACCATCGAGGGCCGGCTGGCGATGGGCGCCTCCTGGAGCGAGGCGGTCACCACCATGCGCCGCGAGGCCGCGCGCTCCGGCCTGATGCCGACCATCAACGCCATGGCCGCGGCTGGCATCGTCAGCCTGCCGGGCATGATGACCGGCCAGATCCTGGCCGGCGCCCCGCCGGTGGAGGCCGTGAAGTACCAGATCCTGATCATGTTCCTGATCACGGCCGGGACCGGCTTCGGTACCCTGGGCGCGGTCTGGTTCGCCTCCCGCCGCCTGTTCGACACCCGCGAACGCCTGCGCCTCGACCGCCTCAAGGCCGGCCGCCACGCCTAGCCCGCTAGCCCGATCCCGCATTCACGGTGCATTTCGCATGCGCTCATTGCACCCTGCGGTGCTCTGTAGCCCCGTAGGGTGCAATGAGCAAAGCGAACCGCATCGGTCTGATACACACCGTCCGGATGGCATTAAGAATCGCGTTTCAGATCGCGCTAGAAATTTTCGTGTGTACCCAGCAAGAGCAGGTGGCGCGTGCGGGGATCGTACTCATAGGCGAGCAGCATCAGTTGCCCGCGTGACTTGAACTTGTACACCATGACCCCCGCCAGATCCCCTTTCTTGCTGGTACCCAGCTCGGGGTCGCGGATGATGTCGGCGACTGCATCGTCCACGTCGGCCTTCTGGGCGGGGTGCAGGCGCTTGTACGCCCGTCGGAATCGGGTGCTTTGCAGCACCTCCACGCCTGTAGTCATCAGTCGCGCTGGCCCTCGGGCGTGAACGGGGTGGCCAGCTCCCGGCCCTCCGCCCGCGCGATCAGGAGTTCACAGATGAAATCGATGGGCAGGTCGGGATTGTCCATGGCGGTACGCCCGACCTCGGCCCAGAACTCGATCTGGCCGGCGATGGTTCGGTGCTCGGCCTTCGCGTGGGCGCGGGCCTGCTGGTAGAGCGTTTCATCAATGCGGACGGGCAAACTCATGGTCTGCTCCTTTTGCTACAAATGTAGCAATGGTAGCGTGCCCCCGAATTGCCAGCAACACAACGCCCGGGTCGGTGCATTCCGCATACGCTCAATGCATCCTGCGAGGTTCGGTGGTGCCCTCGTAGGAGGCGCTGAGCGCAGCGAACCGCATCAAGCCGCGGCCATCGGAAGCCCCTGCGTTGGGAGGGTGCCGAAGCCGCCGCCCGCTTCAGGCGAACAGTTTGCGGCGGAAGAACTCGGGGGTGGCGCCGGCGGCACGGTGGATCGCGGCGTTGTAGTAGTGCGTGACAAAAGGCAGCTCCTCGGCGGCCTCTTCGCGCAGGAACGACACCGGGCAGTCCTTCGCGGCGATGGTGCAGGTCCACCAGCCGGAGGGGTAGGTGGCCTGCGGGAAGTGCAGGGTCAGGGCGTCGATGAAATTCGCCGCGCGCAGGCTGTCGTGCATCGGGCGGATGATGCTGTCGGTGTGCAGCAGCGGCGATTCGCTTTGCTGCACCAGCAGGCCGTCCGGGCCCAGGGCCTTCACGCAGTCCTTGTAGAACGCGGTGGAAAACAGGCCTTCGGCCGGGCCGACCGGATCGGTGGAGTCGACGATGATCACGTCGATGGAGCCGGGGGCGGCGTCCTTCAGGTATTGCACACCGTCGTCGAACAGCAGTTCGGCGCGCGGATCGTCGTTGGCGTCGCACAGCTCCGGGAAGTACTGCTCGGACAGGCGGGTGACGCGTTCGTCGATATCCACCTGCACGGCCCGTTCGACCTCGTCGTGCTTGAGTACCTCGCGCAGGGTGCCGCAGTCGCCGCCACCGATGATGACCACGTTCTTCGGGGCACTGTGCGAGTACAGCACCGGGTGCGACATCATCTCGTGGTAGATGAAGTTGTCGCGGCCGGTGAGCATTACGCAGTCGTCGATCACCATCAGGTTGCCGAAGGCCTCGGTCTCGTAGATCTCGATCTTCTGGTACGGGGTCTGTTCCTCGTGCAGTTTCTGCTTGATGCGCAGGGACAGCGCCATGTCTTCGTGCGGTTCGCTGAACCAGTTGTTGTCGAGTGCCATTGGCGGCTCCCCTTGCCGGTGCGGTGGGCGGTATGATGCGCCGCTATGATAGTGCCCCGCACGCTGCGGGCAACTGGTGCCCTGTAATGACGGTGCCTGGTCACACTCATGCGCAAACCCGGAATCGCCATGTCTGCCAAGCCCTGGAATCTGGATGAGGCCCGCGCCACCTACGGGATCGACCACTGGAACGGTGGCTTCTTCGAGGTGAACGCCGCAGGGCATGTGGCGATGCGGCGACCGGACTGGCCCGGGCATCCGGGGGTCGACCTCCATGACCTCGCGGGGCGGTTGCGCGAGGAGCACATCGGTCCGCCCGTGCTGGTGCGTTTTCAGGATGTGCTGGACGGCCGGGTGCGCCGCCTGGCGCGGGCCTTCGATGCCGCCGCGCGCGAGCTGGACTACGCAGGCGCGTTCACCGCGATCTATCCGATCAAGGTGAACCAGCAGCGCAGCGTGGTGGACCAGATTCTGGCGGCGGGTGATACGCCGGATGCCGAGGGCTTTACCCCCCGGGTCGGGCTGGAGGCCGGCAGCAAGCCGGAATTGATCGCCGTGCTGGCGCAGTCGCGCCCGGGGGCGGCCATCATCTGCAACGGCTACAAGGATCGCGAATACGTGCGTCTGGCACTGATCGGGCGCCAGCTCGGACATCGCGTCTACATCGTGATCGAGAAGCCCTCGGAGCTGGAGGAGGTGATCCGCCAGGCCGAGCACATGGATATCGCGCCCCTGCTGGGGTTGCGCGTGCGCCTGGCGTCGATCGGCAAGGGCAAGTGGCAGAACACCGGTGGCGAGAAGGCCAAGTTCGGCCTGTCCGCGGCGGATGTGCTGGGCATCCTCGAGCGCCTGCGCGGCCTTGGCTGGCTGGACCGGCTGCAGCTGCTGCACTTCCACATGGGTTCGCAGATCGCGAATATCCGCGACATCCAGAACGGCATGGGGGAGGCGGCCAGCTACTTCGCCGCGCTGACCGAGGCGGGTGCCGCGCTTCAGGTCGTGGATGTCGGCGGCGGCCTGGGTATCGACTACGAGGGCTCGCGCTCGCGCAACGAATGCTCCATCAATTACTCGGTGGAGGAGTACGCGCTGAACATCCTGCGCCCGCTCAAGCGCATCTGCGAGGAACATGATCTCGCCATGCCCGAGGTGTTCAGCGAATCCGGGCGGGCGCTGACGGCGCACCACGCGGTGCTGATCACCAACGTGATCGACTGCGAGCCGGCTCCCGGCGATGGCGATATCCCGCCCGCGCCGGACGACGAGCTGCCCGAGATCGCCGCGATGCGCGCGTTGCTGGACGAGCGCGCGCGCCCGGCCTCGGAGATCTACCACGATGCCGCGTTCGGCCTGTCCGACCTGCAGGCGCGCTTTGCCCGCGGGATGCTGTCGCTGGCGGACCGGGCGCGCGCCGAGGCGATCTACTTTGCCCTGTGCCAGCGCCTGCTGGCGCAGCCGGAGGCATTGCCGGCGGAGATCCGCGCGGAACTGAGCGACAAGCTGGCGGACAAGGTCTTCTGCAACTTCTCCGTGTTCCAGTCGATCCCGGACACCTGGGCGATCAATCAGATCTTTCCGATTATGCCGTTGCACCGGCTGGACGAGCGGCCCACCCGACGCGCGGTGCTGCAGGACCTGACCTGCGACTCCGACGGCCACATCGAGCACTACGTGGAGCGCGAGGGCACGCACACCACGCTGGCCCTGCACCCGTGGAACGACCGCGAACCGTATTATCTCGGCATATTCCTGGTCGGCGCCTACCAGGAGATCCTGGGCGACCTGCACAACCTTTTTGGGGATACCGACACCGTGAACGTGGAGCTGCTGCCCGAGGGCGGCTACCGTCTGGTCGATCCGGAGCGCGGCGATACCGTCGACGAGCTGCTCTCCTATGTGCACTTTGCCCCGGATGACCTGCGCCGCGCCTTCCGCTCCAAGATCGACGCCCTGGGGCTGCGCGGCGGCGAGGCCGGGCGGCTACTGGCCGAACTGGAACACGGCCTGACCGGCTACACCTATCTCGAGGACTGAACCCATGCAGTGCTACGTCTACCGCGCGACCAAGCGCGCCGATACCTATGTCTACCTTCCGGAGAAGGACGATTTCTCCGACCTGCCCGAAGGCGTGATGCGTGCGCTCGGCAAGCTGGAGTTCGCGCTGGAGTTCGAACTGACGCCGGAGCGCACCCTGGCCCAGGAAGACCCGCAGAAGGTCCTGGCCAACCTCGACGAGCAGGGTTTCCACCTCCAGTTCCCGCCCCCGGAAGAAGACCGCTAGCCCTGAGCCCGCCGCTCGGGCCCATTCTTTCGGCTGGCCGCCAGGCCCACTCCGTCATCCCGGACACCGCGAAGCGGTGATCCGGGATCTCCACAGCGAGGGGACGGCCGCGCGAGATCCCGGTTCTGCGCATCGCCTCGGCCGGGATGACGGTAATGGTGAGCGGGGTGACGGGTATCGAGACTCAGGCTGGAGTTTGTGCTGTGACCGGGGCTTGGAGCGCGGGTCGGCGTTGTGGTTACTGGAGGAAGGGGTTTTCTACCCGAACCTCCTCGATGAACTGGGAGTGGTTCAGGTCTTCGGAGAGCAGGACGGTTGCGCCGCCCTGGCGCGCGGTTGCGACGATCATCGCGTCCCAGAACGAGAGCCGGTTGCGCTCCTGGATCTCGGACGCGCGCAGCGCGGCGGCGGTATCCGGACATTCCACCTGCCAGGCTTGGTAGGCCTCGATCAACCCGCGAGCCTCGGCGGGCGGGAGAGGGTTTGCGATCTTTCGGGTGACGTTGACGTAGAACTCCTGCAAGACCTGGATGCTGATGACGGCGCCGCCACTCTCCCAGAGCTGGCGCACCAGAGTCGCGGCGCGCTGGTGTCGAGCCCCTGCATCCAGGTCATGGGCATAGAGCAGGATGTTGGTGTCGACGAACGGTTTATCGCTCATGTAGCGCGTCCCGGTCCGCCCGATCTCCGCCGAGGTGATAACCCCTGTCCAATGCCGCCAGGGCGTTGCGCTTGGAGCGCTCGTACCCCTCGGAACGTTCAACGATGTGAGCCAGCTCTTCGGTGAGCAGGCGACTCACCGAAGTCGAGCGCCGGGCAGCGATCACCTTCAGTTCGGTCAGCACCTTTTTATCCAAAGAGAGGGTGATGTTCTGTTTCATGCTCAGCTCCTACATTGCACGTAAAAACGTGTAGCACGCGAAATGCGTGTTTTCAATCAGGCGTAGCCGGTTGCGGGGCAACCGCGGGAGATCCCGACTCTTCGTCTCGCCGCGGCCGGAGGGGCGAGGGTGGCTGAGGCCGGGATCGTCTGCAGCAGGTGTGGTCCGAGGAGGTGGCGGATTGCGCCGGTGCGGCGCGGCAAGCGGACGGAGGCTGCGTTTAAAACGTGGATGTCTCAGCGCAACGACGCATAAGTCTGTATAGTGTCGGCCCTTTTGCCAGTATCCAGAGTTCGTATTCCATGACCGAGAAGCTTCGCAACATCGCCATCATCGCCCACGTTGATCATGGCAAGACCACGCTGGTTGACCAGCTCCTGCGCCAGTCCGGCACCCTCGACAAGCGTGGCGATCACGGCGAGCGGATCATGGACTCCAACGCCATCGAGAAGGAACGCGGGATCACCATCCTGGCCAAGAATACGGCCATCGAATGGCAGGACTACCGCATCAACATCGTCGACACCCCCGGACACGCCGACTTCGGCGGCGAGGTCGAACGCGTGCTGTCGATGGTCGACTCGGTGCTTCTGCTGGTGGATGCCGTGGACGGCCCGATGCCGCAGACCCGCTTCGTCACCCAGAAGGCCTTCGCGATGGGCTTCAAGCCGATCGTCGTGGTCAACAAGGTCGACCGCCCCGGCGCACGCCCGGACTGGGCCGTGGACCAGGTGTTCGATCTGTTCGATCGCCTGGGCGCCTCCGATGAGCAGCTCGATTTCCCCATCGTGTTTGCCTCCGCGCTGAACGGCTTTGCCGGCCTCGATTCCAGCGTGACCGAGGGCGACATGACCTGCCTGCTGGAAACCATCGTCGAGCACGTCGCTCCGCCCAACGTGGACGCCGACGGCCCGTTCCAGATGCAGGTCTCCTCGCTGGACTACAACAGCTACCAGGGCCTGATCGGCATCGGCCGCGTGAAGCGCGGGCGTATCAAGCCGAACACGCCGGTCAAGGTGGTGGACCGCGAGGGCGGCGTGCGCAACGGACGCATGCTGCAGATCATGGGCTTCCACGGCCTAGAGCGTGTGGAAGTCACCGAAGCCAAGGCCGGCGACATCATCACCTTTACCGGTATGGACAAGCTGTTCATCTCCGACACCCTGTGCGATCCGAACCACGTCGAGGCGATGGAGCCGCTGACCGTCGACGAGCCGACCGTCAGCATGACCTTCCAGGTGAACACCTCGCCGTTCGCCGGACGCGAGGGCAAGTACGTCACGTCGCGCGTGCTGCGTGACCGCCTGCAGGAAGAACTCAAGCACAACGTCGCCCTGCGCGTGGAAGAGGGCGAGGATCCGGACAAGTTCAAGGTCTCCGGCCGTGGCGAGCTGCACCTGGGCATCCTGATCGAGAACATGCGCCGCGAGGGCTACGAGCTGGCCGTCGCGCGCCCCGAGGTGGTCATCAAGGAAGTCGACGGCGTGAAGCAGGAGCCGTACGAGTCGGTCACCGTGGATGTCGAGGAGCAGCACCAGGGCACGGTCATGGAGAAGCTCGGCGAGCGCCGCGGCGAGATGACCAACATGGTCCCGGACGGCAAGGGCCGCGTGCGCCTGGACTTCATCGTCCCGTCGCGCGGCCTGATCGGCTTCCAGACCGAGTTCATGACCGCCACTTCCGGTACCGGCATCCTGCACCACATCTTTGACCACTACGGCCCGTATCAGTCGGGGGCGGTGGCCTCGCGCCAGAACGGCGTGCTGATCGCCAACGCCGCCGGCAAGGCTCTGGGCTTTGCCCTGTTCAACCTGCAGGACCGTGGCAAGCTGTTCATCGGCCCGGGAGAGGAGGTCTACGAAGGCATGGTGATCGGCCTGCACTCGCGCGAGAACGACCTGGTCGTCAACGCGCTCAAGGCGAAGCAGCTCACCAACATCCGTGCGGCCGGGACCGACGAGAACATCCAGCTGACCCCGCCGATCCGCATGACGCTGGAGCAGGCCATCGAGTTCATCGACGACGACGAACTGGTCGAGGTCACCCCGGAAAACCTGCGTATCCGCAAGAAGTTCCTGCTGGAGCACGAACGCAAGAAGGCCTCCCGCGCCTCGGCGTAACGGCCAAGACCTTGGCCCCTTCGCCGGGGCCCAGGCAACGAAAAGCGCCCGGTCGGATCATCCGCCGGGCGCTTTTTGTGTGTATAGCCTGTGCGCGTCTTGGAGGGCCTCAGGTAAAAGGCGAGCTTTGAGCCCTGATCAAGGCCATCAAGGCCGGTGTCATCCCGGAAATCGCAGTGCGATTATCCGGGATCTCCATGGGCTACTTGGGCGTGCCCGGAAAGCCCTGTTGTAGAAGGGGGCCGGAAAACGCTGGATCACCCCCTGCCAGATGCAACGTATCGGAAAGCCCCGCAAGGCCGGATCGGTGGTCAGCAAAGGGATCTGCTCGAGATCTGCCTGGGTAGCCAAGATGCGGTCGAACGGGTCGTGATCGTCGAAGAATATGCCCCGGCGTGGATCACTTGCGAGTGCAAAAGGCAAGGTTTGACCCCGAAAGCGCGCGAGCTGGCCTTACCAGCAATCATTCGTTGGTGTGCGCACACCCTGATGGTTGATGGTCATGGTGCTGCAGTCACCCGATGTTACCCGACCATCCTGGCCTGTCGCCGTGATCAAGAACGTGGTGGCATCCGCACTGGTCAGGGCGAGGCCGTAATAGCCTTCGGGCGAGTCGTTCGCGATGTTGCAGTTTGCATAGCTCATGTTCGAGGTGTAGCAGCGCTCCATGCGCTGAGCGGCCTGGAGGAGGCCGGACTTTCCGTCCGAGATCTGAGCGCGTTCGACATAGATGCCGTAGGCGGGAAAGGCGATTGCGGCGAGAATCGCGATTACTGCGACCACAATCATGAGTTCGATGAGCGTGAAACCGGTGGTTCTTGAGTGGTTTCCCATGCCTTTACTCCTGTGGCGTGGTGAAGAGGGTGGGGTCTTCCAGAATGGGTAGCCCTCTTTGGGACGCATCGTGTCGGTATCGAATCCACATGCCTTCCCGGACGTCCTGGAGGGCGGATGCGTTGGTATCGCCCCCGAATCGCGTCGTATGAGGAACCTGGTAGATCGTGCGCCCATCGATCTGGAGCGTGTGCTCCGCGGGTGAAACGGATGTCACTTGCCCGACCAGGTAGCCGGCGGCGTCTTCTGCGTGCAGCGATGCCGTGCCGGCAACAAACAGCGCGAACAGCAGCGTTTTTGGCAGTCTTGTGTTCATAGTGGTGCCCTCGAAGCTCTCCATTAACGCAGTTGTAGCCAGCTTCTCGGCTGTAGCTGGGTCGCGAGCGGTGCTTCCTCGATCCCTTCGCCCTCGGTTCCGCTCAGCACGCGATAAAGGCGTCCATCAGCAGGGTTTCGGATAAGGGTCGGCCGACCCATGATGCCCAGGCCGGGGTCGATAGCGCTGGGGGGTACTTCTATATCCTCTCCGTTCACGGTTACGGTTACCGTGTCCCCTGCGTCAAAGTCGCCGTCACGATTGACGTCGAAGATGGGGCTGCTCGGGCGCCCGCCGGTCGCTGCATTCAATGCGAACAGGGAAGATGTGCCACCACCGGCACACGGATCGTCAAACGGTGTAAGGGTGACAAACTCGACCCGCCCATCGACCAGCACGGGCTGGGTGATGACGCGTTCACCGCGGGCTTCGGGATAATCCAGGTCCAGGAGCCAGCCGTCGTCGTCCTCGGTGAACGTAACGTCGCTGGTGGCGCGAACGGGCGTTCCCGCAATGGTCGCCTGCCCGATGAAGTTCTGGACGACGAGGTCATTGCGGTCCAAGGGTGCAGAGGTGTCGCTCTTGTCGCGCACGCCATACACGCTCTGGACGTCGGGATTGGCCACGACCTGGTTGTCATCAACCTCGATGAACTTCCCGGTACCGAACAGCACAATCGAACCCCCGTTCGGGTGTGAGCCGACGGCTGGCTTGGCGGTAATGGGCTGAACCTCGCCATTGGGGCCTGTTGCCGTGAACAGTGGCTGCGAATTGTTTCCGCTCCCGTAGGTCACACCCCATTGGCCCGTGTTGTTGGTGCTGGTCAGGTCGAACTTCCACAGGTTGCCCTGAAGGTCCCCGGCAAAACCGTCTTGTATGATTCGGTCGGGGTTTGAACGGAATACAGCAGGCGACAGCCCATTGGCTGGGGACGCCCCGGTTTCTATGCGTCTCGTGACGTTACCCGTGGCCAGATTGACGACAAAGAGCGTAGCGTCGCCGTTGCCACTTCCGTAGCCATTTCCGAAAAGTACGGACCACTCACCGTTTGCGGTCTGGCCCACGGTGGCATCTCCAAAGATGTGCCCGATGTCGGGGTCGGTACCGCTGATTTCCCACAGCACGTCGTCCGCGGAGAAGTTCTCCGGGTCTGTCACGTCGAGTGCATAGAGGCCGCGTGCGCCGGCACCCAGCGTGCCGATCAGGACCGTCCGCCACGAGCCTCCGATCTGGGCGTGTGCGATGTGCTGCTGTCCGTCGACGTAAAACTGGTGGGAGTAGTTTGGGTCGGCCAACTCCGGGAGTTTGTTGAACAGCATGCTGGGGACATAAGCGAACAGTTCTTCGCCCGTTTCAGCGTGGAATGCATGCAGCATCCCGGCATTGCTGCCCACATACACTACTTCCGCCCGATTGCGGTTGGCTTGGCGGAAAGCCATGTAGTCGTCCTGGAACCCGTACCCGAAGTTCAGGTCGGCGCCCTGATACACTGGATTCGAGTTGACGATATCCCCGAGCGGGGTGGAGCGGTTGCGGAAGCTGCCGCCGTTGCGAAGCTCGTTCCCGGAGTCACCTCGAAGGTACGTCAGCAGGTCCGAATTGTCGTTCAGGCTGGCCTGCTGAGCATCGGATATGGCGCTCCACTCGAACGTCACTCCGGTACTCCCGTCATGCGTAAAGATGTTTCGTGCTGTCGGTCCTGGCAGATTCTCAGCAGCGGACCAGGACTCGCTGAAAGTCAGTGCTACGACATCGAGCTCCAGCGCACGAATGTCGCCGGACCAGTCGGCCGAGTTGAAGCGGGCCTGGTACACCACGTTCGTGCCATCCGGCTGAAGCTCGGTGGAATTGGTTGCGACGGATGTGACCGACGCGCCGCTACGCGAGGTGATGTTCTCGAGTACCCCGCCGAGCTCTTCAGCGAAGGCGTCTGGGTCGGCTGCGGAAAAGAAACCGCCTCGCGAATTGACGGCTGCATGAAGCATGTCGTCAATTTTTGCCGATTCACTGTTGGATGGGTTCGGCCAATCAATATTGTCCCCCGACGCGATTGCGTTGAAGGCGTCGTCTGGATCAATCGCACCTTGTACCCCAAGGCCAACAGCGAACGTGACCATGTGTTGCCAGAAGGCCGGGTTCAGCGGTGAGGTCGGGACGCGATTGTCGAGATCGGTACGCAGGTCGTTCTTCCAGTACTCCATGGCCACGTCGGCCAGCGTGTTTGAATAAGTGTCGGAAAAAGGAGGACCCGCTTCATATTGGTATGATTCTCCGCTCGGCCCAGTGATCGTGGAACCGTCCGCGTTATCGACGTTGCCGACATTGGGGCTGTTGCCTGACCAGTACCCATCTGACATCAAAATGGTGTAGCTGTGGCGACATTCCAGGTCCTCGCCGCCGGACTCGCCGGGGGTTGTACTCCACGGGCCACGATCGTCGCTTCGACTGAAGTACTCGCCGGCATCCTGCAGCGCGCGGCGCAAAGGAGTGCCAGATGCGGGGATGGTGCGATCGTACAGTGTATCGAAGAACCGGTCACGGCCCTGGCCACTGAACGGTCGAACGCCATCCACGATCGTGGATGTTGTGACCCCATCTACAGACCGCGATGATGCGTTGATCGTGCCGTACCCGACGCGAACGGTCTCCGGTTGGCGCGCAAAGGCATTCCCAATGCCGCCGCGCGAGGCCAGAACCCGCGAGCGATGGTATTGATACCAGTTTGCAAAGTTCTGAATTTCCTGCGCATAGGTGCATGACCCATTCTCACAGTCGGTTCGGTTGTCCCGTCCGTGGCCCGTGTAGGTTTCGCCATTCTCGATGGTTACTTCTACAAAATTATCAGTGGACCATTTCGCGGCATCGTCGTTGGGCCCTGTGTACCAAAAATATGTGGCGGGCCAGAAGGTCTGGGGCCCGGCCACCGAAGTGCACTGCGCCGCGGAGGGGCCATCACAGGATCGCCAGTTGTCGACCGAGGTCGGGTTTGCGGGGTCTCCCGAGTCTGTGTCCGAGTTGAAAACAGTCAGGTTTCGGAATCCGCGATCGGGTCGCCGGATGTTATGAAAAGCCTGTTCTGGATTGGCATTGGGCATGAGCGAACCATCCGGATTGGACCATGGACGATATGTGATGCCCGGATTGTAGTAGGTCTTGTTTATTTGAGGTGAACGCCCCCGAAAATTAAAAATATGCGAGTCTTCGGTGGTGACGACATTGCTGTTGTAATCGGCGGACCCGTAGACCTGAGAGGCCCGAGGGAAGACAAAACGAGTGTTTTCGTTAAAACCGCCGAATCGGAAATCCTCGTCGGGTGTGACTTCGTAATGCATGGAGCCCGAGTCGTCGAGGACGAACATGATGTTTGGGTCGACCGGACTGGAAAGGAACAGGGGCACGGTCGAGAGGTTCACTCCGTGAGCGGTTCCCGAAAAGACGAGCAGAGCCGCTCCAGCCGTCAGTGACAGTTGGTGGATCAGGCGAGGCTTCCGGATGTCGTTAGGAGCGGTCATGGCTTTGTCTCTTCTTCGTGCCCGAAGGCCGGGGAAATCAGTTTGCCGAGCGTACCGTGGCTTGCAGGATCACGATTGCGTCGGGAGTGCCACCGACACCTAGCGAGGTGACGCGAAACACATTGATGTTGGTCATGGCGCCGAATTCCTCGTCGCAGACCTCACCTTCCGGGCAGTCGCTCTCGGCGGGTACCGCGAGTTGCTCGACGTAGGTCTGATAGGACTGCGGTGTCCGGTCGGTGAGTTGCTGATCCGCCCAGTACACGGGGTCGCGTGGCGAGACAGTGTTGGGAAGGGCCTGACCGACGTTTCCAGGAATCTGCGCCTGAGCATTTCGCAGGCCCGCTTCCGCTTGCTGGAACGCGATGTTGCGGTCATGCATGTTGCCGGCCATGCGTTCCTGGAGGACGGTGTTTTGCATGCCGGCTACTGCCAGCAAGGTGATCACGAGCAGCAAGACCAGCGCGACAATGAGCGCTGAGCCCTGCTGGCGCGATGTCGGCTGGTTGGGGAAGAAGTTCGGATAGGCCATGTGCAGGTCCCGTTCAGGTTATTCCAGTCGATTTCGCGCCGCGATGGTGGTCGTGAACGTCTGGTAGAGGCGACGATCGGGTGCGTCGAACAGTCCCCCTGCGAAGTAGAGGTTCTCGCGCGCTTGGTCGACAACGTTCTGCTCGGTACCGTTGTGGACCAGCAGATGAATGCGGACGGCGACGAATTCGGACCAATCGTCTGCCGCCGAGGTGGTTTCGTGCCGTACGTAGTCGTCGACCTGGCCGTCGTTGTTGGTGTCGCGGCCGTATTCGATGCGCATGTCGTAGACGCCTTCGACGATTTCCACGGGAACGTTGTTATTCGATTCCCTCATCTGGTAAAGGCTGGGTATGCCCGGGCTGAACGTGGATTCGCCGATATAGAAAATGGAGCGGTCCGCTTGAGAGACCTCAATGGGTCCCGTGAAAACGGAGTACCGCACTTGGCTCGATGACAGGTTGCCGGGACTTTGCCCACCTGCGGCGCGTTGAAGATTGGATGCCGAAGCAGTGGTGGTTTGCTGGAACAGGTCGCAAGCTGACCCATCGGGCGCGGACACCATCAGGATGGTGCCTTGCTCGATTCCGGAACTGTTTTGAACCAACCCGATCGGTGGGACGTTCCCGCCCCCTCCTCCAGAGGATCCAGAAGCTTCAAGCTCTGTGGTGAGCAATCGCATTTGATTGACTGCAAGGACATCGCCTCGAATATGCCCGTTGGGCGGATCCATATGCGAAAACGCATCCTCCGACGCATGCAAAGCGGGGTCGTATGCCGGGTCGGACTGGTCAAGGATGTTGTGAACGCGTATGCCCGCGCATGCGCCGTACCCGGCCATGCGAGCCTCGCGAGCGATCATCTCAACAGCGTACCGGCCACTTTCCTGTACCCGGGACATCGCTTCCTGGGTCCGGTTCGTTTGCTGGGTGCTGATGAACACGCTGATCGTCGCGCCGATCAGCAGGAGACCGATGATCATGGCCACCATGAGTTCGACCAGGGTGAAGCCGTGGCCGTGACTCTGAGGAACTGGGAACGGTGCAAGAGCGTTAGGGCGCTTCATATCTCGGTCCTGGTGACAAACACTTCTGTTTGTTCGGAGGCATCTTCGGCAAGCCGTTCATTGTTCCAGCGGATGGTGATCACGAATTCGTCTCCGCTACGGCTGATCTCGCCGCGACCTGCAGGAAGGCCGCAGGCCAGAGCTACTTGCCACTCTGTCAAATCGCGGTTGGCCAACGAGCCAGTTGGGGTGGGGATCTCGGCGGCAGAGCTTGGGCACGTGGCTGCATTGAACTGGCCCACGTAGTCGCCATTAAGTGCGGCTTGTCGGTTGGTGCGCATGCGATCGCTGATGTCGTATGCCAGGTTGGTTGCCTGCGAGCGCAGTTGCGACCCGTGGTTGGCCTGCAGTGCATTGGCCTGCAGCGCGGCAACGCCAATCAATCCGATGGACAGTACCAAGAGGGCGACCAGCACCTCGATCAGGGTTACACCGCTTTGGTAGCGTCCTGGCGATCGCTTCTTGTCCATTGGGACATTCATGCGTTTAACCTCCGAGATAGGCATTGCTGGGCGCATCACGGGCAGGCCACGCGCGCTACGCTGATTCGACCGCCGGGACTGATGTTCAATGCGCGCGCGCGGTCGCCCTGGCAGCCTTCCGCCGCGACGACAAACATCGGGTCATCGGCGGTTGTCGGGCCTGCGCTGGTGCGCTCTCCAAGCGGGCCGAAGGTGATGCGGTTGTCGCCGTCGATATCCTCGTCAACGCTGGTGCGGGGCGGCAGGTCCGACCAAATTCTTAGAAGGTCATTCTGGGCGCTACTGCAGTCACCGGACACATCGACACTCCAGCCGCCATTCGCCCCGTCCCACCACGTTCCGCCTGTAGGGCACACCGATACTTCCACGCCCCGCTTGACGGCCTCGCTGCGGGCGAGGTTGACCGCGGTAGTCAGTTCGTTGGCCATGGTGGTGGCCCGATTGTTCTGGATGATGCTTTGGAAACCGGGCACCGCGATGCTCGCGAGGATCGCGAGCACTGCGATGGTTACCATTAGTTCGACGAGCGTGAATCCGTGGGGTCGGGTCATTGGGCGTCAGCCGTTCGGGGTTTCCGTGACTTTAGTGATAAGCACGCGGCGGGGGTACTGCAAGGCCCGATCGGTTTAGTGGTCGAATCGCGGCCACGAGCGGTGTCCGCCGCCGTGGCGGCGCCGCGATGTTCAACCGGAAGTCCGCCGGGCGAAGCCCGGCCTCAGGTGCAGTCGGTGGTGGCAACTCGGGGGCGGCCGGCGCTACTGATGACGATGGCGCGGCCTTCATCCCCGCTGGAGCAGATCGAGACGGTGCCCATCAGAAGGGCGCCCGACAGGCGTTCGGACTGGCCGAGGGCGTTGTAGGAGATGTGCTGGCTGACGGGCTGATTGCCGGACACGGTGACATCCGCTCCGGTCCAGGCATTGCCCACGCGCAGGATATGGTCCGGCGCGGTTGGCTGGTCGGTGAGGCCGGGATTGGCGAAGAGGATCCAGCCAGCGTCCCAGTTTGTGTCGGTGCAGGTGGCGCCGTCGGTCGAGGTGCACAGCGTGACCAGAGCGCCACGGCGGATGGCCTCGCTGCGGGTCATGTGCAGGGTGGTCAGGAACTGGTTGGTTGTGGTGGTGAGCCGGGTCTGTTCGACGAGGTTGCCGAAGGCGGGTGCCCCGATACCGAGCAGGATCGAGGCCACCAGCAGGGTGACCATCAGCTCCACCAGCGTGAAGCCACGCGAGCAGGGCATGTTCGACTCCTCCCTGAGTCCAAACAAGGGGTGGAGCGTAAAATGCCTGTTTAACGGGTGCAAGCGGCACTGCGCGCGGGCGAACCTCGGGCGTTGGCGCTTGCCTACAGGATGGCGGCGCCGGTGGCAGGGGCCCCTAGCGTGTTGTCTGCACTGCCGGGTAGTTGGAGCCGCCGGTTGGGATGGGGGGCGAAGAAGCGGTTGGGTTCAGGCAGACGATTGCTTCGCTTGCATTGACGGGCTGGGGCTGGCAGTGGCGGGGTGTAGCGGCTGTTGCGAAATTGAAGGTGTTGGAGGTGAGCAGGCTCATGGTGGAAGACGTGCAGCGGATGGACCAGGCAGATCTGCTGGATCTGCAGCAGCAGGCGGCGCGTGCGGCAAGGCTGGACGTTACGTTTCGCGACGCGGCCCGCTCCGGCGCGCCGACGCCGGAGCTGCAGGTGATCCCGGCCGGGGAGTTCGAGATGGGTTCGGATGCCTCGGAGTACGGCCATCAGCCGCACGAGGCACCGCGGCGCTACGTGGCGCTGGAGCGCCCCTTTGCGCTGGGGCGCTATCAAGTCACGCGCGAGGAGTGGGAGGCCTTTCAGGCCGCGACCGGGTGGGAACCCTGGGATTGGCTGGTGTGGCCCGGCACCGCGCGCATGCCGATCTTCAACATCAAGCCGGACAGCATCCAGCAGTATCTCGACTGGCTGAGCGAGGAGACGGGCAAGCGCTATCGCCTGCCGACCGAGGCGGAGTGGGAATACGCCTGTCGGGCGGGAACGCGCACGCCGTTCGCCTTTGGCGAGGTGGTGGGGTGTCGCGACGTGCACTTCAATTCGCTCTTCCCCTACGAGGAGCGCCGCCAGCGTCGCAAGTGGTATATACCGGCGTGTTTCCCGTTGTCGCGGCCGCTGGATGTGGGCAGCTTTCAGCCCAACCTGTGGGGGCTGTACGACATGCACGGCAATGTGCAGGAGTTCACCTCCACGCCATGGCACGACAGCCACGCGAGCTGCCCCCGCGACGGTGTCTATCGCGCCGACCCGGACAACGAGTGGGTGGTGACCAAGGGCGGCTCCTGGTTCGACGCCGCCGTGAATACCCGCAGCGCCGCCCGGCGCCGCCGCAATATCGACGAGATGGATACCAACCTGGGCTTCCGCGTCTTGCGCGAGCTGGACGATTAGTCGCTTCGCCCGAGGGCGATGCGTTTCGCTGCGCTCAACAGCATCCTACGCGGGGCTGGCTGGACGTAGGGTGCACTGAGCGGAGCGAACTGCACCGCGTGTTTACCGATTACCGTTAAGCGTTATATCCTGTACCCATGATCAGGGGCTTTCGGTGTAGGGAAACCCGGGTCCTGTTCGAAACGGGCAGGAGTCGACGTTGGTCAAGCGTCCGAACGATCGCGGAACGCAAGCTGATTCAGCTTCAAGCGGCGGAGACGCTGCAGGATTTGCGGTCACCGCCGGGGAACCGGCTGGAGGCCCTGTCTGGTGACCGCGTCGGACAGCACAGCATTCGCATCAATGCATTGGGAAACACTGATCCATGTGCACGCACGCGCTCGAGTCGCTTTTGCGTGCGAACAAGGCGCGGTGACTGCCGCGCAGCATTCTGCACAAGGGAGCCGCAACGCCGTGCGCGCGCAAAAGCGGCCGAGCCCCTGTGGGGTTGGTGCCCCCTGTTCCCCGATCCGGCGTTGCGCCGCTTGGCCGTAGAATGGCTACGGCGCTACGCGCCGCGCCTTGTCTCGGAAAACAGGGGGCACCAACGCGAGCGCGTACATGGATCAGTGTTTCCCTGGTGGCGTATCTGTTTCCGGTGGACTGACGAAGGGGTCGAGGATGTGGAGATCGTCGATTACCACTGAAGGTTTCCCGAAGGGGGTGAGAGCATGAGTACAAATGGTATGCGGCCCATCCATCCGGGCGAGATCCTGCGCGAAGAATATCTGGCACCGCTCGGGATGAGCGTGAACGCTCTCGCCGGTGCCTTGCATGTGCCGACGACCCGCATGAATGACATCGTGCGCGAGCGGCGGGGGGTCTCTGCCGACACAGCCATGAGGCTGGCACGCTACTTCGGTACATCCGAGCGTTTCTGGCTGAACCTGCAGGTTGAATACGAACTGAGGCGCGCCCAGATCGAACTTGCGGACCGCGTGCGCGACGAGATCGAACCTCGCGCCGCGTGACCGCGATTGTATGCAGGGAGCGCTGAGCGCGGCGAGACGCGCCGTTGGGCGATGGGGTGACTTACAGCCAGCGGGCGAGCCAGAGGCGCAGGCGGAGTTCGAACGGGGGGGCGTAGCCCTGCTTGCGGAAGACGATCTCGCCGTCGGGGTTAATGATGAAGGTGGCCGGGACGCCGCGCACGTTGTAGCGCGCGGCCAGGGCGCCTTCCGGATCATTGATCACGGCCAGTTCGCGCTCGCGCTCGTTCAGGTGGTCGAGCACTTCTTCTTCCACGCCGGACTGCATGGCGACCGTCAGCACCGGGTGGCTTTGCGACAGGCGCACGATCTCGCCTTCCTCCAGGCGGCAGATCGGGCACCAGGTGGCCCAGAAGTGCAGCAGCATGGGTTCGTCCGCGTAGTCCGCGAGGGTTACGGGCGTGCCATCCAGTAGATGGGCCTCGAACTGGGGTGCCGGGCCCTCGACCATGTCGCGGGCCATCCAGGCGCGCACGGCGAGGAAGATCACCAGCGCCAGGCCGATCTGGATGCCCCAGGACAGCGCGCGGCGGCGCCCGGAGGGCTTGGGGCGGCGTTTCGGCTTGTCGGGCTGTTTTTCGGTCAACGGATCATCTCGGCTTGTCCGGGGCGGGCGCGGGTGCCGCGGGTCTTCGGGCCCTTGCGCACCGCGATGCGTACCAGTTCGTCCTCGTCGTCCATCAGGCGTTCCCGCTGCGCTTCGGTCAGCAGCGGGTTGCGCGCGACGAAGTAGCGCAGGTTGGGGTCGCGGTCGTTCACGCAGGCCTCGACCTGCTCCGCGCTCAGGTCCGGGCGCTTGGCGCAGTTCAGGCGCACCGTCTGGTTAGGGTCGGCTAGCAACAGCGCGACTTCCTCCGGCGTCAGGTCCATACGACGGGAGAAATAGGCCTTTACCTGGGCGTGCTGGTCACGCACCAGCAGCGGTCTCCAGCGTTCCTCAAGCGCTCCGGAGAGGGCCAGATCCATGCGCTCTTCGAATGACAGCGCCTTGTATTGGCGGGTGAGCTCGTCCATCGGGCGGGCATTATAGGCGTGCTGCTTGGGATGCGCGGGCACGCCCCCACAATTTGCAGGAACGACAGCACGCCGGGGCCTGTCGTACCATAAGCAGACGATAATCTTCTCCGACTGCTTCGGAGAGCGAGGAATCATGAACGCACCCGTTGCCGACAAGCCGCTTTACCATGTGCCGAGCACGGCCCACGTGACGGCTTCGCTGCACGCGTTGACCGATGCCCAGCGCGACGAGCTGGTGCGCCGCATCAAGCGCCTGCTGATCGAACGCAACGCGGTGCTGGTGGCCCATTACTACGTGGACGAGTCCCTGCAACGGCTGGCGGACGAGACCGGCGGCTGCGTGGCCGACTCCCTGGAAATGGCGCGCTTCGGCAAGGAGCACCCGGCCGAGACGCTGGTGGTGGCCGGGGTGCGCTTCATGGGCGAGACAGCCAAGATCCTGAGCCCGGAGAAGCGTGTGCTGATGCCGACGCTGGAGGCCGAGTGTTCGCTGGATCTCGGCTGTCCGGCGGACAAGTTCGCGAAGTTCCGCGCCCAGTATGCGGACCACACGGTGGTGGTGTACTCCAACACCTCGGTGGATGTGAAGGCGCAGGCCGACTACGTTGTCACCTCCAGCATTGCCGTACCGCTGGTCGAGCACCTGCGCGATCAGGGCAAGAAGGTCCTGTGGGCCCCGGACAAGCACCTGGGCGATTACATCCGCCGGACCACCGGTGCCGACATGGTGCTGTGGGACGGCTCCTGCGTGGTGCACGACGAGTTCCGTTCCTGGGCACTGGAGGATCTGCGTGGCCGCCACCCCGGTGCGGCCGTGCTGGTGCATCCGGAGTCCCCGCGCGAGGTGATCCATCAGGCCGATGTGGTCGGCTCCACCAGCCAGCTGATCGCGGCGGTGAAGAACCGCCCGGAACAGGAGTTCATCGTCGCCACCGACAAGGGCATCTTCTACAAGATGCAGCAGGCGGCCCCGGGCAAGACCCTGATCGAGGCCCCCACCGGCGGCCACAGCGCCACCTGCACCAGTTGCGCCCACTGCCCGTGGATGGCGATGAACGACCTGGTCTCGCTGGCCGAGACGCTGGAAGACACCAGCGAGCCTGCAAAGAACGAGATCTTCGTCGACGAGACCGCGCGCCAGAAGGCCCTGGTCGCCACCCAGCGCATGCTCGACTTCGCCGCCGAACACCGCAAGGCCACCGCCGGCGACGCCTGACGCGGCGTATTGTAGGAGCCTGCTTGCAGGCGAAGCCCCTGCCAGAGTCGGACGCGGGCAGGGGCATTCGCCTGCAAGCAGGCTCCTACGGTGGGGTGGGGAGTTACCGGTCGTTCAGCCAGGCGGCCCACTGGGAGTGGGTGGAAACGTCCACGCCGTCGGCCTTCGCGGCCTGTTGCAGGTGGGTCTGCAGGTCGGCCATCAGTTCGGAATCCATCAGATCGGGCTCCAGGGTGAGCTGCGCATGCAGCGTGCTGTAGACGAGCTTGAGTTCATTTACCGGGTAGTGCGACCAGTCGAGGTGGGCCATGGCGTCCGTTCTCCGTTTCGATCATTTGGGTTATAGCCTGAGGGTGGCCTGCGGTGCCATTCAAAAGCACGTGCCAGGGAAACGCTGATTAATGTACACGCTCGCGTTGGCACCCCAGGTTTTCCGAGACCAGGCGCGTCGC
>JBJHBC010000014.1:0-18562 GCA_050485285.1 Thioalkalivibrio sp.
CAAGGGAACCGCAACGCCGTGCGCGCGCCCGTTTTTGATCAACAACGGGCGGCCGAGCCCCTGCTTTCAGTGGCTTGTGGGGTTGGTGCCCCCTGTTCCCCGATCCTGCGTTGCGCCGCTTGCGGGTGGAACCACTACCCGCTGCACGACGCGCCTTGCCTCGGAAAACAGGGGGCACCAACGCGGTCGCGCGATTCAATCAGCGTCTCCCTAGCGGCTGATCAGTGTCCCTACGCCCTGGTCGGTCAGCAGTTCCAGCAGCACCGCGTGTTCCACGCGCCCGTCGACGATATGCGTGGCGTTGACCCCGCTGCGCACGGCATCCAGCGCGCAGCGGATCTTCGGGATCATCCCGCCGTGGATGGTCCCGTCGCGGATCATCTCGTCCACCTGCGGGGCCGACAGCTTGGGCAGGAGTTCTCCGTTGCCGTCCAGCACGCCCGGGGTGTTGGTCAGCAGGAAGAGCTTCTCCGCATCCAGCACCACCGCGAGTTTTTCCGCCGCGGTGTCGGCATTGATGTTGTAGGCCTTGCCCTCGCGGTCGAAGCCGATCGGCGCGATGACCGGGATGAAGTCACTCTCGTCCAGGGTATGCACGATCGCCGGGTCCACGCCTTCGACCTCGCCCACATGCCCGAGATCCACGGTCGGCTGGCCCTCGGCTGCGCCATAGTCGCGTAGCGGGGTGGCGCGGATCATCTGGCCGTCCTTGCCGGTCAGGCCCACCGCGCGCCCGCCGAAGCGGTTGATCAGCGAGACGATCTCCTGATTGACGATCCCGCCGAGCACCATCTGCACCACGTCCATGGTCTCGCGGTCGGTTACCCGCAGGCCATTGACGAACTCCGTCTCCTTGCCCAGACGCTTGAGCAGCTCGCCGATCTGCGGGCCCCCGCCGTGGACGACCACCGGGTTCACGCCGACCTGCTTGAGCAGTACGACGTCGCGCGCGAACGAGGCCTTCAGGTGGTCCTCGGTCATGGCGTTGCCGCCGTACTTGATCACGATGGTCTTGCCCGCGAAGCGCTGGATATAGGGCAGCGCCTCGATCAGGACATGGGCTACGGAATGGGCCGTCTGGGTATCCATGGCGTGTCAATGGTCCGCGAATGGGGGCGCAGTTTACCACTGCCGATCGCCCTTCGTGCGGCCCTCTCCTTGAACCTGCATTGAGAATACATCGTTTGACCCGAGCGAAGTGTATCGGTATAAAGCTGCATAACACGTATAACAAAAGGGAGCCCGTGATGCTGCAATCCGTCTCGCTGTGGTTGACGATCCTGCTGGTCGCCCCCGTAACGGCCACTTTCCTATGGGTCGCCTTCTCCCGCCCTGCTGCGGTCGATGCCGGCGAATTGGCGACCCGTTCCTATCGCCTGCGCGACTGGAGCTTCTGGATCCTCCTGGCGGTGGTCACCCCGGTGTTCCTCTACACCCTGACCCTGATGCCCTACGGCGCCGACGCGGAGGCCGAAGGCGTGCAGACGGTCAACGTGACCGGCCACATGTGGCGCTGGGAGCTGTCGCAGGACGAGTTCCGCGCCGGCGAGCCGGTGCAGTTCCGCGTGACCAGCCAGGACGTGAACCACGGCTTCGCCATCTACGACGAGGACATGACCCTGCTGACCCAGACCCAGGCGATGCCGGGCTACACGAACATCCTCGAGTACACCTTCGAGCAGCCGGGTACCTACCAGGTCCTGTGCCTTGAATACTGCGGCGTCGCGCATCACGCGATGGTCGCCGAACTCACCGTCACGGAGTAAACGGTCATGAGTGATACGACGATGGAACCGGCCGTGCCGCGCGGCCCCCGCAACGCGGTGCTGACCTATCTGGCGACCACGGTGGTCGTGCTGCTGCTGATGATGGTCTTTGGTTTGCTGATGCGCCTGGAGCAGTCGGGCGTGGACCTGCTCGGGGCCGCCGGCTTCTATCAGGTGCTGACCGCCCACGGCGCCGGCATGGTCGGGGCGGTGGCCCTCGGATCCAGTGCGGTAATGTGGTACTTCCTGCGCCGTCATGTGGCGTTGTCCACCGGCGTGTTCCTGCTCAATCTGGCGTTGTTCCTGCTGGGGGCGGTGCTGATCCTGGGCGGGATCTTCATCGGCGGCTTCGCCGGTGCCTGGACCTTCCTGTACCCGCTGCCGCAGACCCCGATGGGGCTGTGGACGCAGGCCGCCGCGGCGTCGTTCTTCCTCGGGTTGCTGGCGATCGGGGTTGGCTTCCTGCTGCTGTACATCGATATTGCCCGCGCGCTGATCAAGAGCTACGGCGGGCTGGGCCGCTCGCTGGGCCTGCCGCAGTTGTTCGGTCGGGCGGGGGATCCGCCGCCGCCCGCGGTGGTGGCCAGCACCATGGTCCTGATCGTGAACACCCTCGGTATCGTGGCCGGGGCGGCGATCCTGACCATGAGCCTGATCAACCTGTACCAGCCGGGGTTCGAGATCGACTCGCTGTGGGCCAAGAACCTGATCTATTTCTTCGGCCACGTGTTCATCAATGCCACCATCTACATGGCGGTCATCGCGGTTTACGAGATCCTGCCGCGCTACACGGGGCGCCCGTGGAAGGTCTCGCGTGTGTTCCTCGCGGGCTGGGCGACCTCCACCGTGATGGTGCTGCTGGTCTACCCGCACCACCTGCTGATGGACTTCTCCCAGCCGACCTCGCTGCATGTGCTGGGGCAGGTGATTTCCTACACCAGTGGCCTGCCGGTGCTGCTGGTGACGGCGTGGGGCGCGCTGACCAACGTGTACCGCTCCGGTATCCGCTGGGATATCGCCTCCGGCTTCGTCTTTCTCGGCGTGTTCGGCTGGGCCGCCGGCGTGATCCCGGCCATCATCGACGCGACCATCGTGGTCAACACGGTGATGCACAACACCCTCTGGGTCCCGGGCCACTTCCACTTCTATCTGCTCCTGGGTGTAGTCGCAATGATGTTCGGCTTCATGGCCTGGCTCACCCGTGCGCAGACGGAGGGCGACGGCTTCTTCGACCGGCTCGGGTTCTGGACCTTTACCGGTGGCGGCCTGGCCCTGGTCGCGGCGTTCCTCTACAGCGGTGCGTCCAGTGTGCCGCGGCGCTTCGCCGAACACCTGCCCGAATGGGCGGCCTATGCCCAGCTGGGGTCGGTCGCCGCGGCCCTGGTGATCCTCGGCACGCTGCTGCTGGCGCTGCGGTTTTTCGTCGGGCTGAAGCGGGTCGCGAACAATGTGGCGTAATGCGATCTACGGGCTGACGATCATCGCCCTGGGCCTGGGTGGGTTTACCACCCTCGCCCTGGCCACCGACGGGTTCCGCGCCTTCACCGCGGAGGAGGCCCGCCGGGTTGCCGCCCGCGAGAATCCGGCGCCGGTCCCCGCGATGACGCTGGAGGATGCGCGCGGCGGGGAGCTGGACCTGTCCGAGCTGGGGGATCGCTATGTGGTGCTGGACTTCATCTACACCGGCTGCCACCACGCCTGCACGACGCTGGGCGCGAGCTTTCACCGGATCCAGGAGGCGCTGCCGGAGGCGGTACTGGGCGAGCGCGTGGCCCTGCTCAGTATCACCTTTGACCTCGAGAACGATAATGCCGAGCGCCTGCGCGAGTACGGCGAGCGTTTCTCGGCCAACCCCGAGGCCTGGTATCTCGCGCGTCCGCAAAGCCGCGAGGATCTGGATCGCCTGCTGAACCACTTCCAGGTGGTGGTGATCCCGGACGGCGCGGATTTCGTGCACAACGGCGCGATCTATGTCGTGGAGCCCGACGCGCGGGTGGCCGGGATCCATGACATCGATGCGGTGGACGAGGTGCTCGCCTACCTGGAGCCACGTTGGTAATGCGCCCGTCCGTCGCATGGGCCGGGCCGGCCTTGCTGGCGCTGCTGATCGCGCCCCCCCTGCGGCCGTGGCTGGAGGCCAGCCTGGTGGGGCATATGCTGGTGCAGATCCCGTTACTGGTGGTGGCGGGTGCGTTGCTCGCCCGTTCGCTTCCGGCCGCCTGGCGGCGCGGGATCGGACGCTTGGACCGGTCCGGGTTGGCTGGCTTGCTGCTGGCGTTGTTCGTGGTGGCCTACTGGCTGCTGCCACGCAATCTCGACGCCGCCGTGCTGGACGCCGGGACGGGCTGGGCCAAGATCGTGACCCTGGTGCTGCTGGCCGGGCTGTCGCTGGGCCTGAGCGCCCGGTATATCCCCTTGCTTGTGCGTGGGGTTTTGTGGGTCAAGGGCACCGCCATGTTCTTCGTGATGGGCTGGCTCTACCGCGAGGCGCCCGACCGTCTGTGCAATGCCTATCTGATCGGCGAGCAGCAGTTGCTGGGCAACCTCATGCTGCTTGTGGGGGGCGTCAGCTTGCTGACGATCCTGCTGTTCCTGATGCTCGGGCCGCCGCGTCCGGGGCGCGTGCCCGAAGCGGGTCGGCTAGCCGCGGCCGGATGATCCGAAGCCGCCGGCGCCGCGGTCGGTTTCTTCGAAGTCCTCGACCACGCGGAAGGTGGGCTGGACGACCGGGACGATGACGAGTTGCGCCAGGCGCTCGCCGATCTCCAGGGTGTAGGCGCTCGCGCCGCGGTTCCAGCAGGAGACCATCAGCGGCCCCTGGTAGTCGGCGTCGATCAGGCCGACCAGGTTGCCCAGCACCAGCCCGTGCTTGTGGCCCAGGCCCGAGCGCGGGAGGATCACCCCGGCGTAGCCCGGGTCGGCGATATGGATGGACAGGCCGGTCGGGATCAGTTCCGCCGCGCCGGGTTCCAGTGTCAGTGGCTGTTCGATCATGGCGCGAAGATCCACGCCGGCCGAGCCGTCCGTGGCCGGTGCGGGCAGCGGGAAGTCCGTCCCCATGCGCGGGTCGAGGATCTTCAGGTCAATCTCGGGGACGGGCATCCGGTCATCCTTTCCAGTATCAGTCGGTTTCACGTTCAGCCAGGCGCTCGACGATCAGGTCGATCAGCGCCCGTGCCAGCGATGTCTTGGGCTGGTGCGGCAGTTCCCGCTCTCCGCCGGGCCAGAGGCACAACAGGGCGTTGTCCGGGGTGCCGATGGCCTGGCCCGTGCTGACGTCGTTGGCGGCGACCAGGTCCAGCCCCTTGGTGTCCAGCTTGCCGCGGGCGTAGTCGCGCAGGTCGCGGGTTTCGGCGGCAAAGCCCACCAGGAACGGCCGGGGTGTGAGCGTTTCGGCCCGTACGGCCACATCGGCCAGGATGTCGGTGGTGCGTTCCAGCGGGAGTGTCAGCGTATCCGCGGCCTTTTTCAGCTTCTCGCGGCGGGGTTCGGTCGGACGATAATCGGCGACGGCCGCCGCGGCGATAACGATGTCGGTTCCGGGCAGATGCTCGAGGACGGCGGCATGCATGGCGGCGGCGGTATCCACGGCGACACACGTCACGCCTGCGGGGGGCGCTAGTGCGATCGGGCCGTGGACCAGGGTGACCTCGGCGCCGGCGTCACGCGCCGCGGCGGCCAGTGCCAGGCCCATGCGGCCGGAGCTGCGGTTACCCAGAAAGCGCACCGGGTCGATCGGTTCGTGGGTCGGTCCCGCGGTGATCAATACCCGGCGCCCGGTCAGGGGGGCGGGCCCTGGTTGCAGCAGGGCCCGGGCGATGGCGGCTGGCTCGTACATCCGCCCGGGCCCCTGCTCGCCGCAGGCCTGGTCCCCGGCGTCCGGGCCGAGGAAGTGGATGCCGCGTTCCTGCAACAGCATGTGGTTGGCCCGGGTCGCCGGGTGTGCCCACATACGATGGTTCATCGCCGGGGCCAGGGTTACCGGGGCCTCGGTTGCCAGGAGCAGGGTGGTCAGCAGGTCATCGGCGTGGCCGTGCGCCATGCGGGCCATCAGGTCGGCGGTGGCTGGGGCGACGACCACGTGGTCGGCCCAGCGTGCCAGGGCAATGTGATCCATGCCGGATTCCGCCTCGGCGTCCAGCAGCTCGGTGCGCACCGGCGCGCCGGACAGGGCCTGGAAGGTCAGCGGGGTCACGAAGGCGCGGGCGCCGGCCGTCATCACCACGCGCACCTCGCAGCCGGCGCGCTTCAGCTCGCGCACCAGCTCGCAGGCCTTGTAGGCGGCGATGCCGCCGCTGACACCGACGAGGATCCTTGGCTTGGAATCGTGTTCCGTCATGCGGCGGATTCTACCCGTTCAGCTCTTTTCCTGGCGTGCGGAGACGCCGGCGGTCAGGGCATAGCGCATCGCGTCCTCCAGCGACAGGTCCAGTGGCTCGATGCGTTCGCGCGGGAGCATCAGGGTGTATCCCCCGATCTGGTAACTCATGGGCATGTAGACCGCGACCGTGCCAGGGCCGCCGAGGCTGTCCGGAAGACCGGCGAAATCCTCGCGGGTGACGAAGCCGACCAGCTTGAAGTCGGTGCCGGGCAGCTGCACCAGCACGGCCTGGCCGAACTGCTCGTGGATGTCGCCGGAGACCAGGCGCGTGACGTCGCGGACGGTCCCGTGGATGGTCTTGACCACCGGGATGCGCTGCATCAGTCCTTCCAGCCAGTCGAACAGCCAGCGGACCACGTAGGCCTGGAGCAGCACCCCCACGCCGAAGACCAGGCCGATGCCGGCCAGGATCCCCATGCCCGGGAAGTACAGCAGATCCGGCAGGATGGCCTGCAACAGCCCTCCGAGTACTTCCTCGGCGGTGCTCCCCAGCCACCACAGCAAGGCCAGCGTGATGGCGGCCGGCAGGATGGCGGCCAGGCCGGTCAGGAAGGTGCGAGAGATTCGGCGCACAGCAGGCTCCGTGCAGGGGTATGCTCGGGATGCTAACGCATTCGCGGTCGCCGCACGTCGACGAGGGTGGCGGGGCCGGGGCGGCACTTTGGGACGTCCGTGCAGTCTATCGCTCGAGGCCGCCGGAACGGCGGATGGGTATGGAGGTTGACGGGATGCACAGACGGAAGGGAATGGGCCTGTGGGCCCTGGTTCTGACGATGATCGTGATGCCGCAGGTGGGGCTCGCCGGGTCGCCGGGCGCGGCCGTGCCGGGGGACTACGCGATGACCCCGGAGGAGGTGGCGCCCGGGGTCTATGCGGTGATGACGCCGGCGCGGGATTTCCCCAGTCGCGAGAACCTGGGCTGGAACGCGAACATGGCGTTCGTGGTGACCGGTGACGGGGTGCTGGTGTTCGACACCGGCTCCTCCGAGACGATGGGCGTGGCCCTGCGCGAGGCGATCGCCGGGGTCACCGACGAGCCGGTGCGCTGGATCGTGAACAGCCACAGTCATGGCGACCACTGGCTGGGCAATGCGGCCTTTGCCGCGGAGGCGCAGATCATGGCCGGCTCGCCGGCGATTGCGCGCATGGAGGCCGAAGGCGAGGGCTGGGTCGAGAACTTCCGCGAGATGACCGAGGGAGCGACCGGTGACACCGCGCTGCGCCTGCCGGATACGCCCGTGGACGAGCGCGTCACCCGCGACCTCGGCGGGACCGAGGTCGTGCTCATCCCGTCCGGGGGTGCGCATTCGCCGGGTGACCTGAGTGTCTGGCTGCCACGGCAGCGCGTCCTGCTGGCCGGCGATGTGGTCTACAGCGATCGCGCGCCTTCGGTATGGGATGGCGATGTCGCGCAGTGGATCGATCTTCTGGGCGAGCTGATCGCACTGGAACCCGCCGTGGTCGTGCCCGGGCATGGCCGTCTCGAGGATGCGCAGACGCTGGATCGGCTGCAGCGCTATCTGGTTACGCTGTGGGATGCCATCGAGGAAGGCGTCGAACAGGGACTGGCCGACTTCGAGACCGTGCCGCTGGTGCGCGAGCGCATGGGCGAACGGGCCGACGACTATCCGGGCTTCGACGACAAGATCGACCGCTCGGTGGCCACCACCTACCCGGATGTCGAGGCCGCGGTCTTCTGATCCTCGTATTCAGAACTGCCAGGTGGCGTGCAGCGACCCGAACTCGGCCGCGCCCTTGGCCTGGCCGCTGAATTCGCGCGACCGCCACACATGGGTGTAGCCGATCCGCACGCCGCCTACATGAAAGACGGCGCCGGCAGTGAGTTCGCCGACCAGCGGGTGTTTGTCCACCGAGGGGCCGTCGCGGAACAGCGGGCCGTCGAGGAACAGGTCGTAGGCCATCAGGCGGGTGTCGACCCCCACAAACAAGTAGCCGCCGTTGGGACGGGTAGCCTGGAAGGTGTGCGAGCCGGACAGCGCCGGGTTGATCCGGGGCGGCCCGTAATCACGCGGGAGGTTGCGCCCGGCGCGGACGATCGCCCCGGCGTTGGCATAGGTAAAGGGGCTGCCCACGGTGGCCCCCCAGTGCGGGGTCAGGTCCCAGTTCCAGCCGCGCTCGCCGCGATGCGAATGCCCGCGTAACTGGCGCTCGTAGCCCACCATCAGGGTCGGTTCGTTGCCGATCTGGTGATCCCAGCCGCGCGGCTCCGGGGCCGAGGACCAGCGGTGCACCCCGCGCTGGGTGCGGTCGGCGAGCGAGGCCGGCCCCACTGTGCCCAGGGTCACCTGCAGTCGGTCCAGGCGATCACCGAACTCCTCGGCCAGGCTGAAGTTCAGGTACAGCCAGCCGGCGTAGGGACGGTCATCCGGGTCGGGTATTGTGCGTTCGATGTCTTCCGGGGTGTACATGTTCTGGCCCAGGTGGATGGCGGATTTCAGCCGCCCGCGTTCCTCGCGTGCCACGAAGAACGGCACGTACTCGGCCACCGTCGCCAGCCATGGGGGCACGCGATCCTCGCTGCGGGTCCAGCCGATGCGAAAACCATTGGTGTAGTAGCGGTCCTCGCCGGCAAACAGGTCGTTCTCGAACTCGAAGTGCAGGGCATCCACGCCCGTTTCCGCGCCGGCGGTCGGGCCTGCGGCCGCCACGCCAAGGGCCGCCGCGGCCAGCAATGCCCGTAGCGTGCGGTCGGGTGACCGGCCTCGGGGGGCAGTGGCGTTCCGGTATGATTGGGGCATGGACCTCTCCAACCAGATCATCTTCCTGGCCGCGATCGTGCTGCTGGGGAGCATCCTTTCGAGTGTGATCACCTCGCGGCTGGGCGTGCCCCTGCTGCTGGTGTTCCTCGTGATCGGGATGCTGCTGGGCCCGGAAGGCCCGGGCGGTCTGGTCTTCGAGAATATCACCCTTGCGTATCTGGTCGGCTCGGCCGCCCTGGCGATCATCCTGTTCGACGGCGGGATGCGCACACCAGCCCGCAATTTCCGGATCGGGCTGAAGCCAGCGCTGGGGCTGGCCACCGTCGGAGTGCTGGTGACCTCCGGTCTGACCGGGCTGTTCGCCGTGTGGTGGCTGGGACTGTCCTGGCTGGAGGGACTGCTGCTGGGGGCGATCGTGGGCTCCACCGATGCCGCCGCCGTGTTCTCGCTGCTGCGCTCGCGCGGGCTGGAGCTGAAAAGCCGTGTCGGCGCGACGCTGGAGATCGAGTCCGGCTCCAACGATCCGATGGCGATCTTCCTGACCATCGTGCTGATCGAGCTGCTGCTGATGCCCGATCAGCAGTTCGGTCTGGTGGTGCTGGTCGAGTTCATCCAGCAGATGGGCCTGGGCGCGGTGCTCGGCGTTGGCGGTGGCCTGGCCCTGCTGGCGCTGATCAACCGGGTGCCGATGGCCGCGGGGCTTTATCCGCTGTTTGCGATGGCCGGGGCGCTGGCCATCTTCGGGCTCACCGGTCTGGTCGGCGGCTCCGGGTTCCTGGCGGTGTACCTGGCCGGCCTGCTGCTGGGCAACCGGCCGCTGGAGGCCTCGCAGAACATCAAGCGCTTCCACGACGGCATCGCCTCGCTGGCCCAGATCGGCATGTTCCTGATGCTCGGCATGCTGGTGACACCCTCCGGACTGCCGCCGGTGGCGCTGGACGCGGGGCTGGTCGCCGCCGTGCTGATTCTGGTCGCGCGGCCGCTGGCGGTCTGGATCTGTCTGTATCCGTTCCGCTTCCCCTGGCGCGAGCAGGTATTCATCGCCTGGGTCGGCCTGCGCGGCGCGGTGCCGATCATCCTGGCATTGTTCCCGCTGCTGGCCGGGCTGGAACTGGCCGGCCACTTCTTCCACGTGGTGTTCTTCGTGGTGCTGATCTCGCTGCTGGTGCAGGGCTGGACCGTGGCGCCCTCGGCGCGCTGGCTGGGGCTGGAGCTGCCACCCACCACCGCGCGGGTGCAGCGCACCGAGCTGGACATCCCCGGCCAGCAGGAGATGGAACTGGTCGGCTATCGCCTGGCCGAGACCACCCCGGTGGTGCGCGAGGCATGGTCGAACTTCCGCCTGCCCGGTACCGCGCGGGTGGTGGCCCACCTGCGTGATGGCAAGCTGCTGGAAACCCTGGAGCTGCTGGACCTGCATGCCGGCGATCACCTCTACATCATGGTCGCGCCGGCGGACCTGCCGGACCTCGACCGCCTGTTCGTGCCCAAGGACGAGGTGCCGGAGCGCCTCACCGAACGCAGCGTGTTCGGCGAGTTCGCACTCAATGGCGATGCCCAGCTCGGCGCCGTGGGCATGGCCTACGGTGCCCCGGTCCCGCCCGAGCGCCAGGGCGACACCCTGGAGGCGTATCTGCGCCGTGAACTCCAGGCCGAGCCGGTCATCGGCGACGCCGTCGATCTCGGCCCGATGCGCCTGGTCATCCGCGAAATGGACGGCCCCCGCATCACCAAGGTCGGCCTGAAACTCCTGAAGCCTGCGTGAGCGAGGACCCGGCGCTTAGGTGTCCCGGCCCCCGCGCGGCAGGGCTGGCCGCGATCCCTTGGAAGACGCTGATTGGATCGCACGTCCGCGCTCGAGTCGCTTTTGCGTGCGTTTAATGCGCGGTGACTGCCGTGCAGTCATTCTGCACATGGGAGCCGCAACGTTGTGCGCGCCTGTTTTTGATCAACAAGGGGCGGCCGACCCCCTTTCTTTCAATGGCTTGTGGGGTTGGTGCCCCCCTGTTCCCCGATCCTGCGTTGCGCCGCTAGCGGGTAGAACCACTACCCGCTGCACGACGCGCCTTGTCTCGGAAAACAGGGGGCACCAACGCGGACGTGCGATTCAATCAGCATCTCCCTTGGGGTTGTTGTTGAGCAATCCACGGAGCGCGAGTCGGCGCTTTCAGAACTTTATAATTAAGTAATGTATTTGTAGAAAGTGGCTGGCCACGGTGTAAAAAATTCCAACAACAAAATCCTTGCCAAACGGCACCTGGTTGGGTTAACTGAACGTTACATATCGTGATGTTCGTCACGTTATGGGTGCATTCCGTCCCTATCAGGAGAAGCAAACATGAACGTTTTAGGACCCCTTTCCCGCTTTGCCGTTGTGCTGGCCTTCGTGTTCCCGTTCGCCCTGCTCGCTGACTATGAGTCCCCCGAGACTGTTGACGGCACGACGTACGTTGGTCCGGAGGAGGCCCGAACCCTGTTTGACCAGCGGGTGCCGTTTGTCGACGTCCGGACTACCTCCGACTACGACGCCGGCCGTATCCCGGGTGCTATCAATTTGACCGTCGAGCGCGATCAGTCCCAGAGCGATATTACCGAGGAGTCGCTGCTGGACTTCGTTGGGTCGAAGGACGCTGATGTCGTTTTCTACTGCAATAGCACCCCCTGCTGGCGTACCGCGGCTGCGGCCGAGCGCGCGGTGGAGTGGGGCTTCACCGGCGTTCACTACTACCGCCTGGGCTTCCCGTCCTGGCAGGACGCCGGTTATCCGGTCGAGTAGGCCTCAAGAAATGCCCTGAAACGTCGTTAAAGGGTCCGCCGGGTGGCGCTGTTTCCACGTACCTCCCGGCGGGCCCAAAGGACGTGCAAGAACAATAATCAATGGGGGCACCATGTCGCTCAAACTTCGGCTCACCTTGTTGGCGCTGGGCGCCCTGCTGCTGGCGTCGATTGTCCTGATCAGCCTGGCGCGGGTAGCGCAGGACGTTTCAGAGACACGGTTCGAGGACCTTATGCTGGCCAGCAAGGCGCAGTTGTGGGACCGGATCATTGCCACCGAGATCGAGCGGATGGAAACCGGGGTGTCGAGCCTGACGCGCAACCGCGACGTGGTTGGCGCCCTTTTCGAGGGCGATCGCGAATCCTTGCAGGATGCAGCGCGGCCCACCTTTAATCGTATGAGTTCGTCAGGCGTCCTGGATCGACTCCAGGTGGTGAATGCCGACGGGCGCATCCAGTTTTCCAGCGCGGGCGACTTCTCGGGGGCGGTTCGCCAGCCGCTGGTGAGGTCGGTCCTGGAGACCGGCAACATGCTGAGCGGCATCCAGCGCGACGAGGACGGCGAGCTGGTTGCTGTGCTGGCATTCCCCCTGTACGACCGCGCTGACCTCGTCGGTGTCGGTGTCTTCATGCGGGATATGAATTCGGCCCTTGCAGAGTTGTCGGCCGTCGATGACTCCCTGAATCTTATTTTCAACGCCCGCGGCGACGTCGAGCACCGCTCCTTCGATCCGGAGGAGAATAATTTGCTGGACCGAATCGACCTGGATCTCCCGGAATTGGGCCAGGCGCATATCGCACGCGCCACTGGTCGTGAACGCTCCTATTCCGTGGTTACTCATCCCATACGCACACCGGATGGCGAAGCGCTGGCGCATTTGGTCAGTGTGAGCGACTTCACGGAAAGCTTCGGCCGGCAGGCATTCATTAACCGGGTCGCCATCGCGAGTTCGATTCTGGTCCTCGTGGGCCTTGCTGTCCTGATCTACTGGTACATGCAGCGCTCCTTCGCTCCGCTACTGCGTGCCGTGGACGTCGCCGATGCGATCGCCCAGGGCGATCTGAGCCATGACTTCCCCGAGACCTCCCGCAACGACGAAACCGGGCGCCTGTCGCAGGCGATGCGGACGATGCTGACGCAGTTGCGATCGATGATCGAGGCCGTCAACGATGCGACCCGTCAGGTTGCTTCCGCGGCGGAACAGGTGTCCGCAACGACCCAGCAAACCAATTCGGGCATGCATCGGCAGCACCAGGAGATCGAACAGATCGCCACGGCCATGAACGAAATGACACAGACCACCCGAGAGGTGGCCAGCAGTGCCCAGGGGGCGGCCACGTCCGCGGACAGTGCCAAGAAGGATATCGATGTGGGGCAGTCTTCATTGCAGAAGACGTTGCAGTCCATCCGTTCGCTGGAGTCCTCCGTTGGCGAGACCTCCGAATCCGTCCAGGCCCTGCAATCGGATGTCGAGAACATCACTGTGGTATTGGACGTTATCAAGGGTGTGGCGGAACAGACCAACTTGCTGGCACTGAATGCTGCCATCGAAGCGGCGCGAGCCGGCGAGCAGGGACGCGGGTTCGCCGTGGTGGCCGACGAGGTTCGTACGCTGGCCAGCCGCACGCAGAATTCAACCGAGGAGATTCAGGAGATCATCTCCAAGCTTCAGGATCGCGCCGGGCAGTCGTCGAAGTCGATGGCGGTGGGCATGGAGCGGGTCTCTGCTACGGTGGCCGATGCCCACGAGGCCGAGGAGGCGTTCTCCGGGATCAAGGCCTCGGTCGATCAGATCACCGACGTCAATCATCAGATCGCAGGCGCGGCCGAGGAGCAGAGTGCCACGGCGGCCCACATCGACGAGGGCGTGACGAATATACGGGATGTCGCCGAGGAGACCTCCCGGGCTTCGGAAAACACGACCGTGGCAACCGAGGAACTGGCGCGCCTGGCGGCCCAACTGCAGGAGCTGACTTCGCGTTTCCGACTATAAAGGCGTACTGGGGGAGAGGGCTGAAGGGTCCGGAGCCGGCAGGTTCCGGGCCCTTCTCTTATTTCTCCAGCATGGCCTTCAGGCCGGCGAGGTGGGCGCGGGCGGTGAGCTGCTGGGTCTCGGGGTCCGGTGGCTTGGCGTCCGGCCAGTCGAGGTGCTCCTCGGGGAGTTCGTCGAGGAAGCGCGACGGCTCGCAGTCGATGGTCTCGCCGTAGCGGGAGCGTTGCTGGGCGTAGGTGATCAGCAGGGTCTGCTGGGCGCGGGTCAGGCCGACGTAGGCCAGGCGGCGTTCCTCCTCGATGGAGTCGTCCTCGACGCTGACGCGGTGGGGCAGCAGCTCCTCCTCGAAGCCGACCAGGCAGACATGCGGAAACTCCAGGCCCTTGGCGGTGTGCAGGGTCAGGAGCTGCACGGATTCGTTACCGTCCTGGGATTCGCGGTTGCGGTCGAGGATGTCCATCAGGCTGATGCGGTTGACGATGTCGGCCAGCTCCATGGTCGGCTCGTCGTCCGCCTGGTCGTCACCGTATTCGGCGCTGGTGTTGCCGCCGCCCATGCGCCCGACCCAGTCGATGAATTCGCGCACGTTGTCCATGCGTCGGGTGGCGGCACGGGGGTTGGGGCTGTTCTCCAGCAGCCAGGACTCGTAGTCGATGTCCTCAACCAGGGCCCGCAGCAGCGCGTCCGGGGCCTCTTCCATGCCACGGCGCTGGAAGCCGTCCACCCAGTCGGTGAAGCGTTCCAGTCGTGCCTGGGCGCGGGCATCCATGTATTCGGACAGACCGGCGCCACGTGCGGCTTGCAGCAGCGAGGTGCCGCGCTGGTTGGCGTAGTGGCCGAGTTTCTCCAGGGTCGCCGGTCCGATCTCGCGGCGCGGCACGTTCACCACGCGCAGGAAGGCGGTGTTGTCGTCGGGGTTGGCGAGCAGGCGCAGGTAGGCGACCAGGTCCTTGATCTCGGCCTTCTCGAAGAACGACTGCCCGCCGCTCAGGCGGTAGGGGATGCCCTGTTCGCGCAGCAGCTTCTCGAACAGCCTGGACTGGTGGTTGCTGCGGTAGAGGATGGCGAAGTCGCCCCAGGTCGCGTTCAGGCGGAAGCGCCGGCGCATCAGCTCGGAGACCACGCGCGCGGCCTCGGTGTCGGCGTCGGAGCAGCCGATGACCTCGATCTTCTCGCCCTCGCCGAGCGCACTCCACAGGCGTTTCTCGAACACGTGGGGGTTGTTGCCGATCAGCGCGTTCGCGGTATGCAGGATGCGGTTGGTGGAGCGGTAGTTCTGCTCCAGCTTGATCACCTCCAGGCGCGGGAAGTCCTGCTGCAGGCGCGCGAGGTTCTCCGGGCGTGCGCCGCGCCAGGCGTAGATCGACTGGTCGTCGTCCCCGACCACCGTCAGCCCGTCGCTGACGCCAATCAGCAGGCGCACCAGCTGGTACTGGGCGGAGTTGGTGTCCTGGTATTCGTCCACCAGCAGGTGGCGGATACGGTCCTGCCAGCGGTTGCGCAGCTCGGGGTCGTCGCGCAGGCAGTCCACCGGGCGCTTGATCAGGTCGTCGAAGTCCACTGCGTTGTAGGCGCGCAGGGCGTCCTGGTAGCGCGGGTAGAGGTTGGCGGCGGCGATCGCCTCCGGGGCGTCGCTCATCTGGCTGGCCTCGTGCAGCGCCTCCTCCGGTGTCATCAGGTCGTTCTTCCAGCGGCTGATGTGGCTGATCAGGGCATCCACCTCGGAGCCGGTGTCGTCGCGGTAGGTGATTTCGCGCAGCAGCTGCCGACAGTCGCCGGGATCGAGAATGGAAAAGCCGGGACGCAACCCGGCCGCCTGCAGCTCCCGGCGCAGGAAATTGAGCCCGAAGGTGTGGAAGGTAGAGACGTTCAGCCCGCGCGCCTGTTCGCGCGACAGCCGGCCCTGGACACGTTCGCGCATCTCGCGCGCGGCCTTGTTGGTGAAGGTGATCGCGACGATCTGGCGCGCGGCCAGGCCGCGCTGTTCGATCAGGTGCGCGATCTTCTCGGTGATCACGCGGGTCTTGCCGGAACCCGCGCCGGCCAGGACCAGCAGGGGGCGGTCCGTGGTGGTCACGGCGGCCTGTTGTTGGGGATTGAGTTCGGACACCGGGGCGGTCGATTCCTTCGCAGCGGGGCGCGTAAACTAACCCACGATCCCGTATTCATAAAGACAACAGCGGTGAGGATAAGCCATTGACCCAGGCCCCGGGTGCCCCCTCGTCAACCGCGGCGGACGTGCCGCTCGCGCGTCTGACCCAGTTCGATTTCCACCAGCGCCTGATGGATGTGCCGGGGGCGGCGGTGATCCTGTTCACGCGCCGGGGCTGCGGGGCCTGCAAGGTGATGGGGCGCGTGCTGGCGGACTGGCAGGCGGAACCGGACGCACCCGCGTTGTTCGTGGTGGACGCCGAGACGGATACGGCCCTGGTGCGGGAGTTTGAGGTGTTCCATCTCCCGGCGCTGTTCGTGTTCCAGTCAGGCGGTTATCACGGCCGGCTCGAGGCCCCGCCCCGCCTGCCCCTGCTGCGGGAGGCGCTCGCAGCCTGCCTCGCGCGGCCACCCGAGGAGGCCCCATGAGCGCCCATCAAAACGACCGCGACTGGTGGCCGCCCGCGCGCGTCGTGGAGAGTCCGAATCAGGATGAGCGTCCGCCGGGTCAGGAACCGGAGTTGATCGTGGTGCACGCGATCAGCCTGCCGCCGGGCGCGTTCGGTGGGGGGCATGTCGCCGAGCTGTTCCAGAATCGTCTGAATCCGGATGCTCACCCCTACTTTGCCGAGATCCAGGGACTGCGTGTCTCCGCCCATGTGCTGATCGACCGCGAGGGACAGGCCACCCAGTTCGTGCCGTTCTCGCGACGTGCCTGGCACGCCGGGGAGTCCCGATGGCAGGGGCGCGAGCGCTGCAACGACTTCTCCATCGGGATCGAGCTGGAGGGGACCGACGAGGATCCGTTTGCCCCGGCGCAGTACGCTGCGCTGGCGCGGCTGATCGACTGGCTCCGGGGGCGCTGGCCGGGGATCGCGCCGGATTCGCTGGCTGGCCACAGCGATATTGCCCCGGGGCGCAAGACGGACCCCGGCCCTTGCTTTGACTGGGCCTATCTGCAGCAGCAATTGCGCGAGGCGACGGCATGATCGTGGATCTGTTGCGCCACGGCGAGCCGGAGGGCGGCCAGCGCTATCGTGGCCACGGCTGCGATGACCCCCTGAGCGCGCGTGGCTGGAGCCAGATGGAGCGGGCGGTTCGGGATGAAGAGGAATGGCAGTACGTGGTCAGCTCACCGATGCTGCGCTGTCGCGCCTTTGCCGAACGCTTTGCGGCCCGGCAGGGACTGCCGGTCACCCTGGAGCCGGACCTGCGCGAGGTCGGCTTTGGGGAATGGGAGGGGCGCACCCGGGTCGAGCTGCAGCGGGAACGGTCGGAGGAGTATCGCGCCTTCTACGCCGACCCGGTGCATTCGCGGCCGGCGGGCGCCGAGCCGCTGGCGGCCTTTCGGCGCCGGGTCGAGGCCGGCTTCGATGCGGCATTGCAGCCGCTGGAGGCGGAACGGGTGCTGATGGTGGTGCATGCCGGGGTCATCCGGGCCTTGGTGGGCTGGGTGATGAGCGTGCCCGACGAGCGGCTGTTCCAGCTCGAATGCGAGTATGCGAGTCGCACCCGCCTGCACCGGCATCCGACCCGGGGCTGGCGCCTGATCCACGCCAACCGGGTTTGAGTCGGACGCCGCTCCGGGCTACCCGGCCTGGCTGCTGCGCTTGGGGACGGCCTTCACCGACAGGTAGTAGTCGTTGTTGAGCACGTCGATCAGCCGGTCGATGTTCGGATGCTTGCCCGGGTTGGCGCGGGCGTCGTCGGCGTGGCTGCCGTACAGCAGCAAGCCCGAGTTGGCCGCCTTGGGCCCGATGCCGCCGTAATCCAGCGCCAGCTGGTAGTAGATCTGAAGCGACAGGCTCTGGCCGTCCACGTTCTCGATGGTCGCGGTGGGATTGTAGTCCTCGCCAAACAACTCCAGGCGTTCGATATTGCTGACGTCGGGCAGCTTCTTGGACATGTTCCGGCTCCTCGAAAGAATCGCGGCATTATCGGGGCATGACCCGGCGGCGACAACCAACCCGCGAAGGCGGCAGGGTCGCCCCGGATCAGCGGCGAATAGGGCGCATGTTAAGCTATCGCCTTTTTTCGAGGGGACACGAACATGTCGCGAAGCGCGTTCATGGAGGCCGCCCAGGCCGCCGCCGATGCCGCCGAGAAGGTGATCCGCCACTACTACGAGGCGGGTGTTGACGTCGAAACCAAACCCGACGACACCCCGGTGACCCGGGCTGACGTGGAGAGCGAACAGGCGATCCGCCAGGTGATCCGCGAGCATTTCCCGGATCATGGCTTCTATGGCGAGGAAACCGGGCAGTCGGACATGGATTCCGACTATGTCTGGCTGATCGACCCGATCGACGGGACCAAGAGCTTCGTGCGCCGCTACCCGTTCTTCTCCACCCAGATCGCGCTGATGTACAAGGGCGAGCTGATCCTGGGGCTGTCCAATGGCATCCAGTTCGGCGAACGGGCCTGGGCGGAGAAGGGCCAGGGCGCCTTCCTGAACGGCAACCCGATCGCGGTCGAGAGGACCGTTGATCTCGGGCGCGCCTCGCTGTCCACCGGCAATCTCAAGTCCCTGGCGCAGAGCCCCGAGGGCTGGGCCGCGCTGGGTGGCATCATGGCCGAGGTCAACCGCACCCGCGGCTACGGAGACTTTTACCACTATCACCTGCTGGCACGCGGCAGCATCGATCTGATCATCGAGTCCGACGTCAACATCCTGGACATCGCCGCACTGGCGGTGATCGTGCGCGAGGCGGGCGGCGTGTTCACCAACCTCTCCGGCGGCGAACTGGACCTGAAGACCGCGAACGTCCTGGCCGC
>JBJHBC010000014.1:18662-25014 GCA_050485285.1 Thioalkalivibrio sp.
GCCGTTCCCGTTGGCCTCCACCAGCCCGTGGGCGCGCAGCTTCTTGCGCAGGGTGGCGCGGTTGAGTCCGAGCAGGGCGGCGGCGCGGCTCTGGTTGCCCCCGCAGCGCTCCAGCACACTGGCCAGCAGGGGGCGCTCCACCTCGTTCATGACCAGCGCGTAGAGGTCGTGGCTGCTTTGTCCGTCCAGGGTCTCGAAATACTGATCCAGCGCCCGCCGGACCGAGTCCGCCAGCACGCAGTCGGACGGGAGTGTGGCCGCAACCGATGCTTCCTGGACGTCCGGGTCCTGTTCGAGTGGCATGTTCACGCTCATGCAGCCTCGCTTGCGATTCCCGTCAGGTGGGCGCGCAGGCGCCGCAGTTGTTCGCTGGCCGTAGGGGCGGCGAGAAGGTCAGCCCGGGCCGCCCGGGTGCGGGCCTCGTCGAGACCCAGACCCTGAAGATACCAGCCCAGGTGCTTGCGCGCGATACGCACGCCCTGCGGTTCGCCGTACTGGGTGTGCAGGCCGGTGACGTGTTCCTCGATCAGGGCCAGGCGCGCGGCCAGGTCCGGTGCCGGCGGGATCGCTTCGCCGGCCAGCGCGGCGCGGATCTGACCCGGAAGCCAGGGCCGGCCCTGGGCGGCGCGTCCGATCATCACCCCCGCCGCGCCGGTGGTATCCAGTACCCGCATCGCCGTGTCCGGGTCCGTGATGTCGCCATTGGCGAGCACCGGGATGGAAACCGACCGGACGATGCGCGCGATCGCGGCATGGTCCGCCTGCCCGCGGTAGGCATCGGCCCGGGTGCGTCCGTGTACCGTCAGCATCGCGATGCCGCAGTCCTCGGCGATCGCCGCGATGGTCTCGCCGTTCATCCGCTCGCGGTCCAGGCCCAGGCGCATCTTCAGCGTGACCGGGACCGTGACCGCCTCGGTCAGCGCCTGGAGCAGCTCGCGCACCCGCTCCGGCTCGCCCAGCAGGGCCGAGCCCGCGGCCTTGCTGCAGACCTTCTTCGCCGGGCAGCCCAGGTTCAGGTCGATCACGTCGGCGCCCCGGCGTACGTTCTCGCGCGCCGCCTCGGCCAGCGGCTCGGGTTCGTTGCCCAGAAGCTGAACAATGCGCGGGCGCGGCTCCTGGCGGTGGTCCAGTCGATGACGGCTCTTGTCGCTGGCCCACAGCCGGGTGTCGGAGGTGACCATCTCGGATACCGCCGCGCTGGCGCCCAGGCGGCGGGCCAGCAACCGAAACGGGCGATCGCTCACCCCGGCCATGGGGGCGAGGAACACGACGGGGTCCGGGAAGTGATGGATTCCGAGCTGCATCTGGGGCGGGCGATTGAATCGGGAGAGCCGGGGAGTCTAGCACCTCGGGACGCATGCCGCCGGTGGTCAGCGAGGCTGGATCTGGATGCCCGTGATGCGGGCATGGGGGCTGGCGAGGCTCAGGCGCAGCGTGCCGGGTTGGTGGGGAGGCATCAGGGTGTCCGCGTCGGTGTAGTCGTTCGGGGTCAGGCGCAGTGTGCCATGGTGCGTGTCCAGCCGGTCGCTCAGGTGGATATCGAGGACGGGCCAGGACTGCCGGACCGGGCTTTCCAGATGGAACCGGAGGTGCAGCGTGCCATCGACGCTGGCGAAGAAGTCGGGTGTCGACACCCGAATGCGCTCGGGGGCGCGCAGAGGCTTCCAGGCCGGGCAGGGGAGGGTGACGCACAGCTGGGACCGGGTCTGGTCCAGGTAATGGTTGTGACCCGGTGCCACGGGCGGGAAGGCCAGCACTTGTGCGCCCAGTAGAACGCTCAGGCCGGCGGCCACGAACAGCCCCGGCCAGACACGGCGTCGGGTGGGGGCGGCCAGGCCCACAGGGCCCGGGTGGCGTTCGATGTCGATGGCGGTGGCGATGACCGGCGCGCTTTCGATCGCGGGGGTGCGAACGGGCTGCGCGGGAAGGAGCCCCTCCCCCAGGACACGTTCGCCGGCACCGCCGATCTCGAGGGCCGGGAACAGATCGAATTCGGCGCCGCAGTGGGTGCAGTGGACCCGCCGCTGCCGGATCGTCGCCCCGCGGGCGAGGGCGTGGGTAACGCCGCATTGCGGGCAGCGCGCCAGCATGTCAGCGTCCGGATGGCCGCATCTGCGCCCGGCCGTGCGAGGAGGGCGGTACCGGCGCGAGCCTGCCCATGGAGCCGCGGGGTCCTAGCGCCGGCGCCCGCCGAGGAGGGCCCAGCCTTCGCGGCAGTCCTCGACGCCGATGTCAAAGGCGTCGGAATAGGCCGCGATGACCTCGTCCGCCTGGCGTTCCAGCAAACCGGCCAGCAGGATACGCGCGCCCGGTTTCGCGGCGCGCGCGAGCTCCGGAGCCAGGTCGATCAGCGGCTTGGCCAGGATGTTGGCGAGCACCAGATCGTATTCGGCCGTCGGGACCGGGTGGTCGGTCAGGCCGGTTTCCAGTCGCTCGGGCGGGATCGCGTTGGCGTCGGCATTGCTGCGCGTGGCCTGCACCGCCTGCTCGTCGATGTCGATGCCCAGGGCATGCCGGGCCCCGAGCTTCAGGGCCGCGATGGCGAGGATGCCGGAGCCACAGCCGTAGTCCAGCACCTCCTGATCCCGCGGCGGCTGCTGGGCCAGCGCGGCCAGGCACATCGCGGTCGTCGGGTGGTTGCCGGTGCCGAAGGCGAGGCCGGGGTCCAGGCGCACGAAGGTGCCCTCCTCGATGGCCGGCTCGTCCTCCCAGGACGGCACGATCCACAGCGAACTGCCGCAGTGAATGGCGCCGAGGCCGTCGAGGCCGGCGCGCACCCAGTCCTGGTCTTCGATGGGCTGGACCTGGATCGCCTCCGGGGCCTGTGCCTGGCGCTCCAGCGCGGCGGCGGCGAGGTCCGCCTGTGTGGTGTCCGGGAATACCGCCTTCAGACGCACGGTGGACCACAGTGGGTGGGTGCCCAGTGGCGGCTCGAACAGCGGCTCGTCGGCGGCGTCGAACAACTCGACGCTGACCGCGCCGAGTTCGAACAGCGTGTCCTCCAGTGGCTCGGCCTGTTCCGGGCTGATCTGGCATTCGAGTTCGGCAAGGCTCATGGCGTCAGGCTCGTGGCGCGAGGGGGAAGGGTCAGGCCTGTGCCTTCAGCTTCTTCTCGAGGTAGTGGATGTCGGTCTCGCCGCGCTGGAAGTTGGCATCGATCATCAGGTCGTGATGCAGGGCGACGTTGGTCTGGATGCCGTCTACGACGATCTCGCCCAGAGCTCCGCGCATGCGGGCCAGCGCGATCTCGCGGCTGTTCCCGTGGGCGATCAGCTTGCCGATCATCGAGTCGTAGTAGGGCGGCACGGCGTACCCGTTGTAGATGTGGGTATCCATGCGGATGCCGGGCCCGCCCGGGGCGTGGTACTGCTGGATGGTGCCGGGGCTGGGCATGAAGGTGCCGGGGTCTTCGGCATTGATGCGGCACTCGATCGCATGGCCGCTGATGTGCACGTCGTCCTGGGTGTAGCCCAGTGGCTCGCCGGCGGCGATGCGGATCTGCTCGCGCACCAGGTCGATGCCGGTGACCTGCTCGGTGACGGTATGCTCGACCTGCAGCCGGGTGTTCATCTCGATGAAATAGAACGCCCCGTTCTCGTACAGGAATTCGAAGGTGCCGGCGCCGCGGTAGCCGATGTCCTGGCAGGCGCGGATCAGGCGTTCCGCCATGGTCTGGCGTTGTTCGTCGCTGATGCCGGGGGCCGGGGCCTCCTCGATTACCTTCTGGTGGCGGCGCTGCATGGAGCAGTCGCGCTCGCCCAGGCATACGGCGTTGCCGTGGGTGTCGGCCAGGATCTGGAACTCCACGTGGCGCGGGTGTTCCAGGTACTTCTCCATGTACAGGGTGTCGTTGCCGAAGCCCTGCTGGGCCTCGTTGCGGGTCAGCGAGATCGCGTTGAGCAGCGCGCCCTCGGTATGCACCACGCGCATGCCGCGACCGCCGCCACCGGCGGCGGCCTTGATGATGACCGGGTAGCCGATCTCGCGCGCCAGGGCCAGGTTGGTGTCCGGGTCGTCGCCCAGGGCGCCGCCGGAGCCGGGTACGCAGGGCACGTTGGCCTCCAGCATTGCCTGCTTGGCGGAGACCTTGTCGCCCATCAGGCGGATGGTCTCGGCGCGCGGACCGATGAAGGAGAAGCCGGAGGACTCCACCCGCTCGGCGAAGTCCGCGTTCTCCGACAGGAAGCCGTAGCCGGGGTGGATCGCGCCGGCGTCGGTGACTTCGGCCGCGGCGATCAGCGCGGGGATGTTCAGGTAGCTCTCGCCGGAGGCCGCGGGCCCGATGCAGACGGATTCGTCCGCCAGGCGGACATGCTTCAGGTCGCGGTCGGCGCTGGAGTGCGCGGCGACCGTGGCGATACCCATCTCGCGGCAGGCGCGCAGGACCCGCAGGGCGATCTCGCCGCGGTTGGCGATCAGAATCTTTTCAAACATGCTCGGACCTGTTGGCAGGGAATCGGGGGTTCAGCCGATGATGAACAGCGGCTGGCCGTATTCCACCGGGTTGCCGTTCTCGACCAGGATGTCGCGGACCGTCCCCGCCTGGTCGGCCTCGATCGGGTTGAGCATCTTCATGGCCTCGATGATGCACAGGGTCTCGCCGACCTCCACCGTCTGCCCGACCTCGACGAACGGTTTCGAGCCCGGGCTGGGTGCCCGGTAGAAGGTGCCGACCATGGGGGCGGTGACCCGGTGACCGTCCATCTCCGGGGGCGCGTCCCCCGCGTCGGCCGGGGCGGCCGCGGGTGCAGCGCCGGCGGGTGCCGGTGCCGCGGCGGGCAGGGGTGCCGGGGCCGGTGCGGCCACGGCGGTGCCGCTGGCCGAGCGGGTGATGCGGACCGACTCCTCGCCTTCGTGGATCTCGATCTCGTGGATGCCGCTCTCGTCGAGCAGGTCGATCAGTTTCTTGACCTTGCGAATGTCCATGGAAGCCTCTTATTCCTTGATAGCCGCGAGCGCCGCATCGAGCGCCAGCCGGTAGCCAATGACGCCGAAGCCACTGACCAGACCGGCGGCGACATCGCTCAGACGCGAGGTCTGGCGGAAGGGCTCGCGGGCGTGGATGTTGCTGATATGAATCTCGTAGAACGGGATGGCAACACCCAGCAGGGCATCGCGCAGGCTGACACTGGTGTGGGTCAGGCCACCCGGGTTGATCAGGATGCGTCGCACGCCCTCGCCGGGGGCGGCATGGATGCGGTCGATCAGGTCGCCTTCGTGGTTGCTCTGGAAGCAGTCGAAGGAGGTGTCGGCCTGTTCCGCTCGAGCCCTCAGGTCGGTCTCGATATCCGCCAGGGTTTGTGCGCCGTAGCGCTCCGGCTCCCGCTGTCCCAGCAGGTTCAGGTTGGGGCCGTTGAGCAGCAGTATGGACGCCATGGCAGGGGGAATCGGTAGCGATCCTGTCGAGAATGGACGCGATTGCACCGAAAAATGACGGTGCGGCGAATGTTCGGGATTTTGCCGCAGGAGGGGTGGGGGTGTCCAGCGCGGAGAGTGCGCCGGACGCGCGCCGGCACCGCGCCTGGTGCGGTGCCGGCGTGCGGGTTTCGATCAGTCGGCGGTCAGCGGGAACAGCGTCAGTTCCACCCGGCGGTTCTGCTGGCGGCCCGCATCGGTGTCGTTGGTGGCGACCGGCTGGTGCGGTCCGAAGCCGATGGTATGCACGCGCACCGGCTGCACGCCGCGGCGGATCAGGGCCTGCCCCACGCTCTGGGCGCGACGCTCGGAGAGGTCCATGTTGTATTCGACGCGACCGGTGCTGTCGGTGTGGCCGGCGACCTCGATGCCGGTCTGGTCGAACTCCTCCAGGACCAGGGCCACCGAGTCCAGTACATCCTGAAATTCCGGCCGGATGTCGCTGCGGTCGAAATCGAAGGTGATGTTGCTCGGCATGTTGAGGATGATGTTGTCGCCGTCGCGGGTCACGCTGACGCCGGTCCCGCGCAGCTGTTCGCGCAGGGCATCTTCCTGGCGGTCCATGTAGTTGCCGATGGCGCCCCCGGCCAGGGCCCCGATGCCGGCCCCGATCATTGCGCGCTGGGTGCGGTTGCGGCTGCTGGTCACGCTGCCGAGCACCGCGCCCGTGGCCGCGCCGATGCCCGCCCCGATGGTGGCGCGCGAGACGCGCTCTTCCCCGGTGTATGGATCGGTGGTGGTGCAGCCCATCACCAGCACCAGGGCGCCGGTGGCGGCCAGAGCGAGAATGCGTTGCATGGCGGTTCTCCCGTGTTCGTGTGATCCGCAAGGCAGCGGAGGTGATGCATCCCAGCTTGCGGTCCGCGGGGTGAACCGTCCATGAACCCGGAGAAGTGGTGGGCTATTGGCCGTCGATTTCGTGACGCAGTTCGCGCAG
>JBJHBC010000014.1:25114-28790 GCA_050485285.1 Thioalkalivibrio sp.
GACAGCGAGTGGTGGATCGGATTGCCGACCACCGCATAGCGATCCGGGCGCGGCTCGCTCATCGGGCCGCGTCCTCCGCCAGCCATTCGGCGACCACGCGGGCGTAGTAGGTGAGGATGCCGTCGGCGCCGGCGCGTTTCATCCCGAGCAGAGCCTCCAGCACGCAGGCGCGCTCGTCCAGCCAGCCGCGCTCGGCGGCCGCCTTGAGCATCGCGTACTCGCCGGAGACGTGATAGACGAAGGTCGGGCGCTGGAATTCGTCGCGGATGCGGCGCACCACATCCAGATAGGGCATGCCCGGTTTGACCATCACCATGTCGGCGCCCTCGGCGAGGTCCAGCGCGACCTCGTGCAGGGCCTCGTCGCCATTGGCCGGGTCCATCTGGTAGGTCTCCTTGCCGCCCTTGCCGAGGTTGCCGGCCGAGCCGACGGCGTCGCGGAACGGGCCGTAGAAGGCGGAGGCGTACTTGGCGGAGTAGGCGAGGATGCGGGTGTGCAGGTGTCCGCCATCCTCCAGTGCGTGGCGGATCGCGCCGATGCGCCCGTCCATCATGTCGGAGGGGGCGACCACGTCGGCGCCGGCCGCGGTATACGACAGCGCCTGCTTCACCAGCGCCTCGACGGTGATGTCGTTCACCACATAGCCCTCGGCGTCGATGATGCCGTCCTGGCCATGGGTGGTGAACGGGTCCAGGGCGACGTCGGTGATCACCCCCAGCTCCGGGTGCGCGGCCTTCAGCGCGCGCACCGCGCGCTGCGCCAGGCCCTCGGGATTCCAGGCCTCCTGCGCATCCAGGCTCTTCTTCTCGGCCGGGACCACCGGAAACAGCGCCAGTGCCGGGATGCCCAGGCGCACGGCGGCGGCGGCCTCTTCCAGTAGTTGGTCGATGGACACGCGTTCCACGCCGGGCATCGACGGCACGGCCTCGCGCGTGCCCTCGCCCTCGGTGACGAACACCGGCAGAATCAGATCGTCCGGTCGCAGGTGATGCTCGCGCATCAGGCGGCGGGAGAAGGCGTCGCGGCGCATGCGGCGTGGCCGGCCGGCGGGATAGGGGGCGATCGGTGCGGTCATGCCAGGTCCTCGCAGGGGTCGTGTTACTCGGTGGCCTCGGCCAGCCAGTCGCGTGGCGTCAGGTAGCGCTCGTACAGTGCGGCCTCGGGCGTGCCGGGCTCTGGCTGGTAGTTGTATTCCCAGCGCACCAGCGGCGGCAGCGACATCAGGATCGACTCGGTACGCCCGCCCGACTGCAGGCCGAACAGGGTACCGCGGTCGTAGACCAGGTTGAACTCGACATAGCGCCCGCGCCGGTAGAGCTGGAACTGGCGCTCGCGCTCGCCGTATTCGGTCGCGTAGCGACGTTCGACGATCGGGCCATAGGCATCCAGATAGGCGTTGCCGACGCTCTGCATGTAGCCGAAGGCGTGTTCGAAGCCGCCCTCGCTGAAGTCGTCAAAGAACAGCCCGCCGACGCCGCGCGGCTCGTCGCGGTGCTTGAGGTGGAAGTACTCGTCGCACCACTTCTTGTGCGCCGGGTAGAGGTGCTCGCCGAACGGGCGACAGGCGGCCTCGGCGGTGCGGTGCCAGTGGATGCAGTCCTCGTCGAAGCCGTAGTAGGGCGTCAGGTCGAAGCCGCCGCCGAACCACCAGATGGGGTCCTCGCCGGGCTTCTCCGCGATGAAGAAGCGCACGTTCGCGTGCGAGGTCGGCACATACGGGTTGTGCGGGTGGATCACCAGCGACACGCCGGTGGCCTGGAACGAGCGCCCGGCCATCTCCGGGCGGTGGGCGGTGGCCGAGGCCGGGAGGTTGTCGCCCATCACGTGGGAGAAATTCACCCCGGCCTGCTCGAACACCGCGCCCTCGCGCAGCACGCGGGTACGCCCGCCGCCGCCGGCCGGGCGCTCCCAGGCGTCCTCCTCGAAGCGGGCCCGTCCGTCCAGGCCCTCGAGGCCCTGGCAGATGCGGTCCTGCAGGCCCTGCAGGTAGTCGATTACGCGTTCGATGGAGACGTGGTCCTGGCTCATGCTGCGTCCCGGTTGATCAGTGGTCGGTGTTGGCGTCGGGCTCCGGTGCGCCCCGGAGCCAGGCCCCGGTGCGGGCGTCGCGGATCGCGCTGGGGGCGGTGCGCCCGCCACATTCTGCCTGCAGGATCGCATCGATGCCGGCCCCGAGTTGCGAGGCAACGCAATCCCAGCGGCGGCAGGGGTCCGCGCCCGCGCGGTTGGCGCTGGTGGAGACCAGGGCGCTTTCGGCGGCCGCGCACAGCGCGCGGGTCGCGGGATGGGCCGTGACGCGTACGGCGAGGCTGTCATGTTCGCCACGCAACAGGGGCGGGCATGCGGTGGTGACGGGCAGCAGCCAGGTCGTGGGGCCTGGCCAGCTCGCCTCGATTACAGCGCGCTGTGCGTGCGGTAGCGGGGCGAGCCATTCACCCAGCCGCTCGAGTGTATCCGTGACCACGATCATCCCCTTGGCGGCCGGCCGGCCCTTGAGCTCGAGGATGCGTTCGATCGCCTCGGGGGTGTCCGGGCGGCAGCCCAGGCCGAAGACGGCCTCGGTGGGATAGGCGATCACACCGCCGTCGCGTACTACCTTTGCGACGGGGTCGATATCGGGCGTCAGTAGCGGGGCGTTATTCGGGTCCACGGTCGCCGGAGGGCTGGGCACTCAGGCGGCTGTCGCTGGCATCGCCACTGTCGCCGGACTTCGAAGCGCCGGACTTTTTCGCCGGGGCCTTTTTGCTGGCGGTCTTCTTGGTACCCGACTTGCTGGCAGCTTTCTTGGTCGTGGCCGCCTTCTTCGTGGTGGTCTTCTTCGTCCCGGCCGATTTCGACGTCGATTTGGCCGCGGTCTTGCCAGTGGCCTTCTTGTCAGTGGCCCTGGTCGCAGCCTTGCCGGAGGTCTTGGCGGTCGACTTGGCGGCGCCCTTGCGCCCGCGGCCCTTGCGTTCCGGGGCGGCCGCGATCAGTTCCTGGCACTGTTCCAGGGTCAGGGACTTGGGGTCGGTTTCTTTCGGGATCTTGGCGTTCTTGTTGCCGTCGGTCACGTAGGGGCCGTAACGCCCGTTGAGGACCTGGATGCCTTCCTCGTCGAAGCTCTTGATGAAGCGTTCGGCGTCCTTTTTCTTCTTCTCGGCGACGATCTCCAGCGCACGCGGCAGCTCGATGGTCCAGACGTCGTCGTCGGGGCCGAGGGAGGCATACTTGGAGCCGTACTTCACGTACGGCCCGAAGCGGCCGATGTTCACCATCACCGGCTCGCCCTCGGGCGTCTCGCCGAGATCGCGCGGCAGCTTGAACAGCTCCAGCGCCTCGTCGAGGGTGATCTTGTCCATCTTCTGCCCGGGCAGCAGCCCGGCGAACAGGGGCTTTTCCTCGTCGTCCTTGGTGCCGATCTGCACGATCGGACCAAAGCGACCGAGGCGCACCGAGACCGGGCGTCCGCTCTTGGGGTCGGTGCCCAGTTCGCGCGACTGCACGGCCTCGGCGCGGGTGACGTTCTCTTCCTTCTCTTTCACCCGGTCGCGGAAATCGCCCCAGAAATCCTCCAGCACCGGGACCCAGTCCTTCTCGCCGCGCGAGATCGCGTCGAGCTCGTCTTCGAGTTTCGCGGTGAAGTCGTAGTCCACGTAGCGGTCGAAGTGCTGGGTCAGGAAGCTGTTCACGATCCGGC
>JBJHBC010000015.1:0-11924 GCA_050485285.1 Thioalkalivibrio sp.
CGCGCTGGCGCGCCTGCGCGACGCCCTGGCCGAGGGCCTGACCACCCGCCTGCGCGAGGCCGGCCTGGAGCCGGGTGCGCCCGAGACCTTCGCCACCCCGCGCCGGCTGGCGGTGCTGTTCCCGGACATCCCGGCGCAGCAGCCGGACCAGCTGCAGGAGCGTCGCGGCCCGGCCGTGGCCGCCGCCTTCGACGACGCCGGCGAGCCGACGAAGGCGGTGCTGGGCTTTGCCCGCTCCTGCGGCGTCGAGGTCGATCGTCTGGAGCGCGAGACGACCGACAAGGGCGAATACCTGGTCTTTCGCCAGCTGCAGCCGGGCCGCGCGCTGAACGAGCTGCTGCCGGAGATGCTGGAGGCCGCGCTGGAGGCCCTGCCCACACCCAAGCGCATGCGCTGGGGCAGCAGCCGCACCGAGTTCGTGCGTCCGGCGCACTGGCTGGTCGTGCTGCACGGCACCGAGGTGCTGGAGATGACGGTGCTGGAGCAGACCGCCGGGCGCGCCACACATGGCCACCGCTTCCACCAGCCCGGCGCGCTGGAGCTCAAGCGCGGGAACGACTACGCCGAGCGGCTGCGCAGCCCCGGCTTTGTCGAGCCGTCGTTCGAGGCGCGGCGCGAGAACATCCTGGCCCAGGTGCATGAACAGGCCAAGGCCCTGGGCGGCCGCGCGCTGGTGGATGCCGAGCTGCTGGACGAGGTCACCGCCCTTGTGGAATGGCCGGTGGCCCTGACCGGCGGCTTCGACCCGCGTTTCCTGGAGGTCCCGCAGGAGGCCCTGATCTCCACCATGCAGGACAACCAGAAATACTTCCCGGTGGTCGACGAGGCCGGGCGCATGCAGCCGCACTTCATCGTGATCAGCAACATCGAGTCGCGCGACCCGCACGCGGTGCGCGACGGCAACGAGCGCGTGCTGCGCCCGCGCTTCGCCGATGCCGAGTTCTTCTGGCAGCAGGACCGCAAGAAGCGCCTGGAGGAGCGGCTGGACGCGCTGGACTCGGTGGTGTTCGAGAAGCGCCTGGGCACGCTGCGCGACAAGTCCGTGCGGCTGGAGGCCCTGATGCAGCGCCTGGCCGGCCTGATGGGTCTGGATGCCGGGCTGGCCGCGCGCGCCGCGCGCCTGGCGAAGTGCGATCTGGTCACCCAGATGGTGTTCGAGTTCACCGAGCTGCAGGGCACGATGGGCCGCTACTACGCCCTGCACGATCGCGAGGACGAGTCCGTCGCGGCCGCGATCGAACAGCACTACTGGCCGCGTCAGTCCGGCTCCGAGCTGCCGGATGCCCCGCTGTCCCAGGCCCTGGCGCTGGCGGATCGTCTCGACACGCTGGTCGGGATCTTCGCGATCGGCAAGCAGCCCACCGGCACCAAGGACCCGTTCGCCCTGCGCCGCGCGGCGCTGGGGCTGGTGCGCATCCTGGTCGAGCGCGAACTGCCGCTGGCCCTGACCCCGCTGCTGCAGGCGGCGGCCGAGCCGATCCGCGAACGCGTGCCGGAGGCCGATCAGGCCGTGGAACCGGTGCGCGACTACATCCTCGAGCGCCTGCGCGGCTACCTGCTGGAGCAGGGCCAGGCGCACGAGACCCTCGAGGCGGTGGCCGCGGTCGCGCCGGATGCCCCGCTGGACTTTGCCCGCCGCGTGCGCGCGGTGAGCCTGTTCCGCGAACGCCCGGAGGCCGAGGCCCTGGCCGCCGCGAACAAGCGCATCCACAACCTGCTGCGCAAGGCCGGCGAGGAGGCCGAGGCCGACCTCGATCCCGAGGCCCTGACGCTGGACGAGGAGCGCCAGCTCTACCAGGGCCTGCAGGCGGTGCGTCCCGGTGTCGACCAGGCCGTGGCCGATGGCGACTACCTGCACGCCCTGGGCGAGCTGGCGGGCCTGCGTGATCGTGTGGATACCTTCTTTGACCAGGTGATGGTGATGGCCGAGGATGCCGCCGAGCGGCGCAACCGCCTGGCGCTGCTGCGCGAGCTGCGCCGCGCCTTCGAGACCGTGGCCGACATCGGCCGCCTGGCCACGGGATAGCGTCGCCACATGCTGCCCCTGCTCCGCGGTCTGCTGTTCCAGCTCGGGTTTATTGGCTCGATGCTGGTCTTCGGCGTGCTGGTGCCGCCGCTGATCTGGCCGTTCTCGCGCCCGGTCCGCTACCGGGTGCTGACGCAGTGGGGGCGCTTCAATGTCTGGTGGCTGCGCGTGACCTGTGGCGTGGACTACCGGGTGCGCGGCGCCGAACACATCGATGCGTCGCGCCCGCATGTGGTGCTGTCCAAGCATCAGTCGGCCTGGGAGACCGTCGCCTTCGTCGCGATCTTCCCGATGCAGACCTGGGTGCTCAAGCGCGAGCTGATGCGTATCCCGGTCTTCGGCTGGACACTGGCGATGATCGATCCGGTGCCGATTGATCGCGAGGGCGGGCGCCAGGCGCTGGAGAATCTGGTCACCGAGGGCCGGCAGCGCCTCGACGAGGGTCGCTGGGTGCTCGTCTTTCCGGAGGGTACGCGCGTGGCCCCGGGCGAACACGGGCGCTACCGCCAGGGCGGCGCGATGCTGGCCGCGCGCACCGGTTACCCCGTGCTGCCGGTGGCCCTCAACAGTGGCAGCTTCTGGCCGAAGAAAGGTATCCGGCGCTACCCCGGCACCATCGAGGTGGTGATCGGCCCGCCGATCGAGACCGCCGGGCGCAAGCCGGTGGAGGTGCTGGCCGAGGCCGAAGAATGGATCGAGACCACCATGGCCGGGATCGAACCGCGTCCCGCCCGTCCGTCATCGGAGCCCGCACATGGCGAATGAACCCGTGATCAGCGCACCGCTGGTCGAACTGCGTGACCGGACCATTTACCGCATCGGGGACGGGGCGCCGGCGGTCTGGTTAATCGACGATCTGGAACTGGGCGGGATCCTGGTCAACGCACCGGCGTATTCGGAACCCCTGCTGGCGGCGATTCGGGCCATCACGAAGCCCGCCTACCTGTTCCTGCCCAGCCGCCATGGCGCACAGGACCTGGAGGCCTGGCGTCAGGCCGGTCTCGAGACCCTGGCGTTCGAGGCAGAGGCGCCGGCGATCCGCGCCGCCGGTGGCGAGATCGACATCGCCTTCAATCGAAAACAGCGCCTGTCGCGCACCATCGACTTCCTGCCGATGGCCGGCGTGACCGACGGTACCTGCGCCCTGCGCCTGAAGAACCTGCCGGGCGTGGTGTTCTTCGGCCCGGCACTGGCGCCGGGCGCCGATGGCTGGCCCACCCTGTTCCAGAACCCGGAGGATCACTCCTTCGAGGCGCGCCTGTTCGGGGCGCTGGGCGTGAAGGACCTGAAGTTTGCCTACGCCTTCTGCGATCGCTTCGACCCCGCCACCACGCAGTACGGCCCGGACGCCGACCAGCACATCCAGGCCCGTATCGAGGCCGTGTTCGACGAATAAAGTTTGCTTGCGAGGGCAGAGCCGTAGGATGCGTAGAGCGTAGCGAAACGCATCATGCATGGCCTCGGCAACGGGCAACGGGCAACGGGCAACGGGTGAACGATGCGTTTCGCTGCGCTCTACGCATCCTACGTAAATTTAGAGGCGAGGTTGCGCGCCGTGGGCGGCGGTCAGACGCGGGTGATCAACTGCTGGATCACGTGCCCCGCGGCGGTCAGGCCGAAGATGGCCGGGAGATACGAGATGGTGCCGTTGACCGAGCGGGGCCGGCCGCCGTCCCCCACCGGCCGGTGCTCGGTGCCCTTGCGCGGCTGTTCGATGGAAAACACCACGGGGTAGTCCAGATGCGCGCCCAGGCGTCGCAGGCGCTTGCGCATCTGGCGCGCAAGCGGGCACACGCGGGTATCGGCCAGCGGCCCCACGCGCACGGCGGTGGGGTCGATGCGCCCGCCGGCCCCCATGCTCGAGATCACGCCCTGCCCGCGCGCCTGGGCCGTCGCGACCAGCGCGGCCTTGCAGACGATGGAGTCGATCGCGTCGAGGACGAAGTCGGCATCCTCCGGGACCAGATCGCCGATGGTGTCGGGCTGCAGGAATTCGTGGCGAATCGTGAGTTCGATGTCGGGGTCGATGTCGTGGATGCGATTCGCCATGATCTCGGTCTTGGGGCGGTCCACGGTGGAGCGCAGCGCGACCAGCTGGCGGTTCAGGTTGGAGGCGCCCACCACGTCGTGATCCGCCAGGGTCATGCGACCGACGCCGGCGCGGGCGATGGCCTCGGCGGCGTAGCTGCCGACCCCGCCGAGACCGGCGATGAACACATGCCGGTCCCGCAGGCCGGCCGTCACCTCGTGGCCCAGTAGCAGATCCGTCCTTTCGGTGTAGGGGTTGTGCGGGGCGGCGGGACTCATGCGTCGGGACCGGTCGGAAGCCGGAGGACCCGGCGTGCGTTTTGTGACGTGATTATAGCCATCTCTTCGGGCTCCATGTCCCGCAGGGCCGCGAGGCGGCGATTGACCTCGGCCGTCATCGCCGGTTCGTTGCGCTCCCCCTGATGTCCGGCCAGGGGCTGATCGGGTGCATCGGTCTCCACCACCAGGGCCTCCAGCGGCGCGTCGCGCACCACGCGGTGCAGCTTCTTCGCCCTGTCGAAGGTCACCGGGCCGCCGATGCCCAGGCAGAAGCCCAGGTCGGCCGCCTGGCGGGCCTGCTGCGGGCTTCCGATGAACGCATGCAGGATGCCGGTCAGGCCCGGTTGCTGGCGCAGGCCCTTCAGCACCGCGTCCAGCGCGCGCCGGCTGTGGATGATCACCGGCAGGTCGCGTTCGCGGGCGATGGCCAGCTGCCGCGTGTAGAAGCGCCACTGGCGATCCCAGTCGAGACCCTCCTGATAGCCATCGAGCCCGATCTCGCCGACCGCGATGGTCTCCGGGTGCCTATCCAGCCAGGCCTCCAGGGCGTCGAGGTCCGCGTCCGCGTGCGCCTGCAGAAAGTTCGGGTGCAGGCCGTAGGCGACATGCAGGCCGGCGTCGTGATGGTGCAGGGCGTCGAGATCGGCCCACCGGGCGCGCGTGACGCCGGGCAGGACCATCTCCCGCACCCCGGCGGCCCGGGCGCGGTCCAGCACCGCCGGGCGATCCGGATCGAACGCGTCCAGGTCCAGGTGGACATGCGTGTCGATCAGCTCCACGCCCGGCTCCCCGGGTTTACGGGCAGGGGTAGGTGTGGCGGGCGTGGATGGCCTCGATGGCCTCCAGCACGGCTTCGGACAGGGTGATGTCCACGGTCGCGATGTTCTCGCGCAGCTGCTCCATCGTGGTCGCGCCGATCAGGTTGCTGGTCACGAAGGGCTGCTGGTTGACGAAGGCCAGCGCCAGCTGCGACGGCGTCAGGCCGTGATCGCGCGCCAGGCGGGCATACTCCGCGGTCGCGGCCAGGCCGGATTCGTTGCTGTAGCGCTGGAAACGCTCGAACAGCGTCAGGCGGGCCCCTGCGGGCTTGGCGCCGTCCAGGTACTTGCCGGAAAGCATGCCGAAGGCCAGCGGCGAATAGGCCAGCAGGCCGGCATCCTCGCGGATGGCCATCTCCGCCAGCCCCGCCTCGAAGCTGCGGTTGAGCAGGTTGTAGGGGTTCTGGATGGACACGATGCGCTCGGACAGCCCGCGGTCATGCGCCCGGATCCACTCCATGAAGCCCCAGGGGGTCTCGTTGGAGATCCCGATGGTACGCACGCGGCCACTGTCGACCAGGACCCTCAGGGCCTCGGCGGTTTCCTCGATCGGGGTCGCGTCATCGTCTGTCTTGTGGACATAGCCCAGCTGGCCGAAGAAGTTCGTGGAACGGGCGGGCCAGTGGACCTGGTAGAGATCCAGATAGTCGGTCTGCAGACGCTTCAGGCTGTCGTTCAGGGCCTGTTCGATGTGCTCGCGGTTCAGCTTCGGGCCACCGCGCAGGTAGTCGATCATGCCCGGACCGGCGACCTTGCTGGCCAGCACGACCCGATCGCGGTTGCCGCGCGCCGCCAGCCAGTTGCCGATATAGGTCTCGGTCAGGCCCTGGGTCTCCTCGCGCGGGGGCACGGGGTACATCTCGGCGGCGTCGATCAGGTTCACGCCCTGTTCCAGCGCATAGTCGAGCTGTTCGTGGGCCTCGGCCTCGGTGTTCTGCTCGCCCCAGGTCATGGTGCCCAGGCCGATCAGGCTGACCTCGATGTCGGTACGTCCCAGTTTGCGGTATTCCATGCCTTCTCCCGGCTGCAGTCAGGCGTGTCAGGTGAACAGGGTGAGGACCCCGGTGTAGCCGTACAGGCGGTTGGCGAAGATCTCGCCGTTGGCGAAGAAGCCGACCAGCGGTACGTCGCCCAGATGTTTCTGCACGATACCCAGTTCGGTGCCCTCCTGCGCGAACTGGTGGCGCCCGCGTCCGACGCAGGAGACGTAGATCGCCCCGCGGATGCCGTTGGGGGCCTGGGCGCGGATCTGTTCCAGCATGCGTTCCAGGTCCTCGATCGCGGCCTGGCCGTCGCGGCGCACGAACAGGATCTGCGAGCCGGGCTCCAGCATTTCGCCGACCGCCAGGACCTGCTGGTCCAGGTCGATGCCGATAATGTTGCGCACGCGGTAGTCGCCGGTGTCGGAACCGGCGATGGGGAAGCCGACCAGGATGTAGCCCAGCGCCCGCTCCAGGTCGCGCGACAGGACATCGCCAATGATGCCCTTGAACGCCGGCAGGGCCTGCTGACCGTCCAGGCGCACGATGATGTTGCGCCAGGTCTCGGTCAGCTCGTGCTGGCCGGGCAGCGGGGTGCAGCCCTGGCTGTGGCGTGCGGCGATCGCGACATCGTCGCGCAGCGCGAGCCCGGTGATGCCCGAGGCGGCCACGCCGTCGGCAATCTGCACCACGCCGTCGTCGCCGGAGTTCACTCCGCCGGTCGCGAACCAGGCGGTCCGTTCGCCGATCTCGGTCAGGGTGTCCTCCAGCCCTTCCATGCGCGGATCGGCGTTCAGGATCAGCCGGCCCGGGGTCTGCGGGTCGAGGAAGCCGTCGAGCTCCTTCACCAGTTCGTCGAAGCTGCGCACCGGGTGGTAGATGACGCGGACGCTGGCCGCAGGGAATTCGCCGACCATCAGGGTCGCGCCATTCTGTTCGTAGAGTTCGTCGTGCGGGCCGATCACGGCCATGGCCATGCCGCCGACGAAATGGTCCACGCCCAGCCCCTCGCGCAGGTGTTTCAGCAGGGTGCGGGCGTGGCGGCTGAGGGCGTCGGACAGGTAGATGAAACCGACGCGCACCTGATCCTCGGCGCGCGGCGGCTGGTCGCCCAGCTCGGCGATCAGGGCGTCGGCCAGGGCCCGGGGCTCGTCGCCGCGGGCGGTGGCGCTGCGAAAGGCATGGGTCATAAACCGAGTTGCTCCAGCATGCTGAGGGCCTCGTTGTCGTCGACCGGCAGGCCGCTGTGCACGTTCAGGCCGCCGTCTTCGGTGAAGACCAGGCGGGCGTGGTGGCGGGTGTCCAGCTCTTCCAGGAACCAGGCGATCTCCGAGGGGTGCACCGCGTGGTCGCCGCGCATCAGGTGCCGGGCCAGCATGGCGTCCTTGCGCACGTCCAGAAACAGGGGCTGGGGCAGTTCCAGCGGCAGGATGTGGGTCTGCACCAGCCACTCCACGGGGCTGGGCCGCTGCCGCGGCAGCGGACGGCTGTCGATGCGGAAATGCCCGCCGCCGCCCGGCTGCTTCAGGAGCTCCTCCAGCCAGTCGCCGGTGAACCCCTGGTGAATGATCAGCGAGCGACCGGTATAGCGGTCGCGAAAGCGCTCCATTAGCTGGGCCGGCCGGGGCCCGAAGAGTCCGAACACGCCTGCTCCGTCCTGTCGGGTAAAGCCCGAATCCTAGCCGAATGGCGGGCCCGGAACGAAAAAAGCCCCGCCGGAGCGGGGCTTGGGAACTTCCTTCGGACGAGCGGGATCAGCCGCGACGCGACAGCATGTCGTGGATGATCGGGCCGAGGATCACCTCCATCGCGAAGCTCATCTTGCCGCCCGGGACCACCAGGGTCTTGGGGTTGGACATGAAGGAGTCCGGGATCATGTTCAGCAGGTAGGGGAAGTCGATGCCGAACTTCGCCGGGTCCTTGAAGCTGATCACCACCATGGACTCGTCCGGGGTCGGGACCGCGCGGGCGATGAACGGGTTGGAGGTGTCCACGGTCGGCACGCGCTGGAAGTTGATGTCGGTGTAGCCGAACTGCGGGGTGATGTAGTTCACGTAGTCCGGCATGCGGCGCAGGATCGTGTCGACGATCGCCTCGGCGGAATAGCCGCGCTCGGCGTTGTCGCGGAAGATCTTCTGGATCCACTCGAGGTTCACGATCGGCACCACGCCGATGCCCAGGTCCACGTGCTGCGCGGCGTTCACGTCACCGTCGACCACCAGGCCGTGCAGGCCTTCGTAGAACATCAGGTCGGTGCCCGGCTGGATCTCTTCCCAGGGGGTGAACTCGCCCGGGCCCAGGTGGGTGCCGAGGCGCTCGTTGTGCTGCGCGGCTTCCTCGTCGGAATGCAGGTAGTAGCGCTTCTCGCCCTGGCCGGTCTCGCCGTAGGTCTTGAACAGGCCCTCGATGCGGTCGAACAGGTTGGCCTCCGGGCCGAAGTGCGAGAAGTGGTGATTCCCCTCGTCCGCGGCCTTCTGCATGGCCTCCTTCATCGCCTTGCGGTCATAGCGATGGAAGCTGTCGCCCTCGATCACGACCGGGTTGATCTGCTCGCGACGGAAGATCGACTCGAAGGAGCGCTTGACGGTGGAGGTGCCGGCACCCGAGGAACCGGTCACCGCAATCACGGGATGCTTCTGGGACATGGGATTTCTCCTTGCAAACGGGTTGCACAAAGGTCGTTGAAAGAAAGCCTAGAAAATCAGATTGAGCATGAACATGGCGACCACGGCGAACAGGATGGTCATGATGCCGCCCGCTTTCATGTAGTCCTTCACCCGGTAACCGCCGGGGCCCATGATCAGGGCGTTCACCTGGTGGGTCGGGATCAGGAAGGAATTCGAGGTCGCGATGGCGACGGTCAGCGCGAATACGCGCGGGTCGGCGTCCATGCCCGCGGCCTGCGCCGCGATCGCGAAGTTGATGGCCAGCGGCACCAGCAGCACGGTCGCGCCGACATTGGACATGACCAGGGTGAAGAACGTGGCCAGGGCAAAGATCGTCGCCTGCAGCACCCAGGGCGGCACGGTCCCCAGCATCTCCAGCGTGTTCTGTGCGATCCATGCCGCGGTACCGGTGTTCTCCACCGCCATCCCCAGCGGGATCAGCGAGGCGAGCAGGAAGACCGTCTTCCAGCTGACCGCGCGATAGGCGCTGTCGAGGCTGATCACGCCGGTCAGGATCATGCCCAGCGCGCCGGTCAGCAGGGCCACCGACAGCATCAGGTCGGTGAACACGATCAGGCCCACGGTCAGCGCCAGGAAGAACAGGGCATGCGGCACCTTGGACGGGCGCAGTTCTTCGTGCGGGTAGTCCGAGGTGATCACCACGAAGTCGCGATCCTGCTCCAGGCGGGCCAGGGATTCCCAGGTGCAGTGCACCACCAGGATGTCGCCCGGCTCCAGCGGGATGTCGCGCAGGCCCTCGCCATAGGTCTCGTTACCGCGCTGGATGCGCATCACCGACAGCCCGTAGGTCTGGCGCATGGCCAGCTCGGTCACGGTCTTGCCGGCGAGGTTCGAGCCCGGCGCGATCGCCACCTCGGCGACCCCGGAGCGCCCACTGTCCAGGGCGTTGGCGAACACGTCCAGATTGGTCGAGGGGCGCTTGCGCGTGCCCTCGCACAGCTTCTCCATGCGCGCGGGGCTGGCCAGCACCGCCAGATGCGAGTTGGCCTGGATCTCGTAGCCGGTCCACGGCGCCATGCGCAGCTCGTCGCGGACGTAGGTCCCGACGATCGCGATGCCGGTCTCGCGTTCGATCTCGGCCACCGTGCGCCCGACCATCGGGTCGTTTTCCGGGACGAACAGCTCGTGGATCTCGTAGGACAGGCCGTACACGCGCTGGAAGTAGTCCTGCGCGTTCTCGCGCTGCGCCGACTTGGTCTTGACCGAGGGCAGGACGAAACGCCCCAGCAGTACGAAGTAGACGATCGCCGTGGCCAGCAGGGCCAGGCCGATCGGGGTCACGTCGAACAGCTGGAACCGCTCCATGTCGGAGGGCAGCAGGTCGTTCAGCAGGATCAGCGGACTGGAGCCGACCAGGGTGATGGTGCCGCCCACGATCGCCGCGAAGCCCATCGGCATCAGCAGGCGCGACAGGGGGATGTTCAGGCGGTTGGAGATGCGGCTCATCACCGGCATGAACAGTGCGGCGGCGCCGATGTTCTGCATGAAGCTGGAGATCACGCCGACCGTGCCGGAGACCGTCGGGATGATGCTCTTCTCCGTGGTGCCGCCCACCCGCATGATGAACGCCGCGACCTTGTGCATCACGCCGGTCTTGTCCAGGCCGGCACCGATGATCATCACCGCGATGATCGAGATCACCGCGTTGGAGGCAAAGCCGCTGAACAGTTCCTCCTGGCCGACCAGCATCCCGAGGCCCGGCACCAGCGTCAGCAGGCCCAGCAGCACCATCACCGAGATGGCTGCGAGGTCCACCCGGATGATTTCGGATACAAACAGGAAGATCGTGAACGCGAGCAGCGCGAGCACCACGATCATCTCGGTGGTCAGCGTAAGGTTTTCCATGTTCCAGTCGTGTCCTGAAGACCCGCGCCGGACGGCGCGTGGCCGGAAGCCGAAGGGGACGCGCGCCGGGCGCGGGCGCCGAGGCGGATCGGAGGAAACGGGTTCCGCCTTTCCCTTGAAAGCGCGGGATTATTTCATCCCGCGGGCACGGACGCAAAAAAGGCGCGGTTGGTGACCGTGGGGCGGCATCCCGACTGCTGGCGTTTGCCGGCGTGTCGGTTATGCTGAGAAAAAAGCCGAGTGGAGACCCCGCATGTCCGAATCCGAAGCCCCGCTGTGCCGTTTCGAGACCATTGTCCTGGCGACGGATGGCTCCGAATTCAGCGTAGCCGCCGAGAATGTGGCGCTGGACCTGGCACAGCGCTGCGGCGCGCGCCTGGTGGTCGCCCGCATCATTCCCACGGACACCCAGCACGACGCCCTGTCGCCGCCGCGCAGCCACGAGGCGAGCGTGGCCGGCCAGGCCGACCTGGACGCGCTGGAGAAGCGCGCCCGCGAGGCGGGCATCGACGCCTCGATGATCCTGCGTCACGGGGTCGATCGGCATCAGGAGATCGTCGCCATTGCCGAGGAGTTCAAGGCCGGCCTGATCGTGATCGGCCGGCGTGACCGGGGCGATCTGTCACGCCTGATGGTGGGCGACGCCACGCGCAAGGTGATCGGTCTGGCGCCCTGCAACGTGATGGTCGTCCCGCGCGCTGCCGAGGCCCCGCACCGCGGGCTGCTGGTCGGGACCGACGGCTCCGAACTGGGCGACCAGGCGGTGCGGGCCGCGATCGAGCTGGCGGGTTACTGCGATCTGCCCCTGACGATCGCCACGGTGGCGGTGCCCGGCCAGAGCGACGAACGCCGCCAGGAGGGCGTGGAGGCGGTGCAGCGCCTGCAGGGCGAGGCGCGCGAGCAGGGCCGGAAGGCGGATGCCACCACCGAGGAAGGCCGACCGGAGCTCGCGCTGGTGGAGATCGCCCGGCGTGACCAGCGCGACCTGATCGTGCTCGGCAGCCACGGCCGCACGGGCCTCAAGCGCCTGCTGATGGGCAGCGTCTCCGAGCGCGTGATCGGCGGGGCCGAGTGCCCGGTGCTGGTGGTCAAGAACGTCTGAGGGAAGCTTGCTTCCCTCAGACGTCAGGCCGATTCTCCGGTGCGCCGGTAGAGCAGATCGGCGACCTGATGGCCGCGGCCGATCCCGCGGCGCTCGAACTTCGTCACCGGGCGTTCCGGCGGCCGACCCGGGGCCGGAACCGGGCCGTCCGGCGCGAAC
>JBJHBC010000015.1:12024-28085 GCA_050485285.1 Thioalkalivibrio sp.
TTCTCCGGTGCGCCGGTAGAGCAGATCGGCGACCTGATGGCCGCGGCCGATCCCGCGGCGCTCGAACTTCGTCACCGGGCGTTCCGGCGGCCGACCCGGGGCCGGAACCGGGCCGTCCGGCGCGAACCACGCGGCGCATTCCTGCATCACCGCGATCATGTGCTCGGCGTACTCGGCCCAGTCGGTGGCCAGGTGCAGCCGCCCGCCCGGCCGGATGCGCGTCGCCAGATGACGCACGAAGGCCGGCTGGATCAGGCGCCGCTTGTGGTGGCGCTTCTTGTGCCACGGGTCGGGGAAGAACACCTGCACGCAATCCAGGCTGCCCGGTGTCAGGTAATGCTCCAGTAGCTCCACCGCATCGGCGTCGCTGACGCGCACATTGGTCAGCCCGCGCTGTTCCACCTCGCGCAGCAGATGCCCGACCCCGGGCCGGTGCACCTCGGTGCCGATGAAGTCACGTTCCGACTGCTGTTCCGCCTGCTCGGCCAGGCTCTCGCCGTCGCCGAAGCCGATCTCCAGCGTCACCGGCGCCGTGCGCCCGAACACCGCCGCCAGATCCAGCGGCGCGGCGGGCTCCGGGAGCTGCAGGCCGAAGCGCGGCAGCAGTTCGTCCAGCGCGCGCTGCTGGCCCGGCGTCAGCCGGCCCTCGCGGCGCACGAAGCTGCGGATGCGCCGGTAGAACGGCCTGTCGTCGGAAGCGGAATCGATCGTTTCGTCCATTTTCAGCTGAAGAACAGGCCGGTTTGCGGCGAGGAGGCCGAGGCGTAGCGGCGTGGCGCCATGCGCCCGGCCAGGAAGGCCTGGCGCCCGCCAATGATCGCGTGGCGCATAGCCGAGGCCATCATCACCGGGTCGTCGGCGGCGGCGATGGCGGTGTTCATCAGGACGCCGTCACAGCCCAGCTCCATCGCGATCGCGGCATCCGATGCGGTGCCGACGCCGGCATCCACCAGCACGGGGACCGTGGCGTTTTCGACGATCTCGCGGATGTTGTAGCGGTTCTGGATGCCCAGTCCGGAGCCGATCGGCGCGGCCAGCGGCATGATTGCCAGGCAGCCGATCTCTTCCAGGCGCTTTGCCAGCAGGGGGTCGTCGGTGGTGTAGACCATCACGTCGAAGCCCTCGGCAACCAGGGTCTCGGCGGCCTTCACGGTCTCGAAGACATCCGGGTACAGGGTCTTCTCGTCGCCCAGCACCTCCAGTTTCACCAGGTTGTGCCCGTCCAGCAGCTCGCGCGCCAGGCGGCAGGTGCGGACCGCGTCCTCGGCGTTGAAGCAGCCGGCGGTGTTCGGCAGCAGCGTGTAGCGCTCCGGCGAGATCACGTCCAGCAGGTTGGGCTCGTCCGGATTCTGGCCGATGTTGGTGCGGCGGATCGCAACGGTCACGATCTCCGCGCCGCTGGCCTCGATGGCATCGCGGGTCTGGTCGAGATCGCGGTACTTGCCGGTCCCCACCAGCAGGCGGGAGGTGAACTCGCGCGAGCCCACGCGGAAGAGATCGTCGGCAGACGCGGCGGCCGGTTCGGTCATGGTGATTCCTTCGTTGAAAGTAGTTACGGACGGGGACTCGGACTCATCCGCCCCCAATCGCCTGCACGATCTCCACGCGATCGCCGGGATGCAGCGGGTGCGCGGCGTGCTCGCTGCGCGGCACCAGTTCCTCGTTGACCTCCACCGCCAGGCGCCGGCCACCGAGGCCGCGCGCCTCGATCAGCGCGGCCAGCGTGGCCTCGCGATCATCGGGGAGCTCGAAGGGTTCGCCGTTGAGCTGGATCTGCATGGTTCTTCGTCCGGCGTTCAGGACCGTTGAGCCGGAGGCCGACAAGGCCTACAATCGCCGGCACTAGCGGGTGTAGTTCAATGGTAGAACGGGAGCTTCCCAAGCTCTTAATGTGGGTTCGATTCCCATCACCCGCTCCATCTTTATCTTATTCTATCAGGCTTCCCGGCCGTATCGATCGTCCTGACCTGTCTCCAGGGCGGGATATGGACTTGCTCCAGACCCCTGTTATATCGTCGGAATCATGAACCTCGACTCCCACAATCCGGAACTGCTGTCGGTCGACGCGGCGCGCGAACTGCTGCGCGAGCACGCGATTTCCCCGACCGAGCAGCGCGTCGAGATTGCCCGCGTGATGTTCGCCCGCCATCAGCACCTCAGCGCCGAGCAGATCCTCGCGCAGTTGGTGCGGCATGCCTCGCGGGTCTCCAAGGCCACGGTCTACAACACCCTGAACCTGTTCGCCGAGAAGGGCCTGGTACGCGAGGTCCTGATCGACCCCGCGAAGCTGTTCTACGACTCCAACCTGAATCCGCACCACCACCTGTTCCATACCGATACCGGGGAGCTGGAAGACGTGGACCCGGCGCGGATCGACATCTCCGACCTGCCCCCGCTGCCGGAAGGCAAGGAGCTGCAGGGTGTGGATGTCGTCATCCGCGTGGGCAGCCGGCGCTCCTGAATCCGGTCGTCCGGCCCCGCCGGATTGTGGTCGATCCCGGCCCCCGCTATCATGTCGCGCTTCGCCGGTGTAGCTCAGTTGGTAGAGCAATCGATTCGTAATCGATAGGTCGGAGGTTCGACTCCTCTCGCCGGCACCATTTTCCCCTGCGCCCGGTGCGGCGCGTCTGCGTCAGTTTCGGCTACCGCCCGGTCGGCCGCCGCGCTGCGGGCGCCCGCCGCCGGAGCGCGGGCCACCCCGGCCACCCCCGCGCCGATCGTCACGCGGCTTGCGCGGACGCGGCTTCGGCTTCACGGCCCCCTGAAACAGCCTGTCGGGGTCGACGCTCGCGGTGGGGATGCGCTCGCCCAGATAGCTCTCGATGTCCGGCAGGTAGAAGGCCGAGTCCTCGCAGCCGAAGCTGATCGCGTCGCCCTCGGCGCCGGCGCGGGCGGTGCGCCCGATGCGGTGCACGTAATCCTCGCCGGACTGCGGCAGGTCAAAGTTGAAGACGTGACTGACCGCGGGGATGTGCAGCCCGCGCGCGGCGACATCCGTGGCCACCAGAAAGCGGTACTCCCCGTTGGCGAACTGTTCCAGCAGGGTCTGGCGTTTTCGCTGCGGCACGTCCCCCGACAGCAGCGCGGCCTTCTGCGCGTTCGCGTTCAGCCAGTCGCAGACCTTCTCGGCGCCATGCTTGGTGTTCACGAACACGATCGCGCGCTCGGGCTCCAGGTCGCGCGCGAGTCCCAGCAGCAGCGGGATCTTCTCGTCATTGGCCGGGTAGTAGATCACCTGGCGCACGCGGTCCGCGGTCAGAGTCTCGGCCTCCACCTGGACCTTCTCCGGGTTGTTCATGTGCTCGAAGGCCAGCTCCATCACGCGGTAGGACAGCGTGGCCGAGAACAGCATGGACAGGCGCTCGCCGGGGGGCGCGCAGCGGCGCATCAGGAAGCGCACATCCTTGATAAAGCCGAGATCGAACATGCGGTCGGCCTCGTCCAGCACCACCACTTCGGTGTGTCTGAGGCCGAAGACCTTCTGCTTGAAGTAGTCGATGATGCGCCCCGGCGTGCCGATCAGGATGTCCGCCCCGGCCTCGAGCTGCTCGCGCTGCGTGTCGTAGCCGGTGCCGCCGTAGGCCAGGGCCAGCTTCAGCCCCGTCTCCGCGCCCAGCGACTCGGCATCCTTGTGGATCTGGATGGCCAGTTCGCGGGTCGGCGCCAGGATCAGGGCGCGCACGTCCGTGGGGCCGCGGTTCGGCGAGGGCGCCTGGCGCAGCAGCCGGTTGAAGGTCGCGATCAGGAAGGCCGCGGTCTTGCCGGTTCCGGTCTGTGCCTGGCCGGCGACGTCGCGCCCGGCCAGGGCGATCGGCAATGTCTGCGCCTGGATCGGGGTGCAGGTCTCGAAGCCGGTGGCGCGGATGCCCGCCTGGACGGGTTCGGGCAGATCGAGCTGGTCGAAGCGGGGCGTATCCTGCGCGGTTTCGGTCATCGGGTTCCTCGGGTGCTGCCTGTTACTTGAACTGTCCGGCGCTGATCGTCGATAGTAAGGCCGAGCAGCCGGCGGTGCGGGCTGTTCCCCCAACCCAAGTCATGAGGGCTCGGAGTGAGCGACAAAATTGTTTACACATCGGACGCCGGTTTCGACGAGGACGTCCTGAAGGCCGACCAGCCCGTCCTGGTGGACTACTGGGCCGAGTGGTGCGGTCCCTGCAAGATGATCGCGCCCATTCTGGACGAAATCGCCGAAGAATACGCCGGCAAGGTCAAGGTCGCCAAGCTGAACATCGACGAGAACCCGTCCACGCCGCCGAAGTTTGGCATCCGCGGGATCCCGACGCTCATGCTGTTCAAGGGCGGCGATGTCGAGGCCACCAAGGTCGGTGCCCTGTCCAAGTCGCAGCTGACCGCGTTCCTGGACCAGCACCTGTAACATCCGCGCCTGGCGGTCCGCCGCCAGGCCCAGCAGGCGCGTGGCTGCGCCGGGCTTGCCCCGCGCCGCCGCCTCGCTTACCATCGAACGAGTTCGAGTGGCCGCCAGGCCATTCCCTGCCTCCTTCCAGTCAATCCGTGCGGCCACCCCCGGTCGCCGATCATCCACGTTGAATACAGCACCCCACGCATGAATCTGACCGAATTGAAGCGGATGTCCGCTGCCGATCTCGTGGCCTTCGCCGAAGAAAAGGGCATCGAGAACATGTCCCGCGCGCGCAAGCAGGAGATCATCTTTGCCCTGCTCAAGGCCCACGCCAAGAGCGGCGAGGCCATCTACGGCGACGGCGTCCTCGAGATCCTCTCGGACGGCTTTGGCTTTCTGCGCAGCGCCGACAGCTCCTATCAGGCCGGCCCGGACGACGTCTACGTCTCGCCCAGCCAGATCCGCCGCTTCGGCCTGCGCACCGGGGACACCATCTCCGGCAAGATCCGCCCGCCCAAGGACAACGAGCGCTACTTCGCGCTGCTGAAGGTCTCGGAGATCAACTTCGAGCCGCCGGAGAACGCCAAGCACAAGGTGTTGTTCGAGAACCTGACCCCCCTGCATGCCAACGAGCGCATGCGCATGGAGCGCGGGAACGGGTCCACCGAGGACATCACCGCCCGCGTGATCGACATCGTCGCGCCCTTCGGCAAGGGCCAGCGCGGTTTGATCGTCTCCCCGCCCAAGGCGGGCAAGACGCTGATGCTGCAGAACATCGCGCAAAGCATCGCGGCCAACTACCCCGAGTGCTACCTGATCGTGCTGCTGATCGACGAGCGCCCGGAGGAGGTCACCGAGATGGACCGCATGGTCCAGGGCGAGGTCGTCTCCTCCACCTTCGACGAGCCGGCCCAGCGCCATGTGCAGGTCGCCGAGATGGTGATCGAGAAGGCCAAGCGGCTGGTCGAGCACAAGCGCGACGTGGTCATCCTGCTGGACTCCATCACCCGCCTGGCGCGCGCCTACAACACCGTGGCGCCGAGCTCCGGCAAGGTGCTGACCGGCGGTGTCGACGCCAACGCCCTGCACCGCCCGAAGCGCTTCTTCGGGGCTGCGCGCAACGTGGAAGAGGGCGGCAGCCTGACCATCCTCGCCACCGCCCTGGTCGAGACCGGCTCCAAGATGGACGAGGTGATCTACGAGGAGTTCAAGGGTACCGGCAACATGGAGATCCACCTGGAGCGTCGCATCGCCGAGAAGCGCATCTACCCGGCGATCAACGTGAACCGCTCCGGCACCCGTCGCGAGGAACTGCTGACCGCGCCGGACGAGCTGCAAAAGCTCTGGATCCTGCGCAAGTTCCTGCACGGCATGGACGACATCGAGGCCATGGAATTCCTGCTCGGCCGCATGCAGTCGTCCAAGACCAATTCCGAATTCTTCGACCAGATGAAGCGCAGCTGACCCGCCGCGCCTGCTCTTGCTTCGAAAGGCAAGGGCGGTTTACAGGAAGGTTCGAAGAACGGAAGGTTTCAGGGCTATCCGGGCAGGGCCGAGGCCTCGTGGGTCGGCCCATCGCCGGAGGCTGTTACAGGCCCATTTTGATCCGTTCTTCCCGTCTTCATGCCTTCCTGTAGAGTGCCTTTTGGTGTTCAGCCCGAGACGGGTTCGAAGCTGATCAGCCGGTCCAGGCGCCACCACTGCCGGCGACCCGCCGTATCACGCAGGATCAGGTATTCGGCGCCGCGCCGGGTGCGCAGGTCCAGCGGGCGCACGATCGCGATCCGGTCCATCTCGCCGCGCCGCCAGTGCGTGCGCAGAAACTGCCCGCGCACAATCGCCAGCTCCAGCTCGGAGTAGCGCTCGCAGGCAATCGGGGTATAGGGCGGCGCTTCGCTCACTCGCCCTCCCGTCGGGCCTCGATGCGCGGGATCTCCTCGTCGCCGGCATCCTCGCGGCGGAACACGATGGGGGCACAGCACACCGCGCAGTCCTCGATCCACTCGCGGTCGTTGCTGACCATGTCCACCGTGGTCTCGCCGGGCTCGCCGCACCAGGGGCAGGCAAAACCGACAAACTCGACGGGACGCATCATCGACCCTCCTCCCGGCCTGCGGGCCAGGCGATTGGCGTGGCAACCGAGTCCTGCGGTGTCCCTTCCGGAAGAAAACGTTCCAGCACGTTGTTGAGAAACGCCAGGCCCCGTTCCGTGGCCTGCAACCGTTCCGGATCCGCGACCAGCAGCCCGTCCGCGCGCAGTTCCGAAAGTGCGGGTTCCAGCATCGCCAGTGGCAGGCCACAGCGCGCCTCGAAGCTCGCGGCCGGCACACCCTCCACCAGCCGCAGTGCGTTCAGCAGGAACTCGAAAGGCCGCTCCGACGCACCCACGGCCTGATCCTTGTGCGCCTGCGGCGCGGCCAGCCAGGCGTCGGGCTGGCGCGGCTTCATGCGGCGCAGGATTGCGCCCTGATGGACCTGCGTCAGCTTGCCGTGGGCCCCGGCCCCGATGCCGAGATAATCCCCGAAGGTCCAGTAGTTGCGGTTGTGCCGACATTCCTGCCCCGGACGTGCATAGGCGGATACCTCGTATCGAGTATAGCCAGCCGCCGCCAGATGGGACTGGCCGCGGGCAAACAATTCCTCGATCGTCACATCCTCCGGCAGTTCGGGCGGGCGCGCCGCGAACAGCGTGTTCGGTTCCAGGGTCAGCTGATACCAGGAGATATGCCCCGGGTCCTGCTCGATCGCCGCCTGCAGATCCGCGATCCCGGCCGCGACCGACTGCCCCGGCAGGCCGAACATCAGGTCCAGGTTGATGGCCTCGAAGCCGGCGGCGCGGGCATGTTCCACCGCGCTCAGGGCCTCCGCCGCACCGTGAATACGCCCCAGGCGCGCGAGCATCGCGTCGTCGAAGCTCTGGATGCCCAGCGACAGCCGGTTGACCCCCGCCTCGCGGTAGCCGCGGAAGTAGGCGCGGTCGGCCGTCCCGGGGTTGGCCTCCAGCGTTACTTCGCAGTCCGGTCGCAGCGGCAGCCGGGCGCGCAGGCCGGAAAGCAGTGCATCCAGCGCCTCCGGCGGGAACAGGCTGGGGGTGCCGCCGCCAATGAAGACGCTCTCCAGCGGCCGGCCCCAGACATCCGGAAGCTGGCCTTCCAGGTCGCGCAGCAGCGCGTCCACGTAGTCATCGAAGGGCGGCTCGCCGCGCGGCTCGTGCGAGTTGAAGTCGCAGTACGGGCACTTGCGCACGCACCAGGGCAGGTGCACGTACAGTGCCAGGGGCGGCGGATGGGTCAGCGAGGCAGTCATGTGCGAAGCATAGGCGAGGGGTCGGGTGGCGTCGAAAGCACCCAGGGAAACAGCGCTCGCCGCAGGCGCGGGGCGATCGTCTGGCTGGTCCCGGTCCCGGTCCCGGTCCCGGTCTCGGCGTCGGTGCCGGGCGGGGCCGGTTGTCAGGCCGGCGGGTTGCCCATGCGCGCGCGCAGGGCGGCCCCGAGCTCTTGCAGGGCCTGGCCGCGATGGCTCAGGCGGTTCTTGGTCTCCGGGGGCAGCTCGGCCGAGGTGCAGCCCTCCCGGGGCACGAAGAACAGCGGGTCATAGCCAAAGCCCTCGACGCCACTGGCCTGTTCCGCGATGCGCCCCGGCCACACCCCCTGGGCGATGATCGGCGCCGGATCCTCGGCATGCTCCAGGTACACCACGACCGCCCGGAACCGTGCGCCGCGCTGTTCCGGCGGGACGCCGGCCAGTGCCTCCAGCAGCTTGGCGTTGTTGGCCGCGTCGTCGCCATCGGGGCCGGCATAGCGCGCGGAGTAGATTCCCGGCTGGCCGTGCAGGGCATCGACCTCCAGCCCGGAGTCGTCGGCGATCGCCGGCAGTCCGGTGTGGCGGGCGGCGTTGCGCGCCTTGAGGATCGCGTTCTCCACGAATGTCAGGCCGGTCTCCTCGGCCTCGGGCACGCCGTGCTCGGACTGCGCCTCGACCGTCAGCCCCAGCGGCTCCAGCAGGGCGCGGATCTCGCGCAGCTTTCCGGGGTTGCCCGTAGCTAGAACGACGCGGCGAGCCTCAGCCATGGCTCAGCCCCCGGCCAGCACGGCGCGCTGGGCCTCGCAGATCTCCTGGATGCCTTTCTCGCCCAGGTCCAGCATCTGGTCCAGCTCGTCGCGGCGGAAGGCATGGCCCTCGGCCGTGCCCTGGATCTCGATCACGCCGCCGGCCTCGTTCATCACCAGGTTCAGGTCGGTCTCGGCCTGCGAGTCCTCGTCGTAATCCAGATCCAGCACCGGTTCCCCCCCGGAGATGCCCACCGAGATCGCGGCCACCTGGCCGTGCAGCGGATCCTTGCGGATCAGGCCCTGTTCGCGCGCCTTGCGGATGGCGTCGTACAGCGCGACATAGGCGCCGCTGATGGACGCGGTGCGGGTGCCGCCGTCGGCCTGGATCACGTCGCAGTCGACGATGATCTGGCGCTCGCCCATGGCCTCCAGGTCCACCACCGCGCGCAGCGAGCGGCCGATCAGGCGCTGGATCTCCATGGTGCGTCCACCCAGCTTGCCGCGGGCGGCCTCGCGCACCATGCGGTCATGGGTGGAACGCGGCAGCATGCTGTATTCGGCGGTGACCCAGCCGCGGCCCTTGTTCTTCAGCCACGGCGGTACGCGCGACTCCACCGTGGCGTTGCACAGCACCCGTGTATCCCCGAATTCCACCAGTACGGAACCCTCCGCGTGGCGGGTGAAATGGCGGGTAAAACGCACGGGGCGCATCGCGTCGGCTGCTCGGCCACTGGGTCGCATGCTGTGATCCTTGCTAGATTTGAGTGGGGCGCAGTATACGGGCCGCCACCGCCACACGCAGCAGGGATCACCATGGAGGGACGCATGATCACCAGTATGACCGGATTCTCCCGGCACCCGATGAGCCTGGAAGCGGGCGTGTTCGACTGGGAACTGAAGAGCGTCAACCACCGCTATCTCGAGCTGCGCGTCCACCTGCCCGATTACCTGCGTTCGCTGGAGGCCGAGGTGCGCAGCCGCCTGAAGGCCCGCCTGGCGCGCGGCAAGGTGGATGCGGTCTTGCGCGACCGTGGCCAGGCCGACAACGCCCCGGAGGCCTTCGATCACGAGCGCGTCCGGGCGCTGATCGGGGCCTGCGCCTCCATCGAGCGCATGCTGCCGAACCCGGCGCCGGTCTCGCCGCTGGACGTCCTGCGCTGGCCGGGTGTGCTCCAGGGCAACGCCGATGTCGGCGAGAGCCTCGCACAGCCTCTCCTGGCGGGCTTCGACAGCGCGCTGGAGGCCCTGGTCGCGATGCGCACGACCGAGGGCGCGGCCCTGGCCGACGGCATGCGCTCGCGCCTGGATGCCCTGGCGGAACACGCCGGGACGATTCGCGCGCGGCGCCAGCCGATGCTGGACGAGCAGCGCGGCCGCATCCTCGCCCGGATTCACGAGCTGGACCTGAATCTCGACCCGAAGCGCTTGGAACAGGAGGTCGCCCTGCTGGCCCAGCGCATGGATATCGCCGAGGAGCTGGACCGCATCGACGGTCATGTGGCCGCCGTGCACGAGATTCTGGACCAGGGTGGACCCAGCGGGCGGCGGCTCGACTTCCTGATGCAGGAGTTCAACCGCGAGGCCAACACCATCTCGTCCAAGTCGCATGACCTGGAGATCACCCGCGCCACCGTGGAGATGAAGGTCCTGATCGAGCAGCTGCGCGAGCAGGTGCAGAACCTGGAATAGCCGATGCGCCGGTTCCGCCTGCGTCTCGCCATCTCGCGCCAGGAGATGGAGGACTACTACACGGGGCGCGCCGCGGTGGTCTTCGCCCAGGCCGACAGCGGCGAGAGCGTGCAATTCCCCGCCCGGCTGCTGCGCAGCCACCTGGATCAGCGCGGCGTGCACGGCGTGTTCGAGCTGGTCACCGATGACGACTACAAGCTGCGCGAGTTTCGCCGTCTCGCGTAACGGGCATGACTCCAGGCCCTTGAAAACGCGGGATGTGTCCCTACCTCTATGGGTGAGTCAGATGACACCCGCACAAGGAGGGAACGCCATGACCATGACCCGTTACGAACCGTTCAGCCTGCTCGGCCAACTGTCGCGTGAACTCGGTCGCATGCCGGACATGCCCGGCACCGAGGACTCCGCCGCGACCTCCGACTGGGCCCCCGCGGTGGATATCCGCGAAGAGACCGATGCCTACGTGCTGCATGCCGACATCCCCGGGGTGGACCCGAAGGATATCGAGCTGCACATGGAGAACGGCGTGCTGACCCTGCGCGGCGAGCGCAAGCACGACAGCGAAGAGGAGAAGAACGGCTACAAGCGCATCGAGCGCGTGCGTGGCAGTTTCTTCCGCCGCTTCTCGCTGCCGGACACGGCGGACGCCGACAACATCTCCGCGCGCAGCGAGAATGGCGTGCTGGAAGTCCGCATTCCGAAGCAGGCCCGCGTGCAGCCGCGCCGGATCCAGATCGAGAGCTGATCCGGCCTCCCGTCGCACGCCGCGGATCCCCGCGGCGTGCGCAGCCACGGGCGCTGCCCCGGGTGCCACCCGCGGTAGCGCCTCGTCTTTTTAAGCCTTGGGAGACAGGGATCTAGTTCTGCGGCCCGTGTCTCCCGGGGTGACAGCCGCATCCCGGCTATCATGTGGCGGGATCCGGGTGTCACCCGAGGAAGCCGCAACCGCTCGAGGAACGCAATGGAATACAAGGATTACTACAAGATCCTCGGTGTGAGCCGCGACGCCAGCCAGGACGAGATCAAGAAGGCCTACCGCAAGCTGGCGCGCAAGTACCACCCGGATGTCAGCAAGGACCCGGACGCCGAGACCCGCATCAAGGAGGTCAACGAGGCGTACGAGGCCCTGGGCGATCCGGAAAAGCGCAAGGCGTACGACCAGCTCGGCTCCAACTGGCGCCAGGGCCAGGACTTCCGCCCGCCGCCCGGCTGGGACGGCTGGAGCCAGCACGGCGGGGCGCGCGGGGGCGCCGGAGCCGGGGCCGACTTCGGCGGCTTCTCGGATTTCTTCGACTCCATCTTTGGTGGCGGCGGCATGGGCGGTGGTCGCCGCCGTGCGGGCGGGGCCGGCTTCAACATGCGCGGGGCCGACCGCGAGGGCCGCGTGGAGATCACCCTGGACCAGGCGCTCAAGGGCACCGAGGTCTCGGTCAATGATGCCGAGGGCCGGGTGCAGCGCGTGCGCATCCCCGCCGGGGCCCGGGACGGCTCGCGCCTGCGCGTGCGCGGCCAGGGCGACCCGGGGGTCGGCAGTGGCGGCGCCGGCGACCTGCTGCTGGAGATCCGGGTCAAGCCGGACAGCCGCTACACCCTGGACGGCCGCAATCTCTACCGCGAGATCCCGATCACGCCCTGGGAGGCCGCGCTGGGCGCGACCATCGAGGTCCCCACGCCGCATGGCTGGGTCAATCTCAAGGTTCCGGCCGGCTCGCAATCGGGCAAGCAGATGCGCCTGAAGGGCAAGGGCCTGCCGGGCAAGCCGCCGGGGGATCTCTACCTGAAGCTGATGGTGCAGGTGCCGCCGGAGGAAGAGGCCGGCGACTGGTACCGCAAGATGGCCGAGAAGTCGTCCTTCGCCCCGCGCGCCAACCTGGCGCCCTGATGACCGGAACCCCGTTCGAGGAGCGCCCATGCGTCGGCTTGTTCCCCTCCTGATCCTGGCCCTGACCCTGTTCGGGGCCGCACCGGCCACCGCCCAGCTACCGGCCGCGGTGGACGGCCAGCCGCTGCCATCGCTGGCACCGATGCTCGAGCGGACCATCCCCGGCGTGGTCAATATCGCCACCCGCGCCCGAGTGGTGGAATCGGTCAGCCCGCTGTTCGACGATCCCTTCTTCCGCCGTTTCTTCGATGTCCCCGAGCGTTCGCGTGAACGCGAGCGCCAGGGCCTGGGCTCCGGGGTCATCGTGGATGCCGGGGCGGGCACCATCCTGACCAACAGCCACGTCATCGCCCGCGCCGACACCATCCTGGTCACGCTCTTTGATGGCCGTCAGTACGAGGCCGAGGTGGTGGGCACCGACCCGGCCACCGATGTCGCCGTGATCCGCATCGACGCGGAGGACCTGCAGGCGATCCCGCTGGCCGACTCCGACGCCCTGCGCGTAGGCGACTTCGTGGTCGCCATCGGCAACCCCTTCGGCCTCGGTCAGACCGTGACCAGCGGCATCGTCAGTGCCCTGGGCCGCAGTGGCCTGGGCGGCGCCGGCTTCGAGGACTTCATCCAGACCGATGCCTCCATCAACCCGGGCAACTCCGGCGGGGCGCTGGTCAACCTGCGCGGCGAACTGGTCGGCATCAACACCGCCATCCTCGCGCGCGGCGGCGGCAACATCGGCATCGGCTTCGCGATCCCCGCCAACATGGCCAGCCAGATCCAGGAGCACCTGCTGGCCGAAGGTCGGGTCGAGCGCGGCGCGCTGGGCGTGGAGATGCAGGACCTCACCCCGGCGCTGGCCCAGGCCTTTGGTCTGGAGCTCTCGCAGGGCGCCGTGATCACCCGCGTGGTGCGCGGCTCGGCCGCCGAGCGCGCCGGCCTGGCCCACGGCGACATCGTCCTGCGGGTGGACGGCCAGACGGTGCGCAGCGCGAGCGACCTGCGCAACCGCCTGGGCCTGCTGCGCGCCGGGTCCGAGGTGGATCTGGACATCCTGCGCGACGGGACGGAACGGCAGATCGTCGCGCGACTGGATCGCCCGGAAGAGCGGCGCATCGAGGGGGCGGCCATCCACCCGCGGCTCGACGGCGTACGCCTGTCCGAGACCACAGGAAACGACGGTCGCAGCCGCGTGGCGGTCATCGCGGTGGAGCCCGGCACCGCCGGGGCGCGGGCCGGCCTGCGCCCCGGCGACGTGCTGCTGGCGATCAACCGCCAGCGCATCGAGCGCCTGGCCGACCTGCCGCAGCAGCTGGCCGCCCACCAGACCCTGGAACTGCAGCTGCGCCGCGGCAACCAGACCCTCTACCTCACCCTGCGCTGACTGCCCCGGCAGACACCCCCGTAGGAGCCTGCTCGCAGGCGAACGCCCCTGCCCGCGTCCGACTTTGGCAGGAGCATTCGCCTGCAAGCAGGCTCCTACGGGGGTGCGAACAGGGCGGGGGGATCAGAAACCCGGGGTGTTCTTCTCCACCCAGCGCTGGGTGCCGTCGGTGAGGGTCTCGCGCTTCCAGAACGGGGCCTCGTGCTTCAGGCGTTCCAGGATGTCGCTGCAGGCGTCGCGGGCGGCCACGCGGTGGGCCGACCAGGTCGCCACCAGCACCAGGGCGTCGCCGGGCCGCACGTCGCCCACGCGGTGGGCCACATGGCAGCCGAGCAGCGGCCAGCGTGCCTCGGCCTCGGCGACGATGCGTTCCAGCTCGCGCTCGGTCATCCCCGGGTAGTGCTCCAGGAACAGCCCGGTCACGTCCTCGTCCTCGTTGAAGTCGCGCATGCGACCGACGAACACGCTGGCCGCGCCGCGCGCATGCGCCGGGATGGCCTGCTCCGCCTGACGGACGATCTCCCAGGGGTCGAAGTCGTCGGTGTGGATCTCGACCGCCACCCTAGCCCCCGGTGACCGGCGGGAAATAGGCGACCTCGTCGCCGTCGCGCACCGGGGTCTCCAGGCTGGCCTGCTCCTGGTTCACCGCGGCCATCAGGCGCTCCGGCGGGGCCTCCTGGTGGAGGTGCTGCCACAGCCCGCCAACGGTCATGCCGCCGGCGGGGAGTTCCGCCTCTTCGTTCGGGCGGCCCAGTTCCTCGCGCAGACGCGCAAAATAGTGGACGTGTACGGTCATTCCGGCCCCTGTAAACATGGCTGCGAGTCAAGCATTATAGCCATCATGAACGAATTCACTCACTTCGATGCCGAAGGCCATGCGCATATGGTCGATGTCGGCGAAAAGTCCGTCACCCACCGCGTGGCGATCGCCGAGGGACGCATCCATATGCAGCCGGATACCCTGCAGCGCATCCGCGAAGGCCGCCATGCGAAAGGGGACGTCCTCGGTATTGCCCGGGTGGCTGGCATCATGGGGGCCAAGAAGACCGGCGACCTGATTCCGTTGTGCCACCCGATCGGCCTGACCCGGGTGGCTCTGGAGCTGGAGACGGAAGATACCGCCGTGCGTGTGCAGGCCACCTGCGAGGTGCACGCGCAGACCGGCGTGGAGATGGAGGCGCTGACCGCTGTGTCCACGGCGCTGCTGACGGTTTATGACATGTGCAAGGCCGTGGATCGCGGCATGCAAATTGATGGTGTTCGCCTGCTGGAGAAACGCGGGGGCCGCAGTGGCACCTGGCGGGCCGAACCGAAAGGAGATTCCGAATGAAATGGATCAAGCGCCTGCTGGGCCTGATTGCCGTCCTGATCCTGCTGGCCATCATCGTGGCCGCGTACCTGCTGGTCACCTTCGATGCCAATGACTACAAGGAGCGCATCGAGGCCGAGGTGCAGGAGGCCACCGGCCGCGAACTGACCCTGTCCGGACCGATCGGTCTGACCCTGTTCCCCAGCCTCGGGCTGCGCCTGGAAGAGGTGCGTTTCGGCAACGCCGAGGGCTTCGGCGACGAGCCGTTCGCCGAGGTCGACGTGGTGGATGTTGCGGTGGCGGTGATGCCGCTGCTGCGCCGCGAGCTGGAGGTCCAGCGCGTGCAGGCCGACGGTGTGCGCCTGAACCTGGCGCGCGACGAACAGGGCCGCAACAACTGGGACGACCTGCTGGATCACGCCGGCGCCGCCCGCGACGAGGCCGTGGGCGCGGATGACGACGAGCGCACCGAGACCGAGACTCGGCTGGCCCTGCAGCGCATCGACGTGGCCGGGATCTCCCTGACCAACGCCCGCGTGCACTGGGATGACCGCGAGTCCGGCATGCAGGCCACGCTGGAGCCGTTCGAGTTGCAGGTCGGTCGCTTCCGCCCGGGCATCGAGACACGCCTTGATCTGGAGGCGGTCGTGCGTGCCGAGGGCGGCGACCTGGCCGAACCGGTCGAGCTGGCCCTGGATCTGGGTGGCCTGATGAACGTTGACCTGCTCAACGAGCGCTATTCCGTGCGCCGTCTGAACGCGACCCTGGGCCTGGATGGTGGAGGCCTGCCGCGCGCCGTCGGCATGACGCTGGAGAGCGACGTGGGGCTGGAGATGGCCGACACCATGACCCTGCGCTTCGAGCGTCTGACGCTGGGGGTCTCCGATCTGCGTCTGACCGGGTTCGCCGAGCTGTCCGACCTGGATGGCGAAGTGCCGCAGGTGCGCACCGAGATGCGTACCAACACCGTCAACCTGAAGGACGTGCTGGCCGATCTGGGCCTGGAGGCGCCGCAGACCAACGACCCCGACGCCCTCGCGCGCGTCGCGCTCGATTTCTCGGCCAGCGGCAGCTTCCAGGCCCTGGAGATGTCCCCGTTCCTGGTGACCGTGGACGACACTATGCTGAGCGGCTCGGCCGGCTGGGACGGCCGCGGTGAGCGCCCGAAGATCACCTTCGACGTCTCCGGCGAACGCCTGAACCTCGACCGCTACCTGCCGCCGGAGGTGGAAGAGGCGCGTACCGACAACGGCAACGGCGAACGCGATGCCGACGAGGACATCGCCATCGAACTGCCGCTGGAGGCGCTGCGCAGCGTCGACGTGGACGGCCGCGCCGCGCTGGACCGCCTGGACGTGATGGGCATGGTCCTGCGCAACATCGAACTGCAG
>JBJHBC010000016.1:0-19860 GCA_050485285.1 Thioalkalivibrio sp.
TCGGCCAAGCAGGGGCGGGACCGTCATTTCCAGGCCATTCTGCCGCTGAAGGGCAAGATCCTGAATGTCGAACGGGCGCGTTTTGACCGCATGCTCGGCTCGGCCGAGGTCGGGACCCTGATTACCGCCCTGGGCTGCGGTATCGGCAAGGAAGAGTACGACCCGGACAAGCTGCGCTACCACCGCATCATCATCATGACGGATGCCGACGTGGACGGCTCCCATATCCGCACCCTTCTGCTCACGTTCTTCTTCCGCCAGATGCCGGAGCTGATCGAACGTGGCCATGTCTATATCGCTCAGCCACCGCTGTACAAGATCAAGCGTGGCAAGCGCGAACAATACGTGCGCGACGAGGCCGAGATGGGCGAGATCGTGATCTCGCTGGCCCTGGATGGTGCCGCGCTTTATCCCAGCCCGGATGCCCCGCCCATTACCGGCGAGGCCTTCGAGGATCTGGTGAAGGGCTACCAGAAGGCCGCCCGCGCGGTGGAGCGCCTGGGCCGCATGTACGACCCGCGCATCCTCTGGGCGATGCTCGAGGCCGACGCCATCCCGGAGCCGCGTAGCGTCACCAATCCGGAGGTGCAGGCCTGGTTCGGCCGCATCCTCGAGGGGCTCTCCAGCGACAAGGCCGGCGCTACGCGCTACAGCCTGGGGGCAGTGACCGACCGCGACGGCCATGCCCAGCTGAGCCTGGACCGGATCGAGCACGGCGCGGCCCTGTCCCAGTACATCAACGACGATACGCTGGCCTCGCGTGATTTCCAGGCTGTGCTGGACCTCTCCGCCCGACTCAATGCGTTGCTGGACGAAGGCGCCTACATGAAGCGCGGCGAGCGGGTCCACCTGATCGAGGGATTCTCGGAAGCCATGGAATGGCTCCTGCACGAAGGCCGACGCGGCCTGGCCACTCAGCGTTACAAGGGTCTTGGCGAGATGAACCCGGACCAGCTGTGGGAAACCACCATGAACCCCGAATCCCGCCGCCTCCTGCAGGTGCGTGTCGAGGACGCGATCCGGGCCGACGAGATCTTTACCACACTGATGGGGGACCAGGTCGAACCCCGGCGCGACTTTATCGAGTCGCGCGCACTGAGCGCGGAGAACGTCGATATCTGACGGCCTCCGCAGCCCCCTGAATTCCGCCCCCGCGAATGGAGGTCCTGGCGGTCATCCTGATGCTGGTGGTCCTGAGCCTCATCGGGTTCCGCGTGCATACCCACCTGGCGATCCACGAACGCCGGGTCGTATCCGCCTGGGATCGGCTGGACACGCTGCTCACGCAACGCAACGGACTCCTGCACATGGTGGGACTGGCCGACCCCGATCCGCTCGTCGAGGTCCAGACCGCCCTGCGCGCGCAGGAGGCGGCCCGGCGCCGCGGGGATCTCCCCGCGCTGGCCCGAACCGAGCGCAGCATTCGAGCCGGTTGGGACGCCTATCTATCTGAATTATCGAAAGAAACCGACGCCACCCCGGGGGTTGTCGGGCGCGCCCCGGAACGGGTCGCCGCCCTGGATCAGGCGATTACCGACGCACTTGCTCGCTACAACGCGGCGGTGGCCGACTTTTCCGCCCTGCGCAAGCACTGGGCCCTGGGCCCCCTGGCGCGCCTCGCGGGCTATCAAGCCTTCGATCCCATCGGACCCCCACCGGACACCTCGCCCTGAACCGGCTCGCATCCGCAGGCGGAACACCCTCCCGGGGATGCGGTCCGAATGGCATAATCCGAAGGCAGTCGCGCCCGTATGTTCTGACCGGTTCGCGCGAGCTTCGCTCACCCGACCCCTGGAGAGACCGTGTCCAATCCCCTGCTGCAGACCGACCGGCTGCCCGCCTTCCGTTCCATCGAACCCGAACACGTGTTGCCGGCGGTGGAAACTGTGCTGGTCGAGAACCGTACCGAGATCGACCGGCTCGTGGAATCGGCTGGTGACCGCCCAAGCTGGGATTCGCTGATCCGACCGCTGCAGGAACTGGATGCTCGTCTGGACGCTGTCTGGTCCCCGGTCGGCCACCTGAACGCCGTGATGAACGGCCCCGCGATCCGCGAGGCGTACAACGCCAGTCTGCCCTTGCTGTCCGACTATGGCAGCTGGGTTTCGCAGCATCAGGGTCTTTACCGCGCCGTCCGTGCCCTGGCCGATAGCGACGCATATGCGAACCTCCCGGCCCCCCGGCGCAAGGTCCTGGACGACATGCTGCGCGACTTCCATCTCAGCGGCGTGGATCTTCCCGAGTCCGAGCGCGACCGGTTGCGCGCGATCAACGCCCGGTTGTCCGAGCTCACCGCCCGCTTCGAGGAGAACGTGCTGGATGCCACCCAGGCGTGGACCTGGCAGACCGATGATCCCGCGGCCCTGGCGGGCATCCCCGAGTCGGATCGCGCCATGCTGGCCCAGAACGCCCGCGACCACGATCAGTCGGGCTTCGTCGTCACCCTCGACATCCCGAGTTACCTTGCGGTGATGACCCATGCCGAGGATCGCGAGCTGCGTTACCGGGTCTACGAGGCCTTTACCACGCGTGCCTCCGATCGCGGGCCCGGGGCCGGCAACCATGACAACTCCGGGATCATGGTCGAGATCCTGCAGTTGCGCGCGGAAAAGGCAGCCCTGACGGGCTTCGCCCACTACGCCGCGCGTTCGCTGGCGACCAAGATGGCCACCAGCGCCGAACAAGTCGAGGCGTTTCTGCTGGATCTTGCCCACCGCGCACGCCCCCAGGCGGAACGCGACCTCGAAGAACTCCGAAGCTTCGCGCGGCAAGAGCTGAGCCTGGAGACTCTGGAAGCCTGGGACATGGCCTTCGCCGCGGAGAAGATGCGCGAACGGCGCCTGGGCCTGAGTCAGGAGATGCTGAAGCCGTACTTTCCGGCCGACCAGGCGGTGAACGGCTTGTTCGGGCTGGTCCAGCGCCTGTTCCAGGTCCGCTTCGAGCCCGACGACAGTGTCGAGACCTGGCACGACGATGTCCGTTTCTATCGTATCTTTGATACCAATGGCGTCGAACGTGCCGGCTTCTACTTCGATCTCTACGCCCGGAAAAACAAGCGTGGCGGCGCCTGGATGGATGTCTGCCGCAATCGCTTTGTGTCCGGCGAGCGCTCCCAGCTCCCGGTCGCCTACATGACCTGCAATTCCACCCCGCCGGTCGACGGCAAGGCCGCGTTGTTCACCCATGACGAGGTGATCACCCTCTTCCACGAGTTTGGGCACGGCCTGCATCACATGCTGACCCGCGTCGATGAACCCGATATTGCCGGCATCAACGGCGTCGAGTGGGATGCGGTCGAACTCCCCAGCCAGTTCATGGAGAACTGGTGCTGGGAGCGCGAGGCCCTGGACCTGTTCGCCCGTCATCACGAGACCGGGGAGGTCATGCCCGAGGACCTTTACCAGCGCCTGCTGGGGACGCGGCACTTCCACGCCGCCCTGCAGTTGTTGCGCCAGGTCGAGTTTTCTCTGTTCGACATGCGCCTGCACGCCGGTCCGCCCCCGGGCGACGCGGCCGCCATCCAGCACCTGCTGGAGGCGGTTCGGGAAGAGATCGCGGTGGTGCATCCACCCGAATTCAACCGCTTTGCTCACGGCTTCGGCCATATCTTCGCCGGCGGCTATGCAGCGGGCTATTACAGCTACAAGTGGGCCGAAGTGCTTTCGGCCGACGCCTTCGGCCGCTTCGAGGAAGAAGGCCTGTTCTCCCCGGAAGTCGGCGCCGCCTACCTGCACGAGATCCTCGAGGCGGGAGCCTCGCGGCCCGCCGCTGATTCCTTCCGGGCGTTCCGGGGTCGTGATCCCCAGATCGATGCCCTGCTGCGTCACAGCGGCCTCGACGAGGACGCCGCATGAAGATCGCCAGCTGGAACGTCAATTCGCTGAAGGTGCGCCTGCCGCAGGTGCTCGACTGGCTCTCCAGCTCGCGCACCGACATCCTGGCGCTGCAGGAAACGAAGCTGACCGACGAGAATTTCCCCGTGGCCGCTATTCAGGACGCCGGCTACCAGGTGGTGTACTCCGGCCAGAAGACCTACAACGGCGTGGCAATCCTTTCGCGCACCGAGGCGACCGAGATCGTCACCGACCCACCCGGGCTCGAGGACGCCCAGCGCCGTATCCTGGCTGCAACCATTGGCGACATCCGCGTGGTCAACCTGTACGTGGTCAATGGCGAGAACGTCGGCACCGAGAAATACGCCTACAAGCTCGACTGGCTGGCACGCATGCGCGACTGGCTGGCCGACGAGATCGCCCGGCATCCGAACCTGGTGGTTCTGGGCGACTTCAACATCGCCCCCGACGATCGCGATGTGCACGACCCCGAGGCCTGGCACGAACGCATCCTCTGCTCCACGCCCGAACGCGAGGCCCTGGCGGCGCTCACCGGTCTCGGCCTGGTCGATACCTTCCGCGCCTTCGACCAGCCGGAGGCGGAGTTCTCCTGGTTCGACTATCGCGCCGCGTCGTTCCGCCGCAACCGCGGTCTGCGCATCGACCTGGTCCTGGCCAGCGCGCCCCTGCAGGCGCGCCTGCAGGCTGCCGGCATCGATCGCGAACCGCGCTCCTGGGAGCGCCCTTCCGACCATGCCCCGGTCTGGGCGGAATTCTCCGACTAGCCGCGACCACTCACCGGCCCGCCTGACCACTGGGAGCGACCCGTGAAGTACAAGGATCTGCGCGATTTCATCGACGGCCTCGAACAGCGCGGCGAACTGCGTCGCATCACCCGCGAGGTGGACCCGAACCTCGAGATGACCGAGATCGCCGACCGCGTGCTGCGCGCCGGCGGCCCGGCCCTGTTGTTCGAGAACCCCACCGGGTCCGATATCCCGGTTCTGGCCAATCTCTTCGGTACTCCCGAGCGGGTGGCCATGGGTATGGGCGAGGACTCGGTCGAGGCCCTGCGCGAGGTGGGACGCCTGCTCGCCTTCCTCAAGCAGCCGGATCCGCCCAAGGGCTTGAAGGCCGCCTGGGAGCAGTTGCCGGTCTTCCGCAAGGTCCTGGACATGGCCCCGAAGAAGACCCGCGGGGCCGCCTGCCAGCGCCATGTGATCGAAGGCGACGCGGTCGACTTGTCGACCCTCCCGGTGCAGACCTGCTGGCCCGGGGACGCCGGCCCACTGATCACCTGGGGGCTGGTGGTCACGCGCGGCCCCGAGAAGTCGCGCCAGAACCTGGGCATCTATCGCCAGCAGGTGATTGGTCGCAACCGGGTGATCATGCGCTGGCTGTCGCATCGTGGCGGCGCGCTGGATTTCCAGGAGTGGACCCGCGCCCATCCCGGCGAACCGTTTCCGATCGCCGTCGCCCTGGGCGCCGACCCCGCCACCATCCTCGGCGCGGTGACCCCGGTGCCCGATACCCTGTCGGAATATGCCTTTGCCGGCCTGCTGCGCGGCAGCCGTACGGAGGTTACCCGCTGCATGGGTTCGGATCTCGAGGTGCCGGCCTCGGCCGAATTCGTGCTGGAGGGCCATATCCACCCGGGCGACACCGCGCCCGAAGGCCCGTTCGGCGATCATACCGGCTACTACAACGAGGTCGACGAGTTCCCGGTGTTCACCATTGACCGGATTACCCACCGCGACGACCCGATCTATCACTCCACCTACACCGGCCGCCCCCCGGATGAACCCGCCGTCCTCGGCGTGGCCCTGAACGAGGTCTTTATCCCGATCCTGCAGAAGCAGTTCCCGGAGATCGTGGACTTCTACCTGCCCCCCGAGGGTTGTTCCTACCGGCTTGCCGTGGTCTCCATGCGCAAGCAGTACCCGGGCCACGCCAAGCGCGTGATGATGGGCGTGTGGTCGTTCCTGCGTCAGTTCATGTACACCAAGTTCGTGATCGTGGTCGATGACGACGTGAACACCCGCGAATGGACGGACGTGATCTGGGCCATCACCACGCGTATGGACCCGGCGCGGGATACCACGCTGGTGGAGAACACCCCGATCGACTACCTGGACTTCGCCTCCCCGGTGTCCGGTCTCGGATCGAAGATGGGCATGGACGCCACCTCCAAGTGGCCGGGCGAGACGGATCGCGAATGGGGGCGGCCAATCGCCATGGACGAGGCGGTGAAACGCCGGGTCGACGAGATCTGGGATGACCTGGGGTTATGACGCGTGAGCCGCCGCGCCGCGCGGGCCGGTGGCTGGCTGCTGCCGGGCGTGCTGCTGGCCCTGGCCGGCTGTGCCGCCGTCCCGGAGCGTGACTCGATGCGCGCGGACTCAACCTCTGCCGAGCAAACCCCCACCGCGACCGCGATTGCCCCCGACCGCATCCGCCACTGGCCGGCCGATACCCCGGCGGCGGTGGTGATCGCCCTGCACAGCTTCCGCGACCATGCCGGGGCGTATGCCTCCCTGGGTCCGTGGCTGGCCGAACGCGGCTACAGTGTTCATGCCCTGGATCAGCGCGGGCATGGCGCCAGCGAGCCGCATGGGCGTTGGCCGGGGATGCAGCCCGTGATCAACGATGTCGTTGCCATGGTCCATGCCGCCCGCGCGGAGGATCCGGACCGACCCGTCTTCCTGCTGGGGGAGAGCATGGGGGGATCGGCCGCACTGGCCAGCCTCGCCACGCATCCTGAACTCGATGTCGCCGGCGTGATGGCGGTGGCCCCGGGTCTGCGTGGCGGCATACCCGCGCGCGGATTCTGGGACGCCGCGGTGCGCACCGGCGAGACCCTGGCCGGAGGCCTGTCGCTCACCATCGACCCCGACTACGCCGACAGCCTGGACCCCGCCGCAGTGGAGCGATTCGCCAATGATCCACGGGTCATCCGTCGCGTGCGGTTGGATACCTATGCCGGCGTGGTCTGGCTCGCGCAGTACGCCACCGATCATATCCACCATGTGACGGCACCGGTGGTCTATTTGTGGGGCGAGCAGGACGGGACCATCCTGAAAACTTCGGTATGCGCCGCCGCCCGCGCGCATCCCGGGCAGCGGCCGGAGGTCTGGACCGAACCGCACTGGCCGCACTTGCTCCTGCACGCCCCGGACTGGCCAGCCACCGCCACCCGACTGGTCGACTGGATGCAGCGGGTGACGGACGATCCGTCGGGCTCGCGGGTCGCGGGCGAACCCGCAGCCTGCGACTAGTCGCCCAGGTGGGCGCCGTCCACCGGCGCCGCCGACCAGGTCGCGATGTCGCGGCCCATCGCCTGCACCGTGCGGCCGAGCACCGAGCACGACCCTTTGAAGCCACCAAACGCACCGCCACCGGAGAAGCGCCGCGAGGTAAAGCTGGCCTCTTCCTGGCCATCGCTGTAGAGCGTGCCGGCGGCCTCGGTGACCTTGCGATGGCCGATCCAGGCATTGCCGCCACTGACCGCGTCGGTCAGTTCCACCACCAGTACCTGACCCCCGGCGGAGGGGTCGACGCTCGCCTCGCGTTCGAACCGCAGACCCTGGTCGGCGCCATAGTGGGCGATGAACTCGGAGAACTGTTCCTCCAGGTTGCACTCCTGGCGGATATTGCTGGCGATGGTGGCATCGGCACTGTAGGGCACCGAACGGGCGACTCGGATGACCGGTGTATCCGCCGGGACATCCGCGGTCGCGGCCGGGGTGTCGGCGTCGGCCGCGCGGTCACTGGAATCGGTGGAACGGGTCTCGTTGGAGGCACAGCCCGTCGCGAGCAGCAGGCCGGCCGCGGCCGCAATCAGCAGATGGCGCATGGCATTCCCTTGTCGTTTTTGTGGAACAGAGCCGATTCTGCCCAACCCGCTCGCAGGGCGAAACCCCCAGGGCTGGTTCCCGCGCGATCTCGATCCGGGCCACCCGGCCGGATTGCGGTTGCTTGCGTTCCGCTTGCTACTGGCGAGAATGATCGGCTTTCCGCGACCGGGGGTTTCCATGGCGTTCGATGTCACCATTCAGCCCAGTGGCCACGTGTTCGAGGTCGAGGACGACGAGACCGTGCTCGAGGCCGCCCTGCGCCAGGGCTACGCGTTTCCCTACGGCTGCCGCAATGGCGCCTGCGGCTCCTGCAAGGGGCGGGTCCTGCAGGGCGAAGTGGATCACGGCCCGACCCGGCCGCAGGGCATCACCGACGCCGAACTGGCCGACGGCATGGCCCTGTTCTGCCAGGCTGTGCCGGTGGACGATCTGGAGATCGAGGTGCGCGAGATCGGGGCTGCCCGCGACATCGTGGTCAAGACCCTGCCCTGCCGTGTGGCAGAGCTGAATCGCCTCGCGGACGACGTGATGGAGCTGCGCCTCCAGCTGCCGGCCACCGAACGCCTGCAGTTCCTGGCCGGACAGTATCTGGATGTTCTGCTGAAGGGTGGCGACCGCCGCAGCTACTCCCTCGCCAACGCCCCGCATGACGATGCCCAGCTGGTCCTGCACGTCCGGCACATGCCGGGCGGGCGTTTCTCCACCATGGTGTTCGAGGAGCTCAAGCCCAAGGCCCTGCTGCGCATCGAGGGCCCGCTCGGCAGCTTCTTCGTCGACGAGGACTCCCCGCGCCCGCGCCTGTTCGTCGGAGGGGGCACCGGTTTCGGTCCGCTGAAGGGGATGCTGGATCACCTGGCCGCGGAGGGGCTGGATCGGCCGCACCACCTGTTCTGGGGCGCGCGCGCGGCGGAGGGTATCTACGCCCCGGACTGGCTGAAGAAGATGACGGACGAGCATGCCGAGCATTTCCGTTTCACGCCGGTGCTGTCCGACACGCCGGCGGAGACCGCGGCCGGCTTTCCCGCCATCAGCGGCTGGCCGCACGATGCGGTCCTGGCCGAATACCCAGAACTGTCCGGCTTCGACGTCTACATGGCCGGCCCGCCGGCGATGATTCATGCGGCCCGCGAGGCCTTCCGCGCCGCGGGCCTGCCGCCGGAGCAGCTCTACTACGACAGCTTCGAGCCCGCCAAGCCGGCCGAGTGATCCCCTCGGCACCCGCAGGGCCCGTTCATCACGAAGCGCACGAAGACACGAAGAAATTCAAGGGCATTTAACAGGAAGACGGGAAGGCAGGAAGGTTTTGGGGGTGATCAGGGAGTCTCCTGACGGCGGTGCTCGAAAGGCGTTGATCTTTTGGTCAGCGGCCAAGCACTAGAACCTTCCGATCTTCCCGTCTTCCTGTTCAGGCTTTTCGCCCTTGAATTGGTTCGTGCGCTTCGTGGTCGCTGATCAGGCGCGGTCCGCGCGCAGTTGCTCTGCCAAGCGGTGGACGGCGGCGAGCATGGCGGCGTCGGTGGGGTCCTCGGCGGTCTCGATCGCGGCCTTGAACCCCAGTTCCTGTGCGATCTCCGCGATGCGTTCGCTGCCGACCACCAGCGGGGTCTTGCGCAGCCACATGCGGCCCAGCTTGCCGACCATCTCGTACAGATTGCGCAGGCCCTCGCCACTGGTGATGGTGATGATGTCGATCTGCCCGCGCGAGAAGGAATACATCAGCTCGCCGGTATCGCCCTCGGGGCGGCCGCGGCGGTAGGCCTCGGCGAAGGTGACCTCGGCGCCGCGTTCCTTCAGCGTGTCGCCCAGCAGCTCGCGCCCGCCGTCGCCGCGGAAGATCACCACGCGCTTGCCGGCCACGTCCTGCATGGCCTCCTGCGCCAGCAGCGCCTCGCTGTCGAAACGTCGCGGCGGCAGGATATCGGCCGGGCGACCGAAGCCCTTCAGTTCCTGCGCGGTGCGGTTGCCGATGGCGGCGATCTGCGTGGTCGCGGGCCACTCGCGTTCGGCGAGTGCCAGGTTCAGCACCCGTTGCACGGCGTTCGGGCTGATGAATACCGCGATGTCGAAGTCCTCCAGCCGGTCCAGGACCTCGCGCAGGTTGGTGGGATCGCTGGGGGCGAGAATCTCCAGCACCGGAAACCGGATCACGGTCGCGTTCTCGGTCTCCAGCGCATTGCAGAAGGGCTCCGCCTGTGCGGCCGGGCGGGTGACCAGGATGCCCAGGCCGGCCAGCGGCCCGTTCCCTTCGGCAACGGTGTTGTCGTCTGCGGTTGCCGTCATGCGGTTACCCCCTGGTGTCCTGGCCGTGATCGCGATGGGCGGCGGCGAGCAGTTCGCCCGCCCCCAGTTCCAGCAGCATGTCCGCGAGGCGAATCCCCAGGGCCTCGGCCTCGCCGCGCGGCCCGTCCACCTGGCGGCGCAGCAGGCGGCTGCCATCCACCGCGCCGACCAGTCCGTCCAGGTGCAGCTGGTCACCGTCTAGCGTGGCATGGGCCGCCAGCGGGACCTGGCAGCCGCCCTCCAGACGGCGGTTGAAGGCGCGTTCGGCCCGCACGCGGTCGGCGGTGTCGGGGTCGTTGAGCGGCGCAATCAGATCGGCGATCGCGCGGTCGCCCGCGCGGCATTCGATGGCGATGGCGCCCTGGCCGACCGCCGGGAGGCTGACGTCCGGCTCCAGGCAGGAGCGGATGCGTTCGTGGAACCCGAGGCGTTTGAGCCCGGCCGCGGCCAGCAGGATCGCGTCATACTCGCCGGCATCCAGCTTGCTCAGGCGCGTGTTCACGTTGCCGCGCAGGTCGCGCACCTCCAGGTCCGGTCGCCGGGCCCGCAGCTGGCACTGGCGGCGCAGGCTGGAGGAGCCTACGCGCGCGCCCTGCGGCAGCTCGTCGACATGGGCATAGCGGTTGGACACGAACGCATCATGCGGGTCTTCGCGGTCCAGGATCACCGGCAGTTCCAGCTGCTCCGGGAGCTCCATCGGCACGTCCTTCACCGAGTGCACCGCGATGTCGGCCCGGTCCTCCAGCAGCGCAATCTCCAGCTCCTTCACGAACAGCCCCTTGCCGCCGATCCGGGCCAGGGGCGAGTCCAGCACGCGGTCGCCCTGGGTGGTCATGCCAACCAGTTCGACCGGGCGCTCGGGTTCGCGGGCGCGCAGGCGAGCGGCGACATGTTCCGCCTGCCACATGGCAAGCGGACTCTTTCGGGTAGCGATGCGTACTGGCTTCATGGGTCGTCCGGGCGAGCCTCGGCGCGGGTGGCCGGGCGTTCAAAACCGCCTAGTATAACGGCGTTGCGCCGCGTCCCCGAATACCGCCCGCATTCGCGGGCCATGAGGGGTCGAAGGGCTGCGGCGGGCCGGGCGGCTCAAGTCCCGTTGCGCAGGTACTCCCGCACCCGCGGGAGCTGGCGACGGCTGATTGGCATCGGGTCCAGGTCGTCGTGGAACAACAGGCGGTTGTCGGTGGGTCCGAGGGTCTCGATCCCCTTGATCGACGCCTTCACCGCCAGGCAGCCGCGGTGTACCCGCAACAGTGCCGGGCCGTAGAGACTCTCCAGATCCCGCAGGCGGCCATCCACAAAACCCGCCAGGCGCGCGGAACGCGCCATCACGTAGCCGCCCTCGGCGATGAAGATATCGACCCGCTCCAGCGGGACGCGCTCCTCGCGCCGACCCACCGTGATGTGCACCTCGTTCGGGAAGGTCTCGCCCCGGCCCTGCTTCTGTTGCACCGCGCGCTGCAGCGCCTGTTCCAGCCGTTCGCGGCGTACCGGCTTCAGCACATAGTCGCGCACCCCCGCCTCGAAGGCCTCCAGCGGGAAGCGGTCATGGGCGGTGACCAGGATGACGGTCAGCCCCGGGTCGGCGGCATGCAGGCGCCGCGCGAGCTCGAGCCCGGTTTCGCCGGGCATATCGATATCGAGCAGCAGGGCATCCGGAGTGTGGTTTCGCAGGCGCGTCTCGACCTCACCGGCGTGCGCGGCCTCTGCCACCACCCGATGCCCCAGCTCCCGGGCCAGGGCGCTCAGGCGCTGGCGGGCGATGGGTTCATCGTCGGCGACCAGCAAGTCCAGTGGGCGGTCGTTCATGGGGTTCCCTCCCGGGTCGCGAGGGGCAGCCGGATGCGGACCTCGAACGCCCCGTCGCCCCCCTCCGTTTCGAAGTGTACCCGTTCACCGAAGGCATGCTGCAGTCGCAGCCGCACGGCCTCGGTGCCGGTCCCGGTACCCTCGCCGCGGGCCTGGGCGTCCACGCTGTTGCCGAGGATCAGCGTCACCCGGCCCGAGTCCATGCGGCAGCGTACCCAGATGCGACCCGCGCCGCGCGCCGGGGCGATCCCGTGCTGGATGGCGTTCTCCGCGAGCGGCTGCAGGAACAGCGTGGGCACCGGCACGTCCAGCCCGGCATGGTCGGGGCAGTCCCAGTCCAGTTCCAGGCGATCGCCGAAGCGGGTCTGCTCGATCCCGAGGAAGGCGCGGACCAGCTCCAGCTCCTCGCGCAGCGAGTGGCGGTCCCCGGTGGCGAAGGTGGCGCGGAACAGGTCCGCCAGGTCCAGGGTGATCTGCTCCGCCCGTTCCGGGTCACTGCGGCACAGCCCGGCGATGGTGTTCATGCTGTTGTAGAGAAAGTGCGGCCGCAGGCGGGCGCGCATCGCCTGCTCGCGGGCCGCGGCCACGGCCCGGGTCTCGCGCTGCCAGGCCGCCTGCAGGTAGAGGTAGTGCATCGCCACCAGGCTGAGGATGGTCGCCACGCCGATCACCGGCCAGCGCAGGGCGGGGTCGGCCAGCACCAGCTCCTCGGCCAGGCGATAGACGATGGCCGTGTTGGCGATGGGCACCAGCGGCGGCAGCACGATCTGGGCGGTCAGGGGCAGCCGGTGCAGCGGGCGCTTCAGGGCGCACAGGATCAGAAGGCTGGTCAGCGCCACCCAGAAGATGAACAGGGCGTGCAGCGCCAGGGCCGACAGCCAGTCCTGCCCCCCGCCGCGCAGCAGCGCGATCGCCAACGCCAGCAGTACGGCCACCATCAGCACGCGCAGCAGCGTCTCGGCGCTGCAGAAGTCCGGCAGCGGCGACAGCTCCCCGTTGGTCTGCCTGGCGGTGTCCCCCTGGGCCATGCGTCAGTTGCTCCCCTGGTACCGGGCCTCGTTCCGGGGACGCGGTCGTGCCATGTTCACCCCCCCTTTGTGCCCGTATACTTCCGTGTCTTTCCAAGTCCCTTCAGGAAGCACCATGACGCAGGATTCCCCGCACGACAAGCCAGCCGCCACGCCCGCCGCCTCCGGCGAGGCCAAGCTGTGGGGCGGACGCTTCTCCGAGCCGACCGATGCCTTCGTCGAGCGTTTCACCGCCTCGGTGGCGTTCGACCGCCGTCTGTACCGCGAGGACATCCAGGGCTCCCAGGCCCATGCACGCATGCTGGCGAAGATCGGGGTGCTGACCGATGCCGAGGCCGCGCAGATCCTCGACGGTCTGGACGCGATCCGCGACGAGATCGCCGCCGGTGCGTTCGACTGGCAGGTCGGGCGCGAGGACGTGCACATGAACATCGAGGCACGGCTGATCGAGCGCATCGGTGACGTCGGCAAGAAGCTGCACACCGGGCGCTCGCGCAATGACCAGATCGCCACCGACATCCGGCTGTGGCTGCGTGCGAGCATCGACGACATCCTGCGCCTGATCCGCGGCTACCAGGACGGCCTGATCGCCCTGGCCGAACGCGAGGCGGAGACGGTGATGCCGGGCTTTACTCACCTGCAGACCGCGCAGCCGGTCACCTTCGGCCACCACATGCTGGCCTGGTACGAGATGCTGGAGCGCGATGCCGAGCGCCTGCGAGACGCGCGTCGTCGGGTGAACATCCTGCCGCTGGGCGCGGCCGCGCTGGCCGGTACGCCGTATCCGCTGGATCGCGAATACACGGCCGAGTTGCTGGGCTTTGATGGCGTGACCCGCAACTCCCTGGACGCGGTGTCGGATCGTGACTTTGCCATCGAGTTCACCGCGGCCGCGGCGACCCTGATGATGCACCTGTCGCGCCAGGCCGAGGAGCTGGTGCTGTGGACCAGCGCCCAGTTCGCCTTCATCGATCTGCCGGACCGCTACTGCACCGGTTCCTCGATCATGCCGCAGAAGAAGAACCCCGATGTGCCCGAGCTGGTGCGCGGCAAGACCGGCCGCGTCTATGGCCACCTGATGTCCCTGCTGACCCTGATGAAGAGCCAGCCGCTGGCCTACAACAAGGACAACCAGGAGGACAAGGAACCGCTGTTCGACACGGTCGACACCCTGCTCGGGTCGCTGCGCGCCTTCGGCGACATGGTGCCGAACCTCGAGGTGCGGCGGGAGAATACCCTGGCCGCGACCCGCAAGGGCTTTGCCACCGCGACCGACCTGGCGGACTACCTGGTCGGACGGGGCGTGGCCTTTCGCGACGCCCACGAGGTGGTCGGCCGGGCGGTCCGCATCGCCCAGGCGCGCGGAGTGGATCTGGCGGAGCTGCCGCTGGCGGAGTTGCAGGCGATCAGCCCGGCGGTGGGCGAGGATGTCTTCGCGGTGCTGACGCCCGAAGGCTCGGCCGCGGCCCGGAATCTCACCGGGGGGACCGCCCCGGAGCAGGTTCGCCGCCAGGCCGCGGCCGCCCGCGAACACCTGGCGGCGCTGGCGCGCGCCGACGCCTGACCCGGGATTTCCCTGGCAGCGGGAGAGCACTCCCCGCCCGGGGAGCGCGGCCCTTACATCCGGTCCAGCGTGGACTCCAGCACTTCCCAGTGCACGTTGCCGTGGACGACCTCGTAGGCCAGCAGCAACTGGCCATGCGCGGAGTCCCCCTCGAAGTTCGCCAGCACCCACTGGTGGTTGAGTATGTGGATGCCGTCGCGGCGGAAGGTGTATTCCTCGCCCTCCGGGGCCTCGTGGGGGATCAGGTCGGTCTGCGGCATCAGGTCGTCGGCCAGGCGCTCGTTCGGGCGCACCATGCCGCGGCGCTGCAGGTCCTGCAGGTGGGCGTTGGTCAGACCCAGTTCCACCGGGCGGGGGACTTCGTGGCGGGTGTACTGCTGCAGTTGCATCTGCGCCTGCAGCAGGTCGCGGTTGGCTTCCGACAGATCCTGTTCCAGACCGTTGCCGCGGGCGATGTAGATCGCCAGCACGACCACGAAGAACAGCATGAAGCCGAGCCAGACCAGGCGTTCGCTGGTCTTCAGGTTCTGCGGCTTGGGGTTGTCTTGTTCGGACACGGGGCTTGCCTCCGGGATGCATGCGGACGGCCGGTGGCCACGGGCCCCGGCCGGGGAATGAACGCGCGACCGCCGTGGGTTCCTGAACCGGGGTCGATGCGACGCGCATGATAACCCCTGACACCGCAACCTGCCGAGATGCCCCATGTCGGTTCCCGACCCCGCTCAAGCCGCCTGCACCGACTCCGAACTGGAGTGGATCAACCGCTTTGCCCGCTTGCCGGAGGCCTTTCACGAGACCCCGGCGCCGGCCCCGTTCCCGGATGCTGCCTGCCTCGCGACCAGCACGGCAATGTGCGACCGGCTGGGGCTTGAGGGCGGGACCTTCGCTCGCGATCCCTGGCTGGGGGCCTGCACCCGCGGAAGCGAGCTGACCGGGGCGGAACCACGGGCATCGGTGTACGCCGGCCACCAGTTCGGGGTGTTCGTCCCGCAACTGGGCGACGGCCGCGCCAAGCTCCTGGGCGAGGTGCGAGCCCCCCGCGGCGAGACTTGGGAGCTGCAGGTGAAGGGCGCCGGCCCGACGCGCTTCTCGCGCGGTGCGGATGGCCGAGCGGTGATGCGCTCCTCGGTGCGCGAATACCTGGTCTCCGAGGCGATGGCCGCGCTCGGCGTGCCGACCACCCGTGCGGTGGCCCTGTTCGGCTCCAGCCTGCCGGTGTACCGCGAGCGTGTTGAACCGGCGGCCATTGTGCTGCGTGCCGCGCCCAGCTTCCTGCGCTTTGGCCATTTCGAGTACTTCCACTACAACGGCTACAGCGCGCGCCTGCAGGAGCTGATCGACTACGCCCTGGCGCACGATTATCCGGAGCTGGTGGATGCCGAAGATCCGGTGGCTGCGATGCTGGAGGCGGTGATTGGCCGCACCGCGCGGATGATTGCAGACTGGCAGGCCATCGGGTTCTGTCACGGGGTGATGAACACCGACAACATGAGCCTGGCCGGGTTGACCATCGACTATGGTCCGTTCGCCTTCATGGATGCCTTCGACCCCGGCTACATCTGCAACCACACCGACCAGGGCGGGCGCTACGCCTTCGATCAGCAGCCGCAGATCGCGCAGTGGAACCTGATCCGACTGGCCGAGACCCTGGTGATGTACTTCGCCGACTCCACGCGGGAGGCGGCGATCGAGCGCGCCAAGGCCTTGCTGCAGGATTTCCAGCCGCAGTACCGCCGTGCCTGGCTCGCGCGCATGCGGGCGAAGCTCGGCCTGCAGGCGGCGCAGGAAGGCGACGAGGCCCTGATCCAGGACCTGCTGGCCCGCATGGCGGCCGAGGGCGTGGACTACACCCGCTTTTTCCGCCAGTTGCCGGATCTGGAGCAGGCGGAGACGCGCGCGCAGCTGGAATCGGAACTGGAGGATCGGGCCGCCTGGCAGGCATGGTGGTCGCGCTACCAGGCGCGCCTGGCGCAGGAAGGTCGAGCGGCGGATGCGCGCCGGGCGGCGATGAACGCGGTCAACCCGAAGTACATCCTGCGCAACCACCTGGCGCAGGCCGCGATCGAGCGGGCCGAGGCCGGTGATCCCTCCGAGGTGCAGCGCCTGCAGCGGATTCTCGCCCGGCCGTTCGACGAGCAGCCCGCGTTCGAGGCCTATGCCGATCTGCCCCCGGCGTGGGCCAGCGGCATCCAGCTCAGCTGTTCGTCCTGACCGGACGGAATGCGTGTGGGATGTGGAATGCCCCGGGCTTAGCCGAGGATGCCGCGGAGGATGTAGAAGTAGACCACCGCGAGGATGGCCCCGGCCGGCAGGGTCACGATCCAGGACAGGAAGATCATCCGCACCAGCCCGAGGTTGATCGCGGCGATCCCGCGCGCCAGGCCCACCCCGAGGATCGCGCCGACCAGGGTGTGCGTGGTGGAGATCGGCAAGCCGGTGCCCGAAGCCAGTACCACGGTGGCCGCCGCCGCGGCGGTGGCGGCATAGCCACGACTGGGCGTGAGCTGGGTGATGCCCGTGCCGACCGTCGCGATGACCTTGTGGCCGTAGGTGAACAGGCCGAAGACGATCCCGAACCCGCCCAGCAGCAGCACCCACATCGGCACGACCGTCTCGGCGCTCACGTCGCCGGTCTGGATCACGTCTACGACCGCGGCCAGCGGGCCCACCGCATTGGCGACGTCGTTGGAGCCCAGAGCGAAGGCCATCGCGCAGCCGGTCACCACCATCTGGACGCCGAATACCTTCTCGACATTGGCAAAATGGGAGCCTTCTTCGCCCACGCCCGAGGGGTCGTCGAAGCGCAGGCGGCGGATCGCCATCATCCCGAGCACGACCACCACCGCGCTGATTAGAATGGCGAAGCCATAGGCCTGCAGCGTCGTCAGATCCAGCCCGACATGGGTCAACCCCTTGAACATGGTGACCAGGGCGGTGACGAAGGCCGTCAGGAAGATGTACAGCGGGGCCCAGCGCTTGGCGTTCTTCAGCGGATCGACGGTGTCCAGGATCAGGATCTGCACACTGCGGAACAGGGCAAACGCAATCATGCCGCCGACCATGGGCGAGACCACCCAGGACATCGCGATGGTCCCGACGCGCTCCCAGCGCACCACCTCGAACCCGAGTCCGACCACGGCAAAACCGATGATCGCCCCGATGATCGAATGGGTCGTGGAGACCGGCCAGCCGAAATAGGACGCGGCCAGGAGCCAAGTCCCGGCGGCCGCCAGGGCTGCCAGCATCCCGTAGACCAGCAGCTCGGGGTTGTCGGCCATCAGGCTGGAGTCGACCATCCCGCTGCGGATGGTCTGGGTGACCTCGCCGCCGGCGAGCCAGGCTCCGGAGAATACGAAGATCGCGGCGACAAAGACCGCCTGGCGGATGGTCAGCGCGCGCGAGCCGACCGAGGTGCCCATGGCATTGGCGACGTCATTGGCGCCGATGCCCCAGGCCATGAACAGGCCGAAGATCACTGCAAGGCCGAGCAACAGGGTGCTGTATTCCATGCGGTCCTCGGGGCCTGTTCCTGGGTGCCGGGGTTTACTTGGCGAGCATCAACTGCAGGCGGCTGCCTACACGCTGGGCCAGGTCGGCCAGCTCGCCGATCGAGTCGATCACGCGGTACATGAAGATCACGTTCACCGGCGGCAGCTCCGCCTCTTGGGCGAACAGGATCTCGCGCACCTCGCGCTGGGCCTCGTCGGATTCGTGCTCGATCTGGTCCAGCTCGGTGAGGATGCCGTTGACGACCTCGACCTCGTGGCCGCGGAACCCCGCCTCCACCAGCTCGTCCAGTTCGTTGATGGCCCGACCGGCCTGGTCGACCGCATCCACGCTGCGGTCAAGGAAGCGCTTGATCGGTTCCCGCATGTTGTCGGGGAACTGCATCTGGCGGCCCAGCATCAGCCCGGCGATGTCCTTCGCCATGTTGGCGATGCGGTCCTGGATCAGCAACGTATCCAGCACGTCGCGGCGGGACATCGCCAGCATCATGCCCTTGGGCAGGTGCAGCCGCAGGTCCTTCTTCAGGCGGTCGGCCTCGCGCTCCAGCTTCGCGATCTTGCGTTGCTGCTCGCGCGCGGTCTCCCAGTCGTCGCGCGCCATGGCCTCCATGAACGGGGGGAGCTCGGCGATGCAGGCGCGGATCTTCTCCATGTGCGCCTGCAGCGGGCGCACCGGGGAACGGCCAAACAGCTCGAAGACGAAGTTCTTGGGGGACATGGCGGCGCGAAGGTTGTCACAAAGCCATAATCTAACGCAAAACACCGTAGCCTGCGCGGACTTGTGGATGCCGCTGCGGGCTACGTGCGCTACACTCTGGCCCAGAGCTGGGGGTGCCCGCGCCATGTGCCGGGCTGAGAGAGTCCCCTTGAACCTGAACCAGTTCACACTGGCGGAGGGAAGCTCGGTGCTCGTTCCAGTCCGCGCGCGACCCGTCCGCAGTCTGTCCGGCCCGTTCCGACCCCTCTGCCGCCACGCCCGAGTTGCAGAGGTCAACGCATGAGCGCCATCCCCGAGTCCTTCGCCCGCAAGACCGCTCAGGTCTCCGCCGACGTCACGCGCCCGTTCCCCAGTTCCGAGAAGGTCTTCGTCCAGGGCTCGCGCCCGGACATCCGCGTGCCGTTCCGGCAGGTGGCGCAGAGCCCGACCATGACCTCCGGCGCCCCGGAGGAGAACCCGCCGATCCCGGTCTATGACACCTCCGGCCCCTACACCGACCCGGACGCGAGCATCGACCTGACCCGCGGCCTGGCGGATCTGCGTGGTGGCTGGATCGACGAACGCGGCGATACCGAGTGGCTGGACGGCCCGAGCTCGGAGTACGGCCGCGCCCGCGCCGCCGATCCGGAACTGGCCAGCCTGCGCTTCGAGCACATCCGCCCGCCGCGCCGCGCGAAGGCCGGCGCGAACGTCTCGCAGATGCACTACGCCCGCCAGGGCATCATCACCCCGGAGATGGAGTTCGTCGCGATCCGCGAGAACAATCGCCTGCAGGAGTTGCGCGCCGACCCGCGCTACCAGAAGCTGCTCCGCCAACACGCCGGCGAGTCATTTGGGGCCTCCATCCCGGACGCGATCACCCCCGAGTTCGTGCGCGACGAGATCGCTCGCGGCCGCGCGATTATCCCGGCCAACATCAACCACCCCGAGCTCGAGCCGATGATCATCGGCCGCAACTTCCGGGTGAAGGTGAACACCAACATCGGCAACTCCGCGGTCACCTCCTCGATCGAGGAGGAGGTGGAGAAGCTCGTGTGGTCCGCGCGCTGGGGCGGCGACACCCTGATGGACCTGTCCACCGGCAAGAACATCCACGAGACCCGCGAGTGGATCCTGCGCAACTCGCCGGTGCCGATCGGCACCGTGCCGATCTACCAGGCGCTGGAGAAGGTCGACGGCAAGCCCGAGGATCTGACCTGGGAGCTGTTCCGCGACACCCTGATCGAGCAGGCCGAACAGGGCGTGGACTACTTCACCATCCACGCCGG
>JBJHBC010000016.1:19960-28028 GCA_050485285.1 Thioalkalivibrio sp.
ACCCTGCCCAAGGAGGCGCACAAGGTCGCCCACTTCTGCTCCATGTGCGGTCCGAACTTCTGCTCGATGAAGATCACCCAGGACGTGCGCGACTACGCCGCGGCCCAAGGCATCAGCGAGGACGAGGCCCTGACGAAGGGCCTGCAGGAGAAGGCCGTGGAGTTCGTCGAGAAGGGCGCGAAGATCTACCGCGAGGTGTAAGCCAACGGGGATGGCCCGGGTGAGGCCGCGCTAGCGCACCTCGATGCGGTCGCGGCCGTTCTTTTTCGCGGCGTACAGGGCCTGGTCGGCGCGATCGAAGGTGTCGACCCGGCTTTCGCCCGGCCGATATTCGGTCACGCCGAAGCTCGCGGTGCGCCGCCCGACGGTCTCGAAGTCGAAGGCATTGATGCGGGCCTGCAACTCGCGGGCGACCCCCTGTGCCTGCGCGACGGGCGTCTGCGGCAGCAGCACGAAGAACTCCTCGCCCCCGATCCGGCCGATCGCATCCACCTCGCGCAGATTCTGGCGCAGCAGGTCCGCGAACTGCCTCAGCACGCGGTCACCGGCACTGTGACCCCAGGTATCGTTCACTGCCTTGAAGTGATCAATGTCCAGCAGGATGACCGAGAACGGTTCGCCGTAGCGCTCGGCGCGGGCCCGCTCCGCTTCGAACAGGCGCTCGATATGGGCACGGTTCCACAGCGAGGTCAGCTCGTCGACCTGCGCCGAGCGTTCCAGCTGGCGTTGCTGCAGGAAGCTGTGCTTGCGCGCATGCTCCAGCATGAAGGCACTCAGCGCGCCGAAGGAGAAGGCGGCCAGCACCCACAGGAGGTGCAGCTGAATCAGCTCGCCCTGCATGGGATCGCGGAAGGCGGCGACAATCACCAGCGCCACGATGGCGCTGGCGGCCATCGAGGCCTGGCGCAGCGGCAGACCCGATATCGCGAAGGTCCACATGATGCTGAGATAGATCTCGGGGGCGAACACCAGGAACTGCGGCGACCCGGTGTTCAGATGGAGACTGGCGCCATTCGCGATCACCGGCGCTACCATCAGCAGGGCCCACATCGGCCGCTGCAGAGAAGCCCGCAGGCTCATCGCGGCCACCGCCAGCAGCAGGCCGGGCACCAGCACCGCATGCGCGACCAGCCGTTCGTTGTGCAGGTCCGCCGCCACTGATTGTTCGACGGCGCTGAACAGGAAATACATCAGAGCCGTCAGCAGCGCGACGTAGCGGACCTGCGGGATACGCGCCTGGCGATGCCAGGCGTCGAACGCCTGTTGAACCGCGGTGTCTTCCCGGTGCAGCGGGTCCCCGGGGGGCCGCGGGCGCCTGGTGTGGTCCAAGCCTTACTCCTTTAATCGCCCGGGCCCGGGCGACGGGACCTACATGGCGCCGCTCATGCCGCCCATACCCATCAGTCCGGCACCGATCCCGAAGATCATGCCCAGCACCATCAGGATCAGGTAGATCAGCAGCAGCACGCCGAAGATCGTGAAGTAGATCCGCAGGCGCCCGAGCGCGTACTTGATCGCCTCGGGGTCGCCGCTTTCGTAGGCGCGCTGGGAGGCCCCGGCGGCCTGCATCAACACCACGCCGGCCCAGATCGGGATCCACGCGATGATGATGCCGATGATCGACAGGGCGGTCAGTCCGCCCGAGATGATCAGCATCACCCCGATCAACTGCATCCAGAATTTGCCCCGTACAAGCGGCTCGATCAGGCCCCGGAGGTCGGCCGTGCTGGTTGCGTCCTGTTCCATGTTCAGACTCCTTGTCGTGATGGCTTGTCGTGGCGGGTGGGTCTCCGGAGCATACCAGGCCGTCTCATGCTGTGACGCATTCGTTGTTTTGGCGCGTGTGGCCCGTGCATACTCGAACGGGTGCAAGCCCGACGAACAGGGCCGGATCACGGCTCGCGAAGCAGGGGGATGTATGAGCGATCAGGGACGACGCAGAGATGGCGGCCGCAGTGGGCCGCAGGGCACGATGCTGTTTCAGGGACAGGCCGTGCCCGAGCCGGAGGCGGCGACCGACCCCGCCGGCGAGGAGGCCCCGCCCGGTGGCCATCCGGTGCTGGTGGGGCTCTCCGAGCCCTTCGGCCAGCAGCGCCTGACGCTCAAGCCGGGCAAGCGTTCGGTCGGTCGCCAGGCGGACAACGACATTGTCCTGCAGGAGGGCAGCGTGTCCTCGCAGCATGCCTGGCTGGTCAACGACGGGGGCGAGTGCCGGGTGGTCAACCTGCTCTCCACCAACGGGACCTGGGTGAACGACGAGAAAGTCCACGAAGCGGTGCTGAAGGACGGCGACCATGTCCGGTTCGGGCGCGCCGAGTTCGTGTTCCGCCGTCGCGATGACGGGTCCGATGCCCGTCCTGGTGGCGGCCGCCGGACGCGCTGGCGCTGGCTGGGTATCGCGGTCGTGGTCCTGGTGCTGGCGGTGATCGCGCGCATTCTGCTCGAGACGGCCTGAGGGCCGGGCCCGGCTCCCTTATGCAGCGGATCGGGCGCTACGGGGTCGGCGAGGAGATCGGCCGCGGCGCGATGGCCGTGATCCATCGTGGTTACGACCCGGATATCCGCCGGCCGCTTGCCATCAAATCCCTGCAGCCCGACTACGCCTGCCGCCCCGAGTATCGCCGGCGCTTCCTGGCCGAGGCGCGCGCGGCCGGCACCCTGACTCATCCCGGCATCGTCACCATCTTCGATGTCGGCGAGTCGGATCACCAGCCGTTCATCGCGATGGAGCTGCTGGACGGGATCACGCTCGCGGAATTCGCCGACCAGTTCCGCCCGTTGCTGTTGCGTAATGTCCTGAAGATCGCCATCCAGCTAGTGGAGGCGCTCGACTACGCGCACCGGCATGGCGTGGTGCACCGGGATATCAAGCCCGAAAACATCATCGTCACCAGCGCCACGGCCAACATCAAGGTGATGGATTTCGGTATCGCCCGCACCCTCAGCGACCCCGACTGGCGGGCCGACGACGATGGCTATGTCGCCGGTTCCCCGCATTACATGGCCCCGGAGCAGGTGCGCGGACAGCCCACCGACGCGCGGGCCGACCTGTATTCGGTCGGCGTGGTCCTGTATGAGCTCCTGACCGGCGCCACGCCGTTTCGCGGCCACGATGTCGAGACTCTGCTGACCCGGGTGGTCCGGGACCCTGTTCCGTCACCCCGGGTCATCGTGCGCGACTGCCCGCAGGAACTGGTCGAGTTGGTACTGCGCCTGCTGGCGAAAGACCCGGATCAGCGCTATCAGTCGGCGGGTGAACTGCTGGTGGACCTCGAGCGCATCGAAGAGGCGCGCGGCGAACGCGAGCGGGCCGGGGCGGGCCGCCACATCGTCCCGTTGCGGCTGCGCTGGGCGGCGGTGATGGGGGTCCTGGTCGCGGTCACGCTGGTCGTCGGAGGGACCCTGGTGCATCAGAAGCAGAATGCCGTGATGACCGACCTGGCGTTCGACTACGGCTCCACGCTCGCCCAGATCATCTCGGTGGAGAGCGCCGAGGACCTGCTGCTGGAGGATACCATCGCGGTCCAGGGCCGCCTGCGCGACATGCAGGCCAACCGCGAGATCGCCCTGCTGAGCGTGGCGGACCATCGCGGCCAGGTGGTAGCCAGCAGCGACCCCGAGGCCGTAGGCCAGCCGTATCAGCCGCCGCCCGACGAGCATCTCCTCCAGCGTCGGGATGGCCAGGCCGTGTGGTCCGTGGCTGGGCCGGATGGCGGGGAGCTGTTCCTGTTCGAGGCCCCGGTGCGCTACCAGGATCACCATATCGGCCAGCTCCAGGTCGGGTTGTCCACGGGGTCGCTGCGCGCGGCCAACGAGGCCACCTTCATGGCCCTGATGATGCTTACACTGGTCACGCTGCTCGCGGTGCTGCTGGGAGCCTACGTGCTGGCCCGGCGTCTGCAGGAGCCCCTGGACCGCCTGCGCGGGGCGCTGGACCAGATTGGCCAGGGGCGGCTCGACACGCGCATCCGGGCCCGGCGCCGGGATGACTTCGAACGCGTCTTCAGTGCCTACAACGCGATGGCGGATTCGCTGGAGGCGCGCATGAAGCGGCGCTCGGACGGGGTGAGCGAACCCGGCACCGGCCACGCCGCGCCCGCCGGGGACCCGACCCAGGAACTGGCCCCCGAGGATCTGCCGTCCGAGGCCGCCACGAGACGGACCGGAACCGACTAAGGAAACCTGATCCATGTACACGCTCGCGCTCGAGTCGCTTTGGCGTGCGAACAGGGCGCAGAGAGTGAAGTGTTGCCGAATTACCAAGCGAGCCGCAACGCCGGGCGCACGCCCGTCGTTATCAAAAACGGGCGGCGGGGCCCCTTCGCTTATGAAATTGTGAGGTTGGCACCCCGGGGTTCCCCGATCCTGCGTTGCGCCCCGAATCCATCAAAAACGGGCGGGTAGAACCACTACCCGCTGCACGACGCGCCTTGTCTCGGAAAACCTGGGGTGCCAACACACGTGTGTACATGGATCAGTGTTTCCTTAACCGTCGAAGGCGTCCAGCCGGCGCTGCAGTTCCAGCGCGCGCAGCCGGTACCCGCGGGCCGCCTCGAACTCGGGGTCGATCGCCAGCGCCTCGTCCCACAGCGCGATCGCGGTATCCAGGTCCTGGTTGCGGTAGCGCACGATGGCCTCTGCATGCAGGGCCTCCTTGCGCTGTTGCTCCAGTTCGGCGTGGTGCTGGCGGGCGCCGGAATGCTGCGGGTCCCGCGCGAGCACCTCGCCGAAGGCCTCGAGCGCCTTCGCGGTCTCCCCGGCTGACCGGGCCTCCAGGCCGCGCTGGTACCAGTAGCCCGTTTCGGCCTCGCGCGCCAGGGGCTCCAGCCAGTCGGCCCACTGCGTCCCCGCCTCGGGGCGCTGGCGGGCCCGCTCCACGACCTCCAGGGCCGCACCGTAACGCTCCGCGGCCAGGTCGGCCTCGAGGGCCCGGCGCAGGCCGTCCTCGCCCACCCCGGGGGCGGCATCCGGATCCAGCGCGGTCAGCTGATCATCCAGGTCGCTCGCGCCGCGCGGCAGCGCGGAGGCATCCCGGGGGATGCGCAGCCGCTGCCCGACCAGCAATCGGTCCGGGCGCTCCAGGTCGTTATAGCGCGCGAGGATCACGAAGCGGTTGGCATCCCCCAGGTGCTCGCGCGCCAGCCGGGCCAGCGTCTCGCCCGGCTCCACCGTGTGCTCGAAATGGTCCTCGCCGAGGATGGCCCGGGGGTCCCCGGAAAGCTGGTCGCGCAGATGGCGCGCGGCGTGATTCCTCGGCTCGTCCGCGAGCAACCGGTCCAGCGCCTCCTGCGCCCGGTCCATCTCGCCGCGCTGCAGGAGCTGCACGATCTCGGCGATCTCGAGGGGTTCGACCTCCGGTTCTTCTACTGCCGGTTCGGGCGCGGGGGTCTCCGCCGGCTCCGTTGCCTCGTCGGCCTCCGCCTCGGGGTTGAACACCCCCTGCAACTGCGCGCAGCCGGACAGCAACCCGGCCAATGCCGCGAGCAGGGCGAGACGTAAAGGCAGGTTGTGGGATCGCGTCATGGCAAGGTCTTCGGGTCAGGCGCGGAACGTCCCGAAGTATACGGTCGGCATCAGTCCAGCGGCCACAGAAGGATCGCCAGCGCCGCGGCGAGCAGCAGCAACAGCGCCAGCGTCGGCTGGACCCGAGCCTTCAGGTGCCGGCGCCAGAATCGACCACGCCGCCGCGCCGCCCGCCAGGTGGCAACCGCCACGTTGTCGCCACCAGGCCCGCCGCGCCGCGCCGCCTCGCGGGCTGCCTCGGTGGTCGCGGTGCCCAGATCGGGATGGTCCAGCAGTTCGACGATCGCGTCCGGCCCGAACTGTTCCCAGAAGCCGTCGGAACACAGCAGGAAGCGGGTCTGGGTGGTCACGGGCGCCGCGTCATGGTCGACCTGTATGGGGTCGACCACGCCCAGACCCTGCAGCAAGTGGTTCTGCTCTGGGTGCGTGGCCATCTCCGCCTCGCGGATCACCCCCTGGTCGACCAGCTGCTGCACCCGAGTGTGGTCGCGCGTGCGGCCCTGCAGGCGATCGCCCTCCACGTGATACAGACGACTGTCGCCGCAATGGGCCCAGCAGGCCGAGTCGGGCGTAACGTACAGGGCCACCAGCGTGGTTCCGGGGCGCAGGGCCGGATCGGTACCGCCCTGTTCCAGCAGGGTCGCATGGGTCTCCTGGAACAGGCTCTCCAGCAGGGCAGGGCCATCCGCGGTTCGCCCCGCGCAGCGATTCCACAGGCGTTCGGCCGTCGCCACGGCCGTGCGCGAGGCAAGCGCCCCGCCCTCGTGGCCGCCCATGCCATCGGCCACCAGCAGCAACGCGCTTTGCCCGTCGGGCCCGTGCAGCACGGTCACCGCATCCTGCTGCTCGGCGCGGCCACCTGTCTCCCTGGCGTATCCGGTTTCCATAGGCATGTGGCCCCGGTGATCCTGTACCCATGATGACCGAGATGGGCGGCCCGCGACAGCCCGGGCCGGGACCTCTTACCCGGTGGCGCCGATCCAGAACTCGATCGAGCGGCCGAGGAACTCGTCCCAGGTCATGTAGTGCGAGCCGTCACAGGAGAAGGTGAGGCTGACCATGCCATTGAACAGGTTGATGGAGGCGGAGCGCAGATAGATGGTCTCGTCCGCGTAGCGCAGGGCCTTCAGCCCCTCCAGTACCCGGCCGACCTTGTCTTTCGGGATCAGGGCCTCCTCGGGGTACGGCTCGTGCGGAAACGCCAGGCACACGTCGGGATCGCCGAGGGATTCGTGGGTCAGGATGCGGTAGCGGTACGGATCCTCGGTGGTCCACAGCGTGGCGCGCGAGCTGGAGAAGTGGAACACGCCCTGGAACACGCCGCGCTCGGTGAACAGCTCCTCGAGGATGGCCAGGGCGGTATCCATGTTCTGGTCCATCAGGCTTTCGGTGCGGCTCTGCAGGAACAGCGTGCCGCGGATGGACGGATCGCCCTTGATCTGGCGCCACTCGTTGGGTTCTTCGTACAGATCCTCAGAAAAATCGGGCAGGTTGCGCAGATCGAAATCGGCACCCAGAAAGCCCAGCGCGTTCCCGTCGCTGTCGCGAACGAGCTGCAGCGCGGTCAGCGAGGGCCGCCGTCCGAGCAGGCTGATGTAGGCATCCGAAAGCAGGAAGCCCGTCGCCGGGACGACCTCCTTCATGTAGGGCCGCTGTGACCGGTCGCGCCCGAAATGCTCCGGCAGCACGCCGCTGCGCGAGATGTTGTCGGAGAGCTGGATGCCCCGGGTATTCAGGGCATAGACGAACGTGGCCTCCGGGATCTGGCGGATCGCCTCTTCCAGGATCGAGTCCAGGTCCTCGCGGCGCGGCCAGACCGCGGACAGCCGACGCGCGATGGTGGCCAGCGGCTCCTGCAGCTTGTTCTCGAGGTAGTCGCGTTGGTGCTCGATGGCCTTTTTCAGTTCCGTCATGGTGCGGTGTCGTCTCCTTTCGGTGCGGCGCGGATTATCCCCGATCGGGCATTGCGTTGTCGTGAAGCCCTTCGCGGGGGCTGCGCATGGCACTTCGGCCCGTCGACAGGGTCCGAGCAGGAACCATGCCGACGCCCCGCAAAACGATGCCCCAATCTCCAGGTCCTGACTCCACTGCCGCGCTCCGTCCGGCCCTTGCCGGCGATCTCGACGCCATCAATGGCCTCGTGGCCGAGGCCATCGAGGACTGGCCGCTACCGGAACGGGTGCGCCGGCTGGCCCTGCCGGCCTATCGCTATACCGAGGCCGACCGGATGTTTCTCGACGTCATCGTCCTCGAGCGCGAAGGCCAGGTGGTCGGTGTTGCCGCCTGGGAGGCGGCCGGCCCCCTTGATTTGCCGGAGGGTGTCGCGGATGGTCTCCTGCTCCACGGGCTCTACGTCGGGCGGTCCGCACGCGGACAAGGGGTGGGCCGGCAACTGGTCGCGGCCTGCCAGGAAGCCGCACGCGAGGTCGGCGTGGCCGGGGTGCTGGTCAAGGCCCAGGCCACGGCCGCCGGCTTCTTCGAGGCCATGGGTTTCGTGCCAGTCCCGGTCCGGGATCGCGACCGCGACTACGAACAGCGTTACTGG
>JBJHBC010000017.1:0-25802 GCA_050485285.1 Thioalkalivibrio sp.
CGCCAGGAAGCAAGCCAGATCGTCCCGCGCTTCGCCGTCGCCTCATCGATGGCTTCGATGCTGAGCTCAGAGGCCTTCGAGACGACCGCCAGACGATCCCGAGTCTCGGGCGACACCCACAGCGCCACGACAATGCCCAGTATGAGGATGCTCAGAACTGCGCTCACCGTATGCATGCGCAGGCGGTAATACCCGACAAGGAAAAGGCCGTAGGCAAACAGGACGATCAAGGTCGCCACCATGGCCGCCCGGGAACCCGAGAGGAGGATCGCGACGATCACGATCAGCGGCAACAGGACCGCCAGCCGATTGAACGAGGCCAGGCGACGCGACGCCTCCAGGACGAACGGCAGGAAATGCGCCAGCACGATGCCTAGCCGCATGTTCGGATGAAACAGCCCGTCAATGCGGCGTCCGTTGTACGGGTACCCCAATACGTTCGCGCCGGTGACAAACTGAAAGATCCCGTCCAGCGACCAGAAAACGGCCAGCGCCAGTACTCCATAGAGCAACGGCGTCGCTACATCACGATGCCGGGCGACCCAGAGCAATGGAAGTATTGCCGCCGCAAAAAGCGGGTAGGTCAGGGCTGTACGCAGAGCGCGATCAAAGTCCACCGCCACGATCAACGCCAGCAGCTGGGGAAGCCATATTGCGAGCAAGAGCAACAACGCCCACCTGATCCAGACCTCAGACCACAACGCCGGCAAGCGAAAGACCATTAGAGCAAGCCCCGCCAGGGCAAGGAGCGCCAGGGGAAGAAAAACCCCTGTGCCAAAAGGCAGCACAAAAAGCGCCAGCCCCACCAAGGCCAACACCAACTTCACACTGAAGGACCAACGCTCTTGCGCGCCCCCTGCCGAACCGTGCCTGGATTCCTTGCCTAGAAAAATCATGCCCACCCCATTCGCAGGCGCGTGATAGTAACTCAAAGTAGCGTGCTCGTTAGCCGACCACATCAACTCCAGCTCCGTGCCATGACACGACATCCAGCCCTGGGGGATAATCACGTCAGCAAATCAATCGGGGGCCCCATGCAAGAACAACCAGGTTCAGTAACCATCGAGGTCGGTGCCGGCGAACTGCTGGACAAGATCACGATCCTGAAGATCAAGAACGAGCGCATCGACGATGCAGAGAAGCTCCGGAACATTCGCCATGAGCTGAATGTACTTCAGGAAACCTGGATTCAGGCCGGGCTGGACAGCCCCGAGGTTGAAGGGCTCGAACGGGACCTGCGCGAAGTGAACTCGAAGCTTTGGGAGATCGAGGACGAGATCCGGGAGTGCGAAGCGAAGAAGGAGTTCGGCACGCGTTTCGTGGAGTTGGCGCGTTCGGTCTACATCACCAACGACGAGCGCGCCCGCATCAAGAAGGCCGTCAACACGCTGTGCAACTCGGCGATTGTCGAGGAAAAATCCTATTCGGACTACAAAAGCTAGTCCGATCGAAGATCCGCGACCACCTCCCTCAACACAGTCTCCACCGGGAGATCCTTCAGGTCGCCCGCCTCGAGCGCCCGAAATTTGGCGCGGGACAGACCGGTTCGAACGGGCGAAGCATGCGGCCCGAACAAGGCCAGTCCCGGCTTGCCGAGGCAGGCGGCAACATGCGTCGGCCCGGTGTCGTTTCCGACCACGTATGAGGCGTCCCGGATCGCCCCCGCCAACCCGAACCAGTCGAGCACTTTGTCATGGGGGTCAAACAGGGGCGTCGCGGGGATTGATCGACATAGCTCGATTTCGTCGGGCCCCGGCACGGTGACCACCTGATAGTCCGTCTGGTTGGCGATTGCCAACGCAAGGGTCGCGTAATGGGGCCAGCGCTTCTCGGGGTGGCTGGCCGAGGACCCCGGAATCAAAACGATGTACTTTCCGGTCACGCCGCAGGCCTTGAGGATGGATGTGACATCATCCGCCATCCAGCCAATATCAGGCTCAAGGGTGTAGGGGGTGTCCAGCCCGGCCCCTGCGAGCTGTCGCTGAAAGGCAGAGAGCGCCGACTCTTCGCCACGTTTGCGCTCGCCGAAGACCCAGTCGGCGTGTTTCAGGAAATAGCGGCGATAGATCGACGTCCGGCCGGAATTCTGGAGATCGTAGACACGGTCAAATTGTTCACTTCGTAACATCCGTGCCAGGCGCCACCACAGCAAGGGCTCGCGTGCCTTAGGTCGCGTCTCCGTGAGAACGCGATCCACGTGAGGGCAACGCTCGAAGATCGAGCGATATGGCGGCGTCGTCAATACGACAAGCTCGTCACCCGGGTGGTGCTGACGGATGTCGCGCAGCACTCCATCCACCTGGACAACGTCGCCGAAGGCGCCGTGTTTGATTACGAGGATTTTGGCCATAAGGCGCTCGTCCCATTCCCACCTGGGCGCTCGGTCTGGGGGAGCCGTGGGCCCGGGACACCAGTCTCAGGAGACCGGACGAATCAGTCGCCTTCCTTCAGGATGAACTGGGTGCCGCAGTAGGGGCACTGGAAGCGGCCGTCCGGGGTCTCGTCGATCGGGAGGAAGACACGCGGGTGCGAGGCCCACAGGGCCATCCTGGGCGTGGGGCAGTGCAGCGGCAGATCCTTGCGCGTGACCGTAATCTCGGTCTGCGCGTTCGGCGTCTGGTACTGGTCCTGATGGTGGGCGGTATCGGGGTTCACCATGATTCTTCTCGCATCCGGTTGACGGAAAGTTCGGGTGCCTCAGACGAAGGTCAGCCAGCCTTCGTGGCGGCTGTCGCGCCCCTGCACCACGTCGAAGTAGCGTGACTGCAGGCGTTCGGTGATCGGGCCGCGCGTGCCGGTGCCGATCGGGCGGTCGTCGACCTCGCGGATCGGGGTCACCTCGGCGGCGGTGCCGGTGAAAAAGGCCTCGTCGGCAATGTACACCTCGTCGCGGGTGATGCGCTTCTCGATGACCTCCAGCCCCTCCTCGCGCGCCAGCTCGATCACCGTGCGGCGGGTGATGCCGTCCAGCGCGGAGGTCAGATCCGGGGTGAACAGCACGCCGTCGTGCACGATAAAGATGTTCTCGCCGCTGCCCTCGGCCACGAACCCCTCGGTATCCAGCAGCATGGCCTCGTCGTAGCCACAGCGGGTGGCCTCCTGCAGGGCCATCATGGAGTTCATGTAGTTGCCGTTGGCCTTGGCCTTGCACATGGTCACGTTCACGTGATGGCGGCTGTAGGAAGAGGTGCGGATGCGGATGCCCTTCTCGATCCCCTCGTCGCCCAGGTAGCTGCCCCAGTGCCAGGCCGCAACCATCGCGTGCACCAGCAAGTTGTCGGCACGCAGGCCCATGCCCTCGGAGCCGAGAAAGCACATCGGCCGCAGGTAGGCGCTTTCCAGCCCGTTGTCGCGCACGGACGCGATCTGTGCCTCGTTCAGCACCTCGGCGGTGTAGGGGATGGTCATCCCGACGATCTTGGCCGAATTGAACAGCCGCCGGGTGTGATCCTGCAGGCGGAAGATCGCCGGGCCACGCTCGGTCTTGTAGGCGCGCACGCCCTCGAACACCCCCATGCCGTAGTGCAGGGTGTGGGTCAGTACGTGGGTCTGCGCCTCGCGCCAGGGCACCATCTGCCCGTCCAGCCAGATCACCCCGTCGCGGTCGGCCATCGACATCGTCTTGTTCCTCTATGCGTTCTGGTTCGCGGCCGCTTGCGGCTCGCCGAACAGGTCATTCCAGGCTTCGATCACGCGATTGCGCACGGCGCAGAGCGCGGCGTCGGGCGTCTCGACCCGGGCATCCGAGCCCGCCAGCGTCAGGCGGTGGATGCGATTGCGCAGATCCCGGTAGGCATCCGCCAGCGCCTCGCTCAGGCTCGCGTCGATCACACCCTCGCGCCCGAGCGCCTCCAGCGTGCGGATCTTGTCCGGCCAGTCGCAGACGGCGGGGTGCTCGTGCGCGGATACCAAAACCCAGTATTGAACCATGAATTCGATATCAGTGATACCGCCACGGTCGCGCTTGAGATGGAAGCCCTGGCCCTTCTTCGAGGCGTGTTCCGCCAGCATGCGATTGCGCATCTCGACAACCTCGGCACGCAGCGCCCCGGCGTCGCGCTCGCGAGTCAGCACCTCGCGGCGCAGGGCGTGAAAGCGCTCGCCCAGCGAGGCATCGCCGGTCACGAAGCGGGCCCGCACCAGCGCCTGGTGTTCCCAGGTCCAGGCGGACTCGTCCTGATAGCGCCGGAACGCCTGCAGGCCGCTGACCAGCAACCCCGCCGTGCCACTGGGCCGCAGGCGGGTATCCACCTCGTACAGGCGCCCCGCCGGGGTAAACGCCCCCAGCAGGTGCACCACCCGCTGAGCCACCCGCGCGAAGAACTCGGTGTTGTCGATCACCTTCGGGCCCGCCGTCTGCGCTTCGTCCCCTTCACTGTCATGCAGGAACACCACGTCCAGATCCGAACCATAGCCCAGCTCGAAACCGCCCAGTTTGCCGTAGCCGATCACCGCGAAACGCGCCACCCGCCGCGCATCCGCTGCCCCGCACTGCGGCTCGCCGTGGCGCTCGACCATCTTCTCCCACGCCAGTTGCAGCACACGCTCCAGCAGGACCTCGGCCAGCCAGGTCAGGTGATCGGAAACCTTCATCAGCGGCAGGAAGCCCATGATGTCGGCCGCCGCCACGCGCAGCGTCTGCACCTGCTTGAACTGCCGCAGGCGGTCCAGCATCTGTTCGTGATCCTGCTCGGGGAACTGCGCCAGTTCGGCCTCCAGCTCCTCGCGCAGCCCGTCGCGATCCGGCGGTGCATACAGCGCGCGCGGGTCCAGCAGCTCGTCCAGCAGCACCGGATGTCGGGTCAGCTGTTCGTTGATCCACGGACTGGCCGCCACCAGCTTCACCAGCTGCGACAGCGCCAGCGGGTTCTCCACCAGCAGCGACAGATAGACCGAACGCCGGGCAATGGTGCGCACCATCTGCAGGGCCCGGGGCAGCACCGCATCCGGGGCCTCCATCTCCGCGATGGCCCCGATCAGCAGCGGCATCAGGCGGTCCAGCCGCTGGCGCCCGGTCACGCTCATCGCCCGCACGCCCGGGCTCTCGCGCAGATCGGCGATGCCGCGCAGGGCCTCGTCCGCATGCTGGAAGTCCATCGCCTCCAGTACCGCGCGGGCATCGCCCTCCGGGAGCGCGCCCTGCCAGAGACGATTCAGCTGCTGCTCGCGATCCGCCTCCGGCGAGGCCTCCATGGCCGCCCCGTCCGCGCGCTGCGGGGCGCTGAAGACCTGCTCGAAGTGGGCATGCACCCGCCGCTGCTCGCGCAGCAGGGCCATCTCGAACGCGGCCTCGTCGTCGAAGCCCAGCGACAGCGCCAGGCGGTGGCGGTCATCCCCGTTGGAGGGCAGGCGGTGCGTCTGCTGATCATTCAGCATCTGCAGGCGATTCTCCACGCGGCGCAGGAAGCGATAGGAACGCTCCAGCTGCTCGACCGCGTAGGCGGGCAGGAGCTCGCGCTCGCGCAGCACCCCCATCACGCCCAGCAGGTCGCGACGCTGCAGCGCCTGGTCGCGCCCGCCCCGGATCAGCTGGAACGACTGCGCGATGAACTCGATCTCGCGGATCCCGCCCTCGCCGTGCTTCACGTCCTCGAACCGGCCGCGCCGCGCCGACTCGTCGTTGATCATCTGCTTCAACTCGCGCAGGTTGGCGAGGGTGCCGTAGTCCAGGTAGCGCCGATAGATGAACGGCCGCAGCCGCCGCATCAGCCGCGCGCCGGCCTCGGGGTCGCCCGCCAGCGGGCTCGCCTTGATCAGCGCGTAGCGCTCCCACTCGCGTCCGTGCGCCTGGTAGTAGTCCTCCATGGCATCGAAGTGCATCACCAGCGGACCGGAATCGCCGAAGGGGCGCAGGCGCATGTCCACGCGATAGCAGAAGCCATCCGCGGTCACATCCGACAGCACCGCGATCAACTGCCGCCCCAGGCGCTGGAAGAACGTCTGGTTCTCGATCACCCGTTCGCCATCGGTCTCGCCCGCCTCCTCGAAGGCGAAGATCAGATCGATATCGGAGGAGAAATTGAGCTCGCCACCCCCCAGCTTGCCCAGCCCCAGGACCACCATGGACTGGGCCTCGCCCTCCGGCCCGCGGGGCTGGCCGTAACGCCCCTGCAGGTGCCGATCCAGCCACTGGAGCCCACCCTCGATGAGGGACCGGGCCAGCCGGCTCAGGTCATGCATCACCTCGTCGAGATCCGCCTGGCCCGACAGATCGCGCCAGGCCACGCGGATCATCTCGCGATGTCGGGTCTCGCGCAGCACATGCCGCAGCGCGGCCTCGTCGGTGGCACCCTCCAGTCGCGCCTGGAGGGTACGCTCGAAAGCGGCATCGTCGCAGGCCGCCACCCGGCCTTCCGGGTCCAGGGCCTCGAGCAGGTATTCCGGGTGCTGGCGCACCGTCTGCGCCAGGTAATGACTGAAGGCCAGCGCCACGGGCGTCGCCGCGAGGAAGGTATCCGGCCAGGCGCATTTCTCGTCCAGCTCGGCCAGCAGATCGCGAACCTCCTGCTGCAACGACGCGGGCAGGGACGCGGGGGATTCGGGCAGAGGCTTGTCCATGTGCCAAGCCTATCAGCGTTGCACCCGATTGGGTGCCCGGCCCAGCGCGCCGCCGACCCAATGGGTATTGACACGGGATGAGAACACAAATAACAATCGTTCTCGTCTACTAGATACCGACACCTGACCATTCTTCAATGAGGAACCGCACCATGACGCTTCGTCCACTTGCCTGGCTGATCGGCACCGCCGCGGCCATCGCCGTTAGCATGCCGCTGGTCGGCTGCAGTCCCGCCGATCAGGATGAGGTCAACCTCTATTCGGCGCGCCAGGAAAACCTGATCAAGCCGTTGCTCGACGACTTCACCGATCAGACCGGCATTCAGGTCAACCTGGTGACCGGCGGTGCGGACAGCCTGCTGCAGCGCCTGCGCCACGAGGGCCGCAACTCCCCGGCCGATCTCTTCATCACCGTGGATGCGGCGCGCCTGCATCAGGCCCGCGAGGCCGGCGTGCTGCAGGGAGTCGAGTCCGACGTGCTGCACGAGAACATCCCCGAACGTTATCGCGACCCCGACGGGCTGTGGTTCGGCCTGTCCTCGCGGGCCCGCCCGATCCTTTATCACAAGGATCGCGTCGACCCGTCCGAGCTGTCGACCTACGAGGCCCTGACCGATAGCCAATGGGAAGACCGGATCTGCATCCGCTCCTCCAGCAACGTCTACAACCAGTCGCTGGTGGCCGCGATGATCGCGACCGAGGGCACCGAGGCCGCCCAGGAGTGGGCCAACGGAATCGTCGCCAACATGGCGCGCCAGCCGCAGGGCGGTGATCGCGACCAGATCCGCGCGGTGGCCGACGGGGTTTGCGACATCGCGATCGCCAACACCTACTACCTGGGCCTGATGCTGGACGGCGAAGGACGTGACCGCGAAGTCGCCGAACAGATCGGCGTCTTCTGGCCCAACCAGGAAGGCCGCGGCACGCACGTCAACATCAGCGGCGCCGGTGTCACCGCGCACGCCCCGAACCGGGACAACGCGATCCGACTGCTGGAGTTCCTCTCCGCTACCGAGGCCCAGGAGTGGTACGCCGAGGTCAACCAGGAGTACCCGATCCGCGACGACGTCCCGGCGAGCGAGATCCTTCAGGGATTCGGCGACTTCAAGGCCGACAACATCGAGCTCTACCGGCTGGGCAACCACAACGCCGAGGCCGTGCGCGTGATGGATCGGGCCCGCTGGCGCTGAGCCTGACCCACCGCACCATGGACCCCCACTCGCCCCCGGCCCTCCGGGGGCGTTTTGTTTGCACCCCGGAGGACATCGGAGATCCCGGATGCCAGGCATCCGCCATCGCGCCGGCATCAATCCGCCAGTTCTGAAGCGGCCATAGTGGTATTCGAAACAAGAACCTTTACTATTCGCACTCCATGAGCGCACAGACGACCAGCACGGCCGCCCCAGCGGCACCCCACGCGACGCACCGACGGCTTCCGCCGAGCCCGTGGACGGCGATCGCCCTCGTCGTCGCGCTGACCCTGGCCCTGCCGATCCTGGTCATCTTCGGGCACGTCTTCATCCCGGCCGGGGAGGTCTGGACCCACCTGCGCGAGACCGTCCTCGCGGATTACGTGTTCAATTCCCTGGCGCTGCTGATCGGGGTTGGCATCGGGGTCCTGCTGATGGGGGTGCCGGTGGCCTGGCTGGTCAGCGTCTGCGACTTCCCCGGGCGCGGCATCTTCCAGTGGGCGCTGATGCTGCCGCTGGCCATGCCCGCCTACATCATTGCCTACACCTATACCGGCATGCTGGATTTCAGCGGCCCGGTCCAGGTGTTGATCCGCGACCTGACCGGCCTGGGCTACGGCGAATACTGGTTCCCCGAGATTCGCTCGCTCGGCGGCGCCATGGCCATGCTCACACTGGTGTTGTATCCCTATGTCTACCTGCTCAGCCGGGCCGCCTTCCTGGAACAGTCGGTATGCGTGCTGGAGGTCTCCCGCACCCTGGGCGCCGGCCCGTTCGGCGGTTTTCGCCGGGTCGCCCTGCCGCTCGCGCGCCCGGCCATCATCGCCGGGCTGACCCTCGCCCTGATGGAGGTCCTGGCCGACTACGGCACGGTCGCCTACTTCGGCGTCAGCACCTTCACCACCGGGATCTTCCGCACCTGGTACGGCCTGGGCGACCCGGCCGCCGCCGCCCAGCTCTCGGCCGTGCTGCTGACCTTCGTCTTCGTGCTGATCGTGCTGGAACGCTGGTCCCGGGCGCGGGCACGCTTCCATCACACCAGCCGCCGCTACTCCACCCTTCCGCGCTATCAACTGCGCGGATGGAAGGGCGCCGCGGCCTTCGTCGGCTGCCTGCTGCCGGTGCTGCTCGGCTTCCTGCTGCCGGCCCTCCAGCTCGGCCTGTGGACCATGCAGACCACCGACCACTGGATGAACCCGGCCTTCGGGCGCCTGGTCTTCAACAGCTTCTGGCTGGCGATCGCGGCTGCCGTGATCGCCGTTGCCCTGGCCCTGCTCCTCGCCTATGCCCGGCGCATGGAAGGCGGGCGTTTCACGAACGCCGCCGTGCGCGTCGCCGGGATGGGCTATGCGGTGCCCGGCATCGTGATCGCGATCGGGGTGATGATCCCGTTCGCCGCGTTCGACAACGCCCTGGACGGCTTCATGCGCGACACCTTCGGGCTGTCCACCGGATTGCTGCTGTCGGGTACCGTCTTCGCCCTCCTGTTCGCCTACACCGTGCGCTTCCTGGCGGTCTCGCTGCAGACGGTCGAGGCAGGGCTGGGCAAGATCCAGCCGAGCATGGATGACGCCGCCCGCTCGCTCGGGATGCGGCCCCTGCAGACCCTGACGCGGGTGCACCTGCCGATCATGCGCGGCACCCTGCTGACCGCTCTGCTGCTGGTGTTCGTCGACGTGCTCAAGGAGCTGCCGGCCACGCTGATCCTGCGCCCGTTCGACTTCAACACCCTCGCGGTGCGCGCCTTCGAGCTGGCCGGCGACGAACGCCTGGCCGAATCCTCCTCCGCCGCGCTGGCGATCGTGCTGGTGGGCCTGGTTCCCGTTATCCTGCTGTCCGTGACCATCGGCCGTTCGCGTCCCGGCCAGCAGGGCCCGACCCGCGCGGCGGACGCAGAACCACCGCAGAAACCCCTCGCCATGCCCGCAGGCACGACGAACTCCCCATGACCCAGCCCGCCATGACCCAACCCATCGACACCGCCCTGCAGGTGCCCCATACGCCGCTGATCGCCCTCGATCAGGTGGACATCGGCTACGACGGCACCGCCGTGGTCCACCAGGTATCGCTGGCCCTGTCCAAGGGCCAGATCGGCTGCCTGCTGGGCCCCTCCGGCTGCGGCAAGACCACGCTGCTGCGCGCGATCGCCGGCTTCGAGCCGCTGATGGCCGGGCGCATCCAGCTGGACGGGCGCAGCGTCAGCGACGCCCGCGGCACGGTGCCACCGGAGAAGCGCGGGGTCGGCATGGTGTTCCAGGATTTCGCCCTGTTCCCGCACCTGAGCGTGGCCGACAACATTGCCTTCGGGATTCGCCACTGGGGCCGCGCGGATCGCGACGAGCGCATCCGCTCGCTGCTCAAGCTGGTGGGCCTGTCGGGCTATGGCGAATCTTTCCCGCATGCCCTGTCCGGCGGCCAGCAGCAACGCATCGCGCTGGCCCGGGCCCTGGCCCCGCGGCCCAAACTGCTGTTGCTGGACGAACCCTTCTCCAGCATGGACGTGGAGCTGCGCGGCGAGCTCGCGCGCGAAGTGCGGCGGATCCTGCGCGCGGAGAACACCACCGCCATCCTGGTCACCCATGACCAGCACGAGGCCTTCGCCTTCGCCGATCGCATCGCGGTCATTCACCAGGGCCGCGTGGCCCAGTGGGACACCGCCTACAACCTCTACCACCGTCCGGCGGATCGCTTCGTCGCCGACTTCGTCGGCGAGGGCACGCTGATCCCCGGCATGGTCTGCGCCGAGCATGTGGTGGATACCGCCTTCGGCGAGATCGAGGGCACCCTGTCGGAGCAACTGCCGCCCGGCACGGCCGTGGATGTCCTGGTCCGCCCGGACGACATCGCCATCGACAACGAAGTCGGCACCATCCGCACCGAGATCCTCGACAAGGCCTTCCGCGGAGCGGACTTCCTGTACACCCTGCGCCTCCCGGACGGGCTCAGCGTGCTGTGCATGGCCCCGTCCCACGACAACTTTGTGATCGGCGAACACGTACGCCTGCGTCTCGATTTCACCCACCTGGTGGTGTTCTCGCGGGGCAGCGGGGTGGACTGCCCGGCCTCCTGACCCACCGCCGGCACAAGGCAACGGCCGGCCGGGCGGGAACTCGCGTGAGTTGGCACGTTCCGATCCCCACACGCGCCCCGCTTCGCAACCGCTATCATCATTCCATGACCCGTCTTTGCGCCCTGTTCATTCGCCGGTTAGCCCTGTCGCGCGTCGGCGGGATCGCACTGGTAATGCTGGCGCTTGCGGGTCTGGCAGGCCCGGCCGGCGCCGAGAACGGCGCCACCCCGGGTCTGCAGATCGAGGGCGGAAACGAGGCCCAGCGCGAGAACATCCGCAACAGCATCAACCTGGCGCGGCATCCCTGCGACCTGCCGGGGTTTCGCGAACGCCGGGTGCTGCGCGACACCGAAGAACGCGCCCGCAACGCCCTGCGCGCCATCGGCTTCTACGACGCCGAGCTGGAGCTGGACTTCGAGCGTGGCGCGGACTGCTGGGACGTCCGTATCACCCTGGACCCCGGGCCACCCACCACGGTCGAGCGGATCGATCTCCAGATCACCGGCGAGGGGGCCGACGACCTGGGCTTCGAGGCGGTGCGCAGCCAGACCGAGATCCGCGTGGGCGACACCCTGCGCCACGACCGCTACGAGGCCCTGCGCAACCGCATGACGCGGATCGCCGCCGATCGCGGCTACTTCGACGCCGATCTCCACACCCGGCGCCTGGAGGTCGACCGCGACGCGCGCGCCGCCACCATCCGCCTGCACATGGATACCGGGGATCGCTACCGCATGGGCCAGGTCCAAATCGACCAGGACATCCTCGCCGACGACTTCGTTCAGCGCATGGTGCCTTTCGAGGCCGGCGACCCGTACAGCTCGGCACAGATCATCGCACTGCAGCGCAACCTGAACGACAGCGGCTACTTCGGCGGCGTCCGCGTGCGCCCGCAGCGCGATGCGGCGGACGGTCTGGAAGTCCCGATCCTCGCGGAGCTGGAACCGCGCAAACGCCACAGCTACGAGGCCGGCATCGGCTACTCCACGGATATCGGACCGCGCATCCGCCTGCGCTACGAACACCGCTACGCCAACACCCGGGGCCACCGCTACCAGGCCGAGATCGAGGCGTCCCCGGTGCGCTCCGGCATCGGCTACAACTACGAGATCCCGCTGCGTGACCCGCTGCGTGAACGCCTGAACCTGTTCACGACCTACCGCACGGAAAAAACCGACACCCAGGAATCCGACCGCTTCCAGATCGGGGCCAACCGGATCCTCCAGCGCCACAGCGGCTGGCAGACCACCGAGGGGCTGCGCTACGAATACGAGGACTACACCGCCGGCGAGGACGACAGCGGGCGCAGCCGCCTGCTGATCCCGTCCTACCGCATCAGCCGCATGGATGCGGACGACCCGATGACCCCGCGGCGCGGCTACCGCTTCGAGGCCACCGTGCAGGGGGCACGCGAAGAGATCCTGTCCAGCACCTCGTTCGCGCAGGTGCTGGCCAGCGGCAAGATCGTGCGCGGCCTCGGCCCCGGACGGGTGCTCGCGCGCGTGGATGCCGGCTTCACCGAAGTCGACGCGGTCCAGGACCTGCCCAGCTCCCTGCGCTTCTACGCCGGCGGAGACGCCAGTATTCGCGGCTACGGCTATCAGCGGGTCGGCCCGCGCAACGAGGACGGCGATGTGATCGGCGGGCGCCACAAGGTGGTTGGCAGCCTGGAGTACGACTATCCGGTGGTCGGCAACTGGAGCGCCGCGGCCTTCGTGGACGCCGGCAACGTCGTCAACGAGTGGGACGAATTCGACCCGGTCTACGGGGTCGGGGTCGGCGTGCGCTGGCGCTCCCCGGTCGGGCCGATCCGCGTGGACCTGGCCCACGGGCCGGATTCGGAAGACGACTTCCGCATCCACTTCTCCATGGGGCCGGACCTGTGAAGCCCGTTCTGCGCGCCAGCCTGTGGGGGCTGTCCACGCTCCTGACCCTGGTGATCGTCCTGCTGGGGACCCTGGGCGCCCTGCTCGCCACCGAGTCCGGCACCCGCTGGCTGGCGGCCCAGGGCGAGCGCCTGGCCCCGGTCGAGCTGCGCATCGACCGGGTCGAAGGGACACTGTTCACCGAGCTGCAGTTGCACGGACTGCAGCTCGCCCTCCCCGACGGCCCGGTCATCGACCTGCCCGCAGGCCGAGTCGGCGTCAGCGCCCGCAGCCTGCTGCGCGGGGAACTGAACATCCGGGTGCTGGCCGCCTCGGGCATGCGCGTCGATCTCCCGCCGCCCGACCCGGATGCGCCGCCGGTTGACGAACCCTTTGCGCTTCCCGAAGCCATCCGGCTGCCGCTGGCGATGCGCCTGGGCCAGCTGCACGTCGAGGACCTGGAGATCCGTCAGGCCGGCGAGCCGCTAGCCACCATCACCCGCCTGACGGCCGGTGCCCGGGCGCGCGGTTCGCGGGTCGAGCTGCAGGCGCTGACACTGGATATGCCGGAGATCCGCGGCCGACTGACCGGCGAGATCGAGACCGCCGGGGACTATCCGCTCGAGCTGCGCGGCCAGTGGCAGGCCCCCCTGCCCGAGACGGCCGCCGAGGGTCTGGGAACCGACGAGGCACACGGCGAGCTGCGGGTCACCGGGGCCCTGCGGGAACGCGTACAGATGGACCATGACCTGCGCGCCGGCATCGAGCTGAACCTGCATGCCAGTGCCCGCGAACTGTTCGCTACGCCGGAGCTGGAACTGAATGCGCAGTGGCAGCCCTTCGCCTACCACCTCGATCCGGAACAGAGCATCCATGTGGAGGCCGGGCACCTCGACGCGCGCGGCACACCGCAGGCCTGGGCCCTGGAGATCGACACGGCCGCCACCCTCGCACCCTGGCCGCGCATCGCCCTGAGCACCCGTGCGCGCGGAGACCTCGAGTCGCTGCAGCTTGAAGGCCTGGAGATCGCTTCCGAAGCCGGTCGGGTCATCCTTGCCGGACCGGTCCGTTTCGACCATGCCCTGGACTGGGACCTGACCCTGGAGGCCCATCAGCTGACGCCGACACCGCTGGGCCTGGAAGTCGATGCCGGGATCGAAAACCTGAAGGCGCAGCTGCAGGGCCACCTGCCACTGGGGACCGAGACCCCGCCCCTGGCCGCCCTCGAGGCGCGCGCCGCGATCACCGAGTTGAGCGGGCATTACGAAGGCCACCCGATCAGCGGCGGCCTGAATGCCGGGCTGGCCGATGGCCAGGCCAGGATCGAGGACACCCGCCTGGCCATCCGGGATACCGCGCAGCTGGACCTGGCGGGCTCGGCTGCGGGCCTGGCCGGCGATCTGACCGATCCGGATCATCGCATCGTCTTTGACCTCGGGCTGGATCTCGCGGCCCCGGAACTGGCACGCCTGCACCCGGATCTCGACGGCCGTATCGAGCAACTGCGCCTGGCACTGAACGGCGACCACGCCCCCGCCAGCGGCAGCCTGGCCGCGCACCTCGAACTGACGCCATTGCGGGCCCGTCTGCAAGGGATCAACCTCACCGGCGATGCCCGGGTCGCGCTGACCGAGACCGGGGGCCAGATCGAGCGCCTGCAGCTCGCCACCGACACAGGTGCCCGGCTGGCCCTGAGCGGCGACCTCGACTGGACCGAAGGCCTGGCGTGGGACCTCGCGCTGGACGGCGAGGGGCTGGACCCGTCGCTCATGGTCGCCGAGGCCCCCGGCCAGCTCGCGCTGGCCCTGACCAGCGAGGGACACCTGGACGCCGACGGCACACCCCGCCTCCAGGCCCGGCTGCAACGCCTGGAGGGCAGCCTGCGCGACCAGCCCGTGTCGGGTCAGGCGGAGCTCGCGCTGGAGGGCGAACACCTGCGCGTGGATCGCCTGGACCTGGCGCTGGGCCGCAACACACTGACCGCCCGCGGCGAGTGGGCCGACGCCCTCGACTTCGAACTGCAACTGGATGCACCGGAGCTGGACCGGGCCTGGCCCGACCTTGGGGGCCGGCTGGAACTGGACGCGCGGATCACGGGGGACCCCGAACGTCCGCGCGTCGCGGCGCGCGGCAGCGGCGCCGGCCTGCGGCTGGCGGACATCACCCTGGACCGGCTGGACCTGCAGGCCGATGCGGGCCTCGAGGTCGCCGCACCCGCCGAGATCGAGCTGCGCCTGACCGGGCTCGAACCAGGCGACGGCACAAGGGTAGAGTCACTGCGGCTGGACGCCTCCGGCCGTGTGGATGAACACCGCGTCACCCTCGCCGCGGACGCGCCGGATCTGGGTTCCCTGGAACTAACCCTGCGCGGCGGCCTGGACTCCGAGACCCTGCACTGGCGCGGCCTGCTCGCGCGACTGGACCTGGACCAGCCCGCCGCCGGGGCCTGGCGCCTGACCGAACCGGTCGCGCTGGAGGGCGGGCCCGAGCAGGCACGGCTGGGGCGCCTGTGCCTGGCGCGGGACGACGCGCGCCTGTGTACCGACGCCCGCTGGAGCGCGACCGCGGGCGCGGAGTTCGATGCCGACATCCGGGCCCTGGACCTGGCCTGGCTGGAACCCTTCCTGCCGCCGGAACTGGCCATCGCGGGCGAGCTGAACGCCGACGCCAGCGGCCGCCTCGACCCCGACGGCATCCTGGCGGCCGACCTGGCCGTGACCCCGACCGACGGCCACCTGATCGTGCGGGACGAGGACGGGGATCTCGAAGAAGTCGCCTACCGCGACGTACACCTGACCGCCCGGATACGGGATCGCGACGTGGACGCCACCCTGCGCCTCGACTTCCTGGAAGGCGGAACCGCCCGCAGCGACATCCGCCTGCGCCCGGACGGCGAGGACCTGCGTCTGGACGGCGACTTCGTCGCGCGGCTCGAGGACCTGGCCTGGCTGGCCGCCCTGAGCCCCGAGATCCAGCGCCTGAGGGGGTCGCTGGATGCCCGCCTGGAGTTTGGCGGTCGCCTCGATGCACCGCTGGTGGAGGGTGAGGTGGCCTTCCGCGACGGGGGCGTGCTGATCCCGGAGGCGGGTATCGACGTGGTGATCCCCGAGATCACGGCCCGCGTGGTGTCGGCCGAGGAGCTGACGCTCGCCGGGCGGCTGGAGTCGGGCGATGGCGGCATCGACCTCGACGGCCGCGTGGATCTCGGCGGCGACGGCCCACGCGCCGAGCTGAACCTTGCCGGGACGGACTTCCTGGTGGTCAATCGGGTGGACGCCGAGGCCCGCATCACACCGGACCTGCAACTGGTCTTCACCCCCGCGGACGGCATCCGCGTGCGCGGCGAGGTGTTCCTGCCCTGGGCGCGCATCCGCCCGCCCGACCTGCCGCCCGGCGCGATCCGGGTCTCCGGCGACGAAATCATCCTCGGCGAGGAGATTCAGGAGGCCCGGGGGCTGAAGACCGACATTCGGATCCGGATCCGGCTGGGTGACGACGTGCGCTTCGACGGCTACGGCCTGACCGCGCGCTTCGCCGGCGAGGTGGATGTCGAGGAGATCACCGGGCAGCCGACCCAGCTGTTCGGGGAGATCACCATTCCCGAGGGCCAGTACAGCGACTATGGCCAGGATCTGCGAGTGGAACGCGGCAGCCTCGTCTTCCAGGGGCCGGCGGAAAACCCGGAACTGGACCTGCGCGCAGTGCGTAGCGTGCGCGAGTACAACGTGACGGTCGGGCTGGAGATCCGGGGTACGCCGGACAACCTGCGCTCGCGGGTGATCTCCGATCCGCCCATGGACGAGACCGAAGCGATGGCCTTCCTGCTGACCGGGCGGCCCCTGTCGGGCGCGTCACAATCGGACGGCAACATGATCGCCGCCGCCGCCGCGGCCTACGGCCTGGAACAGGGCGCGGTGATCACCGAGCGCATCGGCCGCGAACTGGGACTGGACGAGGTGGAACTGGATACCGAGGGCGGGCTGGACGAGAGCGCGCTGACCCTGGGTCTGTACCTCTCGCCAAGACTCCTGCTGCGCTACTCCATCGGGTTGTTCGACAACACCTCGAAGGTCCTGCTGCGCTACGAACTGACGCGCAACCTGAGCGTGGAAACCGCCTCCGGCACCACCGAGCAGTCCGTCGACCTGATCTACCGCATCGAACGCTAGGGAGACGCTGCGCCCTGTAAACCCGTTTTTTTCACCACGAAGCGCACGAAGGCACGAAGAAGACCGTTTTCCGGCTGCAACACGCAGCCAATGAGGGCTTCCGGGGGATGGACCTCGCGCGGGGATGATCGAGGCCAGAATATAACGCCACCCTGATGGATCGTCCCGAGCGACGGCACCATCTCAACCGCCGGTCATCGCGAGGTGCGCAGCGACGTGGCGATCGGTCCGGCTTTACCTGAGCGAGGCCAACGCGGCTATGTCGATCGGTACGTTCGGTGGGCGACTTTCGCAGCGGGCATAACAGCCGCGCTCTGTTAGCCCGAGGCGTCGCGGGCCCCGTTGCGCGCCGCCTCGATGCGGGTGCGGATCTGGCTGCGGTACAGCTGCTCGTTGGGGATGCCCACCAGCGGCGTCCCGGCCGGACGACCCTCGGCATCGAAGGCCATGATGGTCGGCACGACGCGCACCCCGTAGTTCCGGCCGAGGCGATTCCCGGGCAGCGTCTCGCCATCAAAGTCGCGGACCTCGTCCCGGTCCAGCATCACCTTACGGACATGCACTCCGGCAAAGGCCGGATCCTCGGCCATCGGGCCCAGGTGCTGTTGTTCCGCCCGGTCACAGTAGGGGCAGCTACTGGACGCGAACATGATCACGGTCGGTCGTCCATCACCGTTACCGGCCAGGGCCCGCAGATCGGTCGCGCGCTCCACGCCACCGGCCGCCGCGGGGGGCGTCAGCACCAAGCCCGCCATCAGGGAAACGGCCCCCAGCAGGGCCGCGAACGGATTGCGTCTCGGGATTCGATGGATCGTCATGATGTCGGCCTTTCCGAAGGTTTGGGACCAGTCTAGGTGCGCAAGATTAACGCAGGCTGAAGGGCGTCCTGCCTCGGCCCTGCCCCCCCCGCCGCGTGCCCAAGAGGATCGCCGCTGGCCTGACGGGAGAATGTCCAAAAAAAGGCCCCGCCGAAGCGGGGCCCTTGCACCGAGCCGCCGGCAACCCGGCGCCCGGCGTGTTGCGAGCGACCCTTAGTCGACGCGCTGGCGCACGTCGGAGGTCACTTCCACGCGGCGGTTGGCCTCGCGGCCGGCCTGGGTGGAGTTGTCGGCGGTCGGGCGGTCTTCGCCGTAGCCGACGGTACGGATCGCGTCCGGACGCACGCCTTCGGTGGCCAGGAAGTCGGCGACGGCCTGGGCACGACGCTCGGACAGGCCCTGGTTGTAGTCGGCCGGGCCGATGGTGCAGGTGTGGCCTTCGACCAGCACGGCGCTGTACTGCACGTCGGTCGAGGTCAGGCTGCGGGCCAGGTCACGCAGGGCGGAACGGCCTTCGGAGCGCAGATCGGCGCTGTCGAAGTCGAACAGCGCCTGGGCGCTCAGCGTGGTAGTGGTAAATTCCGGCTCCGGCTCCGGCTGCGGGGCCGCCGCGGGCTCGGGCGCGGGGGCTTCGGCGGTTTCCTGGATGTAGCCCGCGCACTGCTCGAACTTTACGTTTTCCGGGGCCCAGGAGCGGGTGCGCACGCACTCGCCGGAGCGATCGACCACGACCTTGCCGCTGCGGTCGGTGACGTTCGCGGCCGGCGGTTCCTGCGCAACGACCTGCCCGGCGGCGCCCAGCACCAGCGAAGCCACGGACGCGGCCAGAAGATTCTTAACGAGCTTATGATTCATTGCATAGCCTCCTTGTAAAAACAATCGACGTCGGACCCCGTTTGCGATCGTGCGGAAATCAGTGGTCGCACGCGCATCCGCAATCCAAAGCAGCGAGCTCCTTGCGCCAAGCCCTCTACAGTACCCTGATACTGGCACACAAGTTCGGGTTTTGCACGCAACGAGACGCAATTTTTGTGTCGGCATCACAACGCCGTCACATTCCGCAAACTGGCCGGGATCCAGCCACTTTCGGCCGGACTGTCACGTCATTGCAACAGCCCCTGCGGGGATCCCGCGTATCTCAAGGGACACACAGTCGCATTAAGGGTTCCCTGACGCGGCGACGGCCCACGAAACCACACTGGGGCCGATCGTCTCGCCAGACAAAAAGACCCCGCCGAAGCGGGGTCCCGGGTACATCGGCGATGTACGGAGAAGGCGCGGCTTACATCATGCCGCCCATGCCTCCCATACCGCCCATGCCACCCATGCCGCCCATGTCGTCGCCACCGGCGCCGCCACCGTCATCCTTCTTCGGGATGTCGGCGATCATGGCCTCGGTGGTGATCAGCAGGGCCGCCACGGACGCAGCGTTCTGCAGTGCGGAACGGGTCACCTTGGTCGGGTCCAGGATGCCCATGTCGATCATGTCGCCGAACTCGCCAGTGGCGGCGTTGTAGCCGTAGTTGCCCTTGCCTTCCAGGACCTGGTTCAGGACCACGGACGGCTCGTCACCGGAGTTGTAGACGATCTGGCGCAGCGGCTCTTCCATCGCACGGCGGCAGATGTTGATGCCCGCGGTCTGCTCTTCGTTGTCGCCCTTGAGCTTGGTGATCGCGGCGCAGGCACGCAGCAGGGCCACGCCACCGCCAGGGACCACGCCTTCTTCCACCGCCGCACGCGTGGCGTGCAGGGCGTCCTCGACGCGGGCCTTCTTCTCCTTCATCTCGACCTCGGTGGCGGCACCGACCTTGATCACCGCAACACCGCCGGCCAGCTTGGCCACGCGTTCCTGCAGTTTTTCCTTGTCGTAGTCGGAGGTCGCTTCCTCGATCTGCGCACGGATCTGGTCAACACGGCCCTTGATGTCCTTGTTGGTGCCCATGCCGTCGATGATGGTGGTGTTTTCCTTGGTCACCTGCACCTTCTTGGCGCGGCCCAGGTCTTCCACCGTGGTCTTCTCCAGCGACAGGCCGACCTCTTCGGAGATCACCTGACCGCCGGTCAGCACGGCGATGTCCTGCAGCATGGCCTTGCGGCGATCACCGAAGCCCGGGGCCTTCACGGCGGCGACCTTCACGATGCCGCGCATGGAGTTCACCACCAGCGTGGCCAGGGCCTCGCCCTCGATGTCCTCGGCGATGATCAGCAGCGGCTTGTTGGCCTTGGCGACGCCTTCCAGGATCGGCAGCAGATCACGGATGTTCGAGATCTTCTTGTCGAACAGCAGGATGTAGGCATCCTCCAGCTCGGCGCTCATGTTCTGCTGGTTGTTGATGAAGTAGGGCGACAGGTAGCCGCGATCGAACTGCATGCCTTCCACGACATCCAGTTCGTTTTCCAGCGAGGAACCTTCCTCGACGGTGATCACGCCTTCCTTGCCGACCTTGTCCATCGCATCGGCGATGATCTCGCCGATCGCGGTGTCGGAGTTCGCGGAGATCGAGCCGACCTGCGCGATCGCCTTGTGCTCGGTGCACGGCTTGGACAGCTTCTTCAGCTCTTCGGTCGCGGACTTGACGGCCTTGTCGATACCGCGCTTCAGGTCCATCGGGTTCATGCCGGCGGTGACCGCCTTCATGCCCTCGCGGACGATGGACTGGGCCAGCACGGTCGCGGTGGTCGTACCGTCACCGGCGGCGTCGGAGGTCTGCGAGGAGACTTCCTTGACCAGCTGCGCGCCCATGTTCTCGAACTTGTCTTCCAGCTCGATCTCCTTGGCGACGGACACACCGTCCTTGGTCACGGTCGGGGCGCCGAAGGCCTTGTCCAGGACCACGTTGCGGCCCTTCGGACCGAGGGTGACCTTCACGGCGTTGGCCAGGGTGTTCACGCCCTTGGCCATGCGGGTACGGGCGTCGGTACCAAAGCGTACTTCTTTAGCGCTCATGATTCGTTCTACTCCTGAAAATTCGTGTTAGACGGACGCGGGGCGGGGGCTCAGCCCTCGATGACGGCCATGATGTCGTCTTCGCGCATCACCAGGACGTCTTCGCCTTCGACCTTGACCTCGGTGCCGGAATACTTGCCGAACAGGACCTTGTCACCGGCCTTCACGTCCAGCGCGCGGACCTCGCCGTTGTCCAGGATCTTGCCGTTGCCCACCGCCAGGACCTCGCCGCGGATCGGCTTTTCGGCCGCGGAATCCGGGATCACGATGCCGCCGGGGGTGGTGCGCTCTTCTTCCATACGCTTCACGATGACTCGATCGTGCAAAGGCCGCAGGTTCATGGTGCGAACTCCTTATAAAGTGTCTGCAACAGGAAAGTTGGGGTGTCGGACGGGCGCCCTGTTAGCACCCGCCCCTGACGAGTGCTAATAATAGGGGCACACAAAGGCGAGTCAAGGGCGCGCGTTACAAATCCGGAGACCGCGGGGAGGTCAGCGGCGGTCGTCGTGATCCAGCCGGTCGTCAGGCGACTCGCTACCGTCCTCGTGACGGCGGAATTCGCCCTCGATGGTGTCGCTACCCTGCGCGCCGCCGGGGCCAGCCCCGCGTGCGCGGACCATGCCGCGGCGCAGGATGCCCTCCGCCGCCCAGCGCCGCAGCGGCGGGATCAACAGCACGAAGCCGGCGGCATCGGTGAAGAACCCCGGGAGCAACAGCAACACGGCGGCACTCATCAGCAGCCAGCCTTCAACCAGACCCCGCGCGGGCACCTCCCCGCGCGCCAGGCTCTGCTGCAGACGGCGCCAGTGGTAGAAACCCTGCAGCCGGAACAGCAGTAACCCGGCCGCGGCCGTGATAATCACCAGCGCCACCGTCATCAGGGCGCCCACGGCGTCACCCACCCAGGCGAAGCCGAATATCTCGAGCAACACCAGGCCGAGAAAGACGAACAGGGGAAAGAGAGGGTTGCGCATCAAGGGGGTTCCGCAGGTCAGGCCTGTTCATTGGAACATGCCCCCCGGGTGCTGTCGATTGGAACCCGGATGCGACGCCCGCACTCCAAGGATCAGGCGCGCGGAACAGCGCAGGGTGGCCGGGTCCACCTTTTCCTTGCAAGGCGAGGGGAATTAAGCCAGTCTTCCGCACGTCCTTGGTGCATACGCCTGTCGAGATATTCCGGAGAACAACCGAACCATGCTGCGCACACCGATCCTGATGCTGGCCCTGCTGGCCTTCCTCGTCCCGGCCCTGACGACCGCCGCCGTGGAAGACCCGCGCGATCCGGAACACCACTTCTTCGACCCGACCTTCGGCGAGTTCCCCGAGGAGCTGGAGGAGGCGCGCGCGGCCGGCAAGAAGGGCATCCTGATCTTCTTCGAGATGGCCGACTGCCCGTTCTGCCACCGCATGAAGAACCAGGTGCTGAACCAGCCCGAGGTGCAGGAATACTTCAGCGAGCACTTTCTCGTATTCAGCGTCGACGTCGAGGGCGCCATCGAGATCGTGACCTTCGAGGGCGAGACCAAGACCCAGATGGACTGGGCCACCCGCGACTACCGGGTGCGCGCCACGCCCGTGTTCCAGTTCTTTAACCTCGAGGGCGAACCCATCGCCCGGTTCACCGGGGCCACGCGCGACGTCCGTGAATTCCTCCAACTGGGCGAGTTCGTAGCCGAGGGGCATTACAAGGACCAGAACTTCACGCGCTTCAAGCGCGAACAAGACGGCCGCTGACCCCATCCGCTCAACCCGCGAGGATCGACGTCTGATGTCGCCGATGCACCCCCGCTCGTCCGGCCCCCACCGCCGGCGCCAACTGGCCCGCCTGCTGCTGGCCGGTCTGCTCCTGTGGCCACTGGCCGGACCAGCAATCGCACAGGACGGCGACGGTGCGGTCGATGCCGGGCCCTTGCCCAACCCCATGCGGATCGGTGACGCCCTGGAACGCGTCGACGCCCTGCATCCGCAGGTGCGCGCAGCACGCGCCGAACGCGAGCAGGCCCGCGCGGCCCTCGAGGCGACCCGCGCGGAACGCGACGTCACCGTGAACGCCCGGCTCGAGGCCCGCTGGATCGAACCCAACGACCAGATCGAGGACCGCAGCCGTAACGACTCGCGTGCCGCCATCGTGGCGCGCAAGCTGCTGAGCGACTTCGGCCAGTCCCACGCCCGCGAATCGGCCAGCGAGCAGCGTCTGGTTGCCGCCCGCCAGCAGGAGGAACTGGCCCACGCTCGCCACCGCATCCATGTCCTCGAGCGCTATTTCGACGTACTGCTGGCCGACCTGGCCTTCGCCCGCGACACCGAGGCCATGGCGGCGGCCTACGTCTCCAAGGAACGCGCCGAGGAGCGCAACCAGCGGGGCCAGGTATCGGACATCGAGGTGTTTCGGCTCGAGTCGGAATACCAGACCCTGCGCGTGCAGCGCACCCGCGCCCTGCAGAACCAGGCCCGCACCCGCGCCGCCCTGGCCGAGGCCCTGAACCGCCCGGACCGGCGCGTACGCACCGTGCTGGCCCCCATGCTGCCGCTGGACCTGCCGGAACTGCCGGATCTGGACACCCTGCTGGCCGAGCTCGACAACACCAGCCCGCGCCTGCTGGCCGAACGCCGGCAGGTCGAGGCCGCCAGCCGCGAGGTGGCCGCCTCGCGCGCCCAGCGCCGCCCGCGCCTGTATGCGGAGGCCGAGTCCGGCTGGTGGAACCGTGATCTCGGCGGCGGCGACCGCAACCCGTTCGCCGCCGGCCTGGTGCTGGAGATCCCCCTGTACGAAGGCCGTCGCCACGACAGCCGCGTCGGCCAGGCCGTCGCCGCCCGCCACCGCGCCGAGGCCGAACTGGGCCAGGCGCGCATCGAGGCCCGCAACCGCCTGCGCGAACTGCACGACGAGATCCGCGCGCTGCAGACCCAGCGCGACGAAGCCGCCTGGCGCATGGACTACCGCGAGCTCTATATCGACCGCGCGCGCTACCTCTACGACATCGAGGACCAGGCCGATCTGGGTGACTCGATGGTGCAGCAAAGCGCCGCGGCGCATTTCAATGCCAGCACCGAATACCAACTGGCCCTGGCCTACGAGCGCCTGGCCCTGCTAAGCGGCCGTGACGAGCTGAGCCCGTTCCGCGCCCCCCAGGAAACCCCTTGAGCCGCCGGCCCACCGGCGACCGGACGGGAGAACTGCCCATGTCCCGCGTATTCACGAGCCCATCCCTGCTGACCACGGCCAGCCTGCTGGCCCTGCTCGCCGTCACCCCGGCGCCCGCACTGGCCGAGGACGGCTTCGCGGCCCAGCTCGACTGGGGCGAGCGCTACCGCATCACCGCCCCGGTTGCCGGTCGCATCGAATCGATCGAGGCGCGCGCCGGCGATCGGGTCGAGGCCGATGCCGTCCTGTTCCGCCTGGACACTCGACGCACCGATGCCGACCTGCGGGCCGCCCGCGCCACCCTGGAGCGCCTGCAGATGGAACTCGACGAGGCCGAACGCGAACGCGACAAGGCCGAGGACCTCTACGACCAGACCCTGATCGCCGCGCGCGAACTGGAACTGGCCCGCATCGACTACGCGACGGTCGCCGCGCGCCTGGCCGAAGCCCGCGCCCAGCGCGACCGCATCCGCGCCGATCTCGAAGACGCCACCATCCGCGCCCCGGCCAGCGGGCGTCTCGTGCGCGTCGAGGTCAATCGCGGCCAGTATGTGAGCCCGGCCCTGCTGCCGCCGGTCCTCGCGATCCTCGGCACCACCGACCCGATGCGCGCCACGGCCACCGTTCCGGCGGACATGGCCGCCCGCCTGGAACCCGGAGAGAACGTCACGGTCGTAGTCGGCGACCAGCGCCTGCCCGGCACTATCGCGCACGTGGGCTGGGAGCCGGCCGGCGAGGAGCCCGATCGCGGCTACCGCGTCGAGGTCGAATTCTCGCCGGCGGCCGATGCGCCACTGCGGCCGGGCCAACATGCACGGATTGAACGGGACTCCTGACCCATGAGCACTGCCCAAGCCCCGGCCGGCGCGCGCGCCTGGCTGGTCATCACCACCCTGGATGACCCGTCCGCGGCCGACACCCTGGCCGGCACCCTGGTGGAACAAGGCCTGGCGGCCTGCGTGCACATCCTGCCGCCCGGACGCTCGGTCTACATGTGGAAAGGGAATATCGAGATCGACACGGAAGTCACTCTACTGATCAAGACCTCCCCCGCCCGGCTGGACGAACTCCAGGCGCGGCTGGCGGACCAACACCCCTACGAGACACCCGAGATCATCGCCCTGCCGATCGAACACGGGCTGCCCGATTACCTGGACTGGATTACACAATGCACCTCCTGAACCCGCGCACCTGGCTGGCGAGCCTGCTCCTCGCCCTGATGCTGCTGCCCACCCTGGCCCAGGCCGTCTTCGAGGACGACCTGCTGGACCCGGACGACGCCTTCGCCCTCAGTGCCGAAGCGATCGACGCCGACACTGTGCGCCTCACCTGGGACATCGCGGACGAGTACTACATGTACCGCGAGCAATTCGAGTTCACGCCGGAGAGCGACGGACTCGAACTGGGCGAGGCCGAGATCCCGGACGGCGAGGTCAAGGAAGACGAGTTCTTCGGCCGGGTCGAGACCTATCGTGGCCAGGTGCAGGTCGAGTTGCCGATCGTGGCGGCCAAGAGCACGACCATCGAACTGACCGCGCGCTCGCAGGGCTGCGCGGATCTCGGCGTGTGCTACCCGCCGCATTTCCAGACCGTCTCCATCGAACTGCCCGGCCTGCCGGGCGGGAACGGGGAGGCCGCCGCGGATGAAGAACCCCGCGACGAGCCCGCACAGGAGGAAGGCAGCGCGCTAGGTGATCTCGGCCAGCTGTCCGGCGATCTCGGCGCCGCTGACGACCTGCTGGAACCGGAAAAGGCCTTCGCCGCGTCGCTGGAGGCCATCAGCCAGAACGCGGTGATCCTGCGCTTCGATATCGCCGAGGGCTACTACCTCTACCGCGAACAGCTGGATGTGCGCATCGCCGAGGGCGACGGCATCGAACTGGGCCCGGTCAACCCGCCGGACGGCGAGTTGCAGGAAGACGAATTCTTCGGCGAGAGCCAGGTGTTCCGCGATCAGGTGGAGATCCTCGTCCCGGTGCTGCGCGACGCGGACGACGTCGCCGACATCACCCTGGCGATCGATTATCAGGGCTGCGCCGA
>JBJHBC010000018.1:0-10553 GCA_050485285.1 Thioalkalivibrio sp.
GTATGCCCGCGCCACGCATCATCGAGGAACAGCACGCAATGGCAACCTACAGTACCAACGAATTCAAGGCCGGTCTCAAGCTGCTGCTGGACGGCGATCCGCAGGCCATCGTGGAAAACGAGTTCGTCAAGCCGGGCAAGGGCCAGGCCTTCAACCGGGTCAAGCTGCGCAATCTGCGCACGGGCCGGGTGCTGGAGAAGACTTTCAAGTCCGGCGAGTCGGTGGAGGCGGCCGACGTGATGGACACCGAGATGCAGTATCTCTACAACGATGGCGAGTTCTGGCACTTCATGGTGCCGGACACCTTCGAGCAGTATGCCGTCGGTGAAGGGGCACTGGGGGATTCCGGCCAGTGGCTGAAGGAGCAGGATGTCTGCACCGTGACCCTGTGGAACGGCGAGCCGCTGTCGGTGGTGCCCCCGGCCTTCACCGAGCTGAAGATTACCCAGTGCGATCCGGGCGTGCGCGGCGACACCGCGCAGGGCGGCACCAAGCCGGCGACCCTGGAGACCGGTGCGGTAGTCAAGGTCCCGCTGTTCGTCGAGGAAGGCGAGACCGTGAAGGTCGATACCCGCAACGGCGAATACGTCTCCCGCGTCTGATCCCGTCTGCCCCCCGGTTCGGACGTGAGTAACTGGCGGCCGGGCGCGGCGCCGGCCCGGGCGGCGCGGGCCCGTCTGCTGGCGGGGCTGCGGGCCTTCTTCGCGGACCGCGGGGTGCTCGAGGTCGAGACCCCGATCCTGGGCCGCGGCGCCCCGCAGGATCCGATGCTGGAAAGCTGGGAGGCGCGCGCCCCCGGCGGCGAGCAGGGCTACCTGCAGACCTCTCCGGAGTACCCGATGAAGCGCCTGCTCGCGGATGGGGCCCCGGATATCTACCAGATTGCCCGGGTTTTCCGGGGCGGCGAGTCCGGGCCGCGCCACAACCCGGAATTCACCCTGCTGGAGTGGTATCGCCACGGGCTGGACCATCGGGGCCTGGCCCGCGAGGTGGTGGCCCTGATCGCGGATCAGGCCGCGCAATCCCGCGAGTGGCATGCGCCGCGCGGCTTTGTGGTGATCCCCTATGCCGAGCTGTTCCGGTCGACCCTCGGGCTGGACCCGGCCGCCGCGGACGCCGAGGAACTGGAACGGGCCGCGGCGGCCCGCGGGCTTACGGTGGATGGCGAACTCGACCGGGATGGCTGGCTGGATGCGCTGATCAGCCTGGTGATCGCCCCGGGGTTCCCGTCGGACCGGCTGACCGTCGTGGTCGACTATCCGGAGAGCCAGGCCGTTCTGGCGCGTCCCTGTCCGGGATCCCCGGGGTACGCCGCGCGCTTCGAGTTGTACTGGGGCGACCTGGAGCTGGCCAACGGCTATCACGAACTGACCGATCCCGAGCTGTTTCGCCGCCGCCGCGAACGCGACATCGCCATCCGGCGTGCTCGCGGGCAGCCCCTTCCGGCACCCGACGATCACCTGGAGGCGGCGCTGGATGCGGGCCTGCCCGACTGCGCCGGGGTGGCCCTGGGCGTGGACCGGCTGCTGATGCGGTTGCTGGGGGTTTCCAGCCTGGATCAGGTGCTCGATTTTCCCTGGCCGAGAGCGTGACGCGAAGGGCTTGTCCCGGCCGGGGTGCCGGCACACTATAGGGGCTGTTTCCTCAGGACGTTTGCAGGATGGCCGGGCCCATGCTCTTCAGTTGTTTTTTTCGTCCCCTTGCCTCGTGCCGCCGCGGGTGCAATCGGTGCGTGTCTCTGGCCGCGCTGCTGCTTCTCTGGCTGGTGCCGCTCGTTGCGCCGGCCCAGTTCGAACACCTGCCGGAGCCGCTGCAGCGGGCGATCGAGAGTCAGCGCCTGCCGCCGGAAAATGTCGGCCTCTGGGTCCAGCGGATGTCGGACGGGGCGGTGCTCGCGCGCCTGAACGCCGATCAGCCGTACAACCCGGCCTCGACGATGAAGCTGGCCACCTCGCTGGCGGCCCTGAACGAGCTGGGTCCGGACTACACCTGGACCACCGAGGTCTGGGCGACGCGCCCGGTGCGCGGCGGGGTGCTGGCGGGGGATCTGGTGATCCGTGGCACGGGCGATCCCGGCATGGTCAGCGAGGAACACTGGCGCATGCTGGGGCAGCTGCGCCAGACCGGCTTGCGCCGTATCGAGGGCAACGTGATCCTCGACGCCTCGCATTTCGAGCTGCCATCCGGGGATCCTGCCGCCTTCAATGACCAGCCGCTGCGGGCCTACAACCAGCTGCCCTATGCACTGCATGTGAATGCGAACGCGCAGCGCTTTCGCGTGCGACCGGAGCGGCACGGGAACGGGATTGACGTGACGGTGGATCCGCCCCTGCCGGGGCTGGATGTCGTCAATCGCCTGCAGCCGACGCGGGGCAGCTGCGGTACCTGGCAGCGCGGGATCCACTTCGATGCCGACCCCGAGGCGCGGCGCGTGACCCTGGCCGGCGAATACCCGGTGAATTGTGGCGACTATGAACTGCTGCGCTCGGTGCTCGCGCCGGAGGCCAACCATGCCGAGATGTTCCGCCTGCACTGGTCGCAGTGGGGCGGCGAGCTGACCGGGGACATCCGGCCCGGCGTGCTGCCGGTGCTGTACGACGAACCGATCCTGCGCCACACCTCCCGCCCGTTGTCGGATCTGATCCGGGTCTCCAACAAGTGGAGCTCCAACGTGATGACCCGGCATCTGCTGCTGACCCTGGGGGCGCGTCACTTCACCCCGCCGGCGACGCTGGAAAAGGGGCAGCAGGCCCTGCTGGAGTCCCTGCGTGCGCTGGACGTCGATGTTGCGGGCATGGTGGTCGACAATGGTTCCGGCCTGAGCCGCGACTCGCGGATGACCTCGCGCCAGCTGGGCCGCATCCTGGAGGCGGGCTGGCAGCACCCGCACCGGCCCGAGTTCCAGTCCTCACTGGCCCTGGCCGGGCTGGACGGAACCCTGCGCAACCGCTTCCGTAACGGCAGCCAGCGCGATCTGCGCGGGCGGATGCATCTGAAGACCGGGCATCTCAACGAAGTGTCCGCCGTGGCCGGTTATGTGCGGACGCGGGGTGGCGATGACCTGGCCGTGGTCGTGCTGGTCAACGACCCACGCGCCCACCGCGGCATGGGGCGCAACCTGCAGGACGCCGTCCTCGAGTGGGCCCACGGCCTCTGAGGGCTGCACCCCGATCGTTCGCCACGAAGCGCACGAAAAAACCTGAAAAGCGTCCACAGGAAGACGCGAAGGCTGGAAGATGGTTGATAACGCTGCGCAAGCCAGGCGGGTTGCGCCCACTTGCACTCCTTCTGATCTTCCCCTCTTCCTGTGTATGTTTTCTAAGGGTTTTTCCTGATATCCCGCGCTCAGGGGGACTCGGTCTGCCAGTTGGACAGGATCGGGGCGCGGGAGACGTCGACGTCCAGCGCCGTCAGCCAGCGCGCGACCATGCGGTTGGAGTTGTTGCGCAGGGTGTAGGCCTCGGGGTGCTCGACGAAGGCCATATCCCACTCGCGTGACTCTGCCCGCTCACTGTGGCCGGCCGCCCAGATCGCCTCCAGTTCCTCGCGCAGATCCGTCACCCGCTCGCCGGTGACGATCAGCGGATGAAACTGCTCCAGGGGGACTCGCAGTTGCTGGGTCACCGCATGCTCCAGTTCGGGGCCGCTCAGTATCTGGCGACCCAGCGCACCTCGCGTGGGGAGGAACAGACCGGCAAACCCCATGAACGGATTGGTACGGCGCTCGACATAGAACGACCAGTCACCGTAGGAGTAGCGCAGCCAGGCATCGCCGGCTTCGGCTGGAAGCACCAGGCTGGAGTGATGGCCATGGTCCAGTAATGCCACAGTCACCGGATCGGCCGGTTCCTGCGGGGGCTGCAGTGTGACGGCCGCGCAGCCCTGGGCCAGCCACAGTGCGGCTCCGACGAGGGCTAGGCGCAGTACGAGCGATCCGCGGGGGTGCGGGATGGATGCGCTGACAGCGGGCTGCATGGTCCGCTCAGTGCTGTTCCAGCTTGCCCAGTTCCGACAGGATGGACAGCACCAGCGATTCGCCTTGCGAGCCCATGCCGCGACACAGCACGTCGGGATCGCGCTCGCCGTCCACCAGGCGCTTGGTGATGCCGCCGAGGCGCGCCATGTCGCCCCCGGCGCGGCTCATCTGTTCGGCCATCTGGGACAGCCAGTGCAGCGACTGGGCATCGCCGCGGGCGGCCCCGTGGATCATCTGCGCGAGCCCCGGTGCCGCCTGGGCCGGGTCGCCGCTTTGCTCCGGGTCGGGCAGGGTGGAGGGGTCCTGCAACCCGTTCAGGATGGCCGTCAGGATCACCGTGTCCTCGTCGTCCAGACCCAGCAACAGGGCGGCGTCGCGCTCGCCTTCGAGTACACGGCGGATGCGCTGGATCAGTTCGCCCCAGCCGGCCTCGTGGGCCTGGTTCAGGACCGGCTCCAGTTCGCGGCGGGTTTCCGGGTTCTGGGTGGCCTGGACCACCAGGTTGATCAGGCCGGCCTGGGCCTGGCGGATCTGTTGTGCGTGTTGTGGGTCAAGCATGCGGTGGCGGTCTCTTGCGTTCGTTGGTGGCACGGACCGAGGTCGGGGCAGCAGCCGCCCCCGGCTTCGCTCTTGTGGCGAGGTTAGCATGCCCGGAAGTGCGTTCGACCGGGGGCTGCGGCACAATGGCCCCTCCATTTGCAGAGGATGTCGTGGTGGAAGAGCAGACAGCAGTGGGGCTGTGGGTGGCCCTCGGGATCCTGGCCATCGTGATCGCCGCCCTGGTGGGCTTCTGGGTGGGGCGCGTGACCAGTGACGAACGCAAGCTGATCCGCGAGCTGGAAGAGGAACTGGATCGGCGCATGCAGGAACTGACGCGCTACCGCAGCCAGGTCAACGACCACTTCGACCGCACGGCCACGTTGTTCGCGACCATGGCCGGGTCCTACCGCGACCTCTATCACCACCTGGCCCAGAGCGCCGAGGAGCTGGCGGACAAGCCGACCCGCGACCGCCTCGAGGACCGCGCCGGCCAGCTGCTGTCGCACATGACGCGCCGCGATTACGGGACCGGCCCGGGCGAGGCCGCCGGCGGCGCCAACGAATCGGACGCCCAGGACGACGAGCCCGCCGCAAAGGGCTCCGGAGACGAGCCCCGCAAGCCGGACGACCGCCCGCGCCCCGATTGACCCGCCGCCGTGTGGGTTGCGTCTGCCTTAACCACGAACCCCATGCAGGCCCACAGAAAACCTGAAAAGCGTGAACAGGAAGACGCGAAGGCTGGAAGATGGCTTGTAGCACTGGGCAAGCCACCCGCATTGCGCCCTACCTGATGCATTCCTTCCGATCTTCCCATCTTCCTGTAGATGCTCTTTGCGGGGCGGGCTCAGAGCGAGGAGATCCGGGCGCGGATCTGGTTGTCCAGATTCTGACCCCCGCCCCGCAAGGCGATCCAGTCACCAACACAAAGCGCTCGCAGATACGCAGAAAACCTGAAAAGCGTGAACAGGAAGACGCGAAGGCTGGAAGATGGCTTGTAGCACTGGGCAAGCCACCCGCATTGCGCCCTACCTGATGCATTCCTTCCGATCTTCCCATCTTCCTGTAGATGCTCTTTGCGGGGTGAGCTCAGAGGGCGGAGATCTGGGCGCGGATCTGGTTGTCCAGGTTCTGGATCCAGTTGTTGTAGTTCGGGTGGATGTTGCCGTCCTCGTAGTTCAGGTTGGCGCTGTCCTTGTAGCGGATGCTGTATTCGCCCGCGGCGAACGGGATCTCCACCACGGCGACGTGGTCGCGCAGGCTGAGCCGGCCTTCCAGCAGCCCGGGCTCGGCCTCTTCCATGCGCCAGCCCAGCGAAGCCCCGGCGGTGCGGATCGCGCGTTCCATCTGTTCGGCGCTCGGGCGCTCGCCGTCGACATTCGTGACCGTGGTATCGCTGATGTCCTGCACGGGAACCGTGCCGCGGCAGCCCGCCAGCGCGATCAGGGCGGCGAAGATGATCACCAGCAACGTCCTGGTATTCATAGTGTTTTCTCCCTTGATGGATGCGCGGGGAGTGTAGACCTGCAAGTCCGCCGTTTCCAAGGGCGCCGGGGCGTGCGTCTAACGGCGGATCACGCCCAGCGACCGTAGCAGCCCCAGCGGGCGCATCCCGCGGCGCAGCAGGTGACCGGCCACCATGGCGATGATCCGGAGGGTGTCCGCGGTCGGCCGGTAATGGCTGGGGCGGTGGTTTTCCGGGTAGATGCAGCGTACCGGGACCACCCGTGCCGGGAATCCCAGCCGTTCGGCGACGATCAGGGCCTCGCTCTCGAACACGAAGCCGCGGGTCCGGTGGTGGGCCAGATCCAGGCGCCGCAGCAGGGCGGCCGGGTAGAGGCGGAAGCCGGATTGGGAATCCCGCAGCGGCTGCCCGGAGGCCCAGGCAATCCAGAAGTCGGCCATGCGGTTGCCGAACAGGCGCAGCGGCGGGGTGTGTTCGCGGCCCTTGAGGCGTGCGCCCAGGATCAGCCGGTTCGGCGTCTCGTGCCACGCGGCGATCAGCGCGGGGATCTCGGTAGTGTCGTGCTGGCCGTCGGCATCCAGGGTCACCACCGCATCGGCGCCGGTGGCCAGGGCATGCTGCATCCCGGCCCACAGGGCGCCGGCCTTGCCACTGTTCTCGTCCATGCGCAGGACCTCGGCCTGATCCTCGATCAGGCGGGCGGTGGCGTCCTCGGAGCCGTCGTCCACCACGATCACCTGGTCCACCTGCGCGTGGGCGCCGGCCACGACCGCTTCGATGGTGGCCGCCTCGTTGTGGGCGGGGATCAGGGCGACGACCGTGCTCATGGGCGCATCAGGCGAGGGCGCCGTTGACGCCGATCACCTGGCCGGAGACGTAACTGGCCGCGTCGCTGGCCAGGAAGCCGACCACGCCCGCGACCTCCTCGGGCCGGCCGGCGCGGCGCATCGGCACCAGGTTACGGATGTGTTCGGCATCGAAGCTGCCCTCGCTCATGGGGCTCTCGATGATGCCGGGGGCAACCGCGTTGGCGGTAATGCCGCGCGAGGCGACCTCCTGGGCCAGCGAGCGGATGGCGCCGTGCAGGCCGGCCTTGGCCGCCGCGTAATTGGTCTGGCCGCGATTGCCGATCTGCCCGGCTACCGAGGAGATCGCGATCACCCGGCCCCAGCGGGTGGTGATCATCGGCAGCAGCAGCGGCTGAGTCACGTTGTAGAAGCCGTTGAGGCCGACATCGATCGGGCGGTCCCATTGTTCGCGGCGCATCCCGGCCAGTGGCGCGTCGTCGTGGATGCCGGCGTTGTGGACGAGGATCTGTACCGGCTGCTCGGCCGCGAGGGGTTCCAGCGTCTCGCGGCAGGCCCCCTCGTCGGTGATGTCGAATACCAGCACCCGGGCCTGGCCGCCATCGGCCCGGATGGCATCGGCGGTCGCCTCGGCCGCGGCGGCGTTGCGGTGGGCATGCAGGATGACCTCGTGGCCGGCCATGGCCAGGGCGTGGCCGATGGCGGCGCCGATGGCGCCACTGCCGCCGGTAATCAGGGCGCGTGCAGTCACGGGGCGTCCTCGTCGTCGATGGGTTGCAGGATGACGGTCGCGCGGGCGCTCAGTACCGGCTGTGCGCCCGCGCTTACGCGCAGGTCGTAGATGGAACTGTTGCGGTCCGACAGGATGCAGTCCGCGTGGATCTCCAGTGCCGCTCCCAGGTTGTCGAGGCGACGGGTCTGCAGCTGCAGATCCCGCACCGCCGCCAGATAGCCGGCGCGCGCCGGCCCGGCATCCGCCAGCAGGGCCCCGTGCACGGCCATGCCCTGAGCACCGTATTCCAGCGCCGCCAGGGCGTGCAGCCCGGCCTCGCCGCGCAGCGGGTTGGCCGGGTCGCGGTGGTTTTCGGCACGGCAATGGATGGTGGTGTCGGACCAGGCCTCCACCGTATCCAGCAGACACATTGCGCCAGCATGCGGCAGCAGCCGGCAGATGGCCTCGTGATCCAGGGTCTCGGGTCGGGATGACATGCGCGGGATCTTCCTGATCCGGGCGGATGGTTCAGGGCCCGACCCGGATGTTCAGGGACCGGCCCAGCGGCGCCTCAAGCGTAACATTTCCGGGCGTGCCCCGGACCAGCCGTTCCAGCAGGGGCAGGGCGCGCGCGGCCGGATTGCTCCCGCGCAGCGCCTCCAGGTCGTCACTGTGGCAGGGGTCGGCCGCGGCCGGCCCTCCGAGGTCGAGCTGCAGCTGCCAGGGTGCACCGTCCACCGGGCCCAGGCGCAGGGCCACGGCAAAGGGGTGGTGGATGGGCCGGACGTGGATGAAGCTCTCCATGGACGGTACGTCGTAGCAGGCCAGCAGCACGTCGCCGCCCTCGTCCAGCTGCAGCGTCGCGGCCTCCAGCAGCCCCGCGGCCAGGCTGGCGTTGTAGCCGGACAGCGCTGTGGCCGGCGCCGGGTTGCGGGTCGCGATCGACCAGTTGCCGGCCGGGGCATTGTGCACCGAGTTGTGAAACTGCACCGGCGACACCACCGGCTCCGGCTGGGTCAGGGCATCGCAGATGCGGTCGATGATGTCCATGTCGCCGGAGGACGACGCGAAGACGCTGCGCAGCCGGCTGCGATCGGCCCCTGCGGTGGCCTCTTCCGCGACCTTCAGGGCGAGGCGGATCGTGGCGGTGGTGCGCCGGCGTTCGTTGGCCGGGAGCAGTCCGGGCGGAGGGACGTGGACCTCGCGGCTCGCCAGTGGCGCCGCGCCGGCCAGGACGGGGCGGGCACTGTCGAAGTCATTCAGTCCCGGGCCCAGAAGTCCCACGGCATGGAGTCCGATGGCCCTCATGGCGCGACCTCCAGCAGCAGGCTGCAGTTGTTGCCCCCAAAGCCGAAGGCGTTCACCAGTACCCGTTGTACCGGGCGCGGTTCCGCCTCGGCGCGGGCCTCGAGATCCAGTTGCGGGTCCAGCACCTTCAGGCCGGCCGTGGGTGGCACAAAGCCCCCGTCCAGGCTGGCCAGGGCCTGGGCCACGCCCACCGCGCCGGCGGCGCCCAGGGTGTGCCCGGTCAGACCCTTGGTGCCCACGGCGCGCGGGCGCGGTCCGAGGCTGCGCACCAGGGCGCGCGCCTCGGAGCCGTCGTTGGCCGGGGTCGCGGTGGCATGCATCAGCACGTAGTCGATCTCGTCGCCCCGCCGTCCGCCGCGCTCCAGGGCCTGTTGCAAGGCGGTCGCGGCCCCCAGGCCCTCGGGGTGCGGGGCGGACATGTGGTGGGCATCGCTGGATTCGCCGTGACCGGTCAGCCGTGGTCCCGTGGTATCCGGCGAGGGGCGTTCCAGCAGGAAGAAGCCGGCGGCCTCGCCAATCGAGATCCCGGCGCGGTCGCGGTCCAGCGGGGTGCAGGGCTGCGCGGCCACCAGTTGCAGGGCATTGAAGCCGTACAGCGTCATGCCGCACAGGCTGTCGACACCGCCGACCACGGCCGCGTCGCAAAGCCCCGCGGCCATATAGCGACGGGCATCGGCGAAGACCTTGGCGCTGGAGGAGCAGGCGGTGGAGACCACCATGGCCGGCCCCGACAGGCCGAAGCGGGTGGCGACGAAATCGGCCAGCGAGAACATGTTCTGGGTGTGCTGGTAGTCGTAATCCGGGGGCAGGGCCCCGGTCTGCGGGTCGCGCCGGTGGTAGGCGGCCTCGGTGGCGGCGATGCCCGAGGTGCTGGTGCCCAGCAGCACGGCCACCCGGTCGGCGCCGTAGCGCGCAACGGCGGCCGCCACCGCGTCGGCGAAGCCATCCTGGCGCAGGCCCAGCTCGGCGAGCTGGTTGTTGCGGCACTGAAACGGGGCGAGCTCGCCTTCCAGGGTGATGGCCTCCACGCCGGGCACGCGGCCGATGTGGGTGTCCAGGCGCACGCTTTCCAGATCGCAGGGGCGCAGCCCGCTGACCCCGTTGCGCAGGGCCTCGGCGTTGGCGGCGATCCCGGTCCCGGCGGCGCTTGTCAGGGTGTGGGCAGTGATGACCAGTGGGTCCATGGGGCGTGTTCTGTGGATAGTGGCCGGAGGCGATTCCGGATGGATGGGTGTCAGGCGGCATCGCCTGGATCAGTGTTTTCCTGGGTTGACCTCGGGCGCCAGCAGGGCCGCCGCGAGGAAGGAAAATACCACGCCCAGCACCACGGTGAGGCCCAGGGCCTGCAGGACCGGAAGGCTGGAAAGGGCCAGCAGCCCGAACACCACCAGGGTCGACAGCGCGCAGACGCCGACCGAGCGCAGGTTGCGCAGGCGCGCCGCGGCATCCCGCAGGGGGCGGCTGAAGAACACCGCGTAGTCCAGACACAGCCCGGCGATCAGCAGCAGCGCGATCAGGTGGAACAGCGACAGCCGGACGCCCAGCAGGATCAGCGCGGCCAGGGTCAGCAGCAAGCCGGTGCCGACGGCCGTCAGGATGCGCAGGCTGCGCCCCGGGGCCCGAGTGGCGACCAGCAGCAGGAGCGCGACGGCCACCAGACCCAGCGCCAGGCGCTGCAGGGCCTCGTCGCGGAAGCCGATGACCAGTTCCTCGGAGGCCCGGAAGAAATCGATGTGGTGCACGCCTGCG
>JBJHBC010000018.1:10653-24051 GCA_050485285.1 Thioalkalivibrio sp.
AGTGGCGACCAGCAGCAGGAGCGCGACGGCCACCAGACCCAGCGCCAGGCGCTGCAGGGCCTCGTCGCGGAAGCCGATGACCAGTTCCTCGGAGGCCCGGAAGAAATCGATGTGGTGCACGCCTGCGCCGGTCCCCTCCCGTTCCGACCGGTCGGCCCGCGGGATGTCCGCGGCCCAGCGCGCCAGGGCCTCGTCATCCCGGACCCCTTGCAGGCGGACCCAGGCGGTCCAGCCCTGGCCGTCCTCGCGTGGCTGAAGCAGGGGTTCGAGCGCGTTGCGCAGGGGGCCGTCCGGCAGGGTCTCCGGGGCCAGAAGTGCCTGCTCGCGGGCCGCCGAGATGTCCTCCACAAAGGGTGCGAAGGCCCCCTCGCGGAACCCGAGATCCGCGCTCGCCGCCGCCAGGCGTTCGCGAAGTTCATCGGGTTGCGGCAGCGCGGCCTGGCGTTGTTGCTGGCGCTGCTGGCTTGGCAGTACCTCGGCGGGGTGGCCGAAGCCATCCAGGGCCCCGGCCTCGCGCAGGGCTTCCAGCTCCGGGACCAGGACCTCGCTGGCGCGCAGGGCTCGTTCCGCGGAGTCGGCAGTGATCAGCAGGGCGTGGCGGACGTCCGGTAGCCCCAGTGCGCCCCGCAGCTCCTGGTCCAGTGTGACCTGCTCCTCCGGCACCGGATGCAGCGCGGACAGGCGGTCTTCCCAGGGGAAGGGATCGGCGCTCGCCACCACGGCGACCGCGGCCAGGGCCAGCAGGGCGACGCCCCAGCGGGCCAGCGCCGGGGGGTGCGCGAGCGCGACCGGGACCGGCAGCCTCGGAGCCGGCAGGCCCTCGCGCTGCAACTGGGCGGGAACCAGAACCGGCAGGACCCAGCGGGTGGTCACCGCGGCCACGGCCACTCCGGTCAGCACGAAGAGCCCCAGCTGCGCCATGCCGGAGAAGCCGGTGAGGGCCATCAGGGCAAACACCAGCACGGTGCTGCCAGCGCCCAGGGCGATCACGGGCCCCAGTTCGCGCGCGGCCTGCGCCAGGCGTGCGTCCCCAAGGTGCGGACTGTCGCGCCGCTGCGCATGGGCGAACAGGTGCAAGGGGTAGTCCAGGGCGATCCCCAGCACGGTGATGCCGAAGGCCAGCGCGATCCCGTGCAGGTGCCCGAAGACCGCAGTGACCACCGCCGCCGCGATCAGGATGCCGCTCGCCAGCGGTACGGCTGCCAGCCAGACCGGATGCGGGTGGCGGAACACCGCCAGCAGCAGGAGGGCCAGGGCGATACTGGCGCCGGTGGTGATCCAGGTGACCTCGCCACGGATGGTGGCCCGCGATTCCACCGCGATGACCGCCGGGCCGGCGATCTGCAGGCGCAGCTCCGGCGGGTCGAGGTCGGCGAAGGCGGTGCGCGTGCGTTCGATCAGGGCCGCCTGGGCGTCCAGGTCCATGCCGTCGGCGGTGCTGCGCAGCACCAGCAGCGCCCGTTCTCGATCGGGGGTGACCCAGACCCCGTCCGGCCCGGTCGTTGCCCGCCCGCCGGTGGCGGCGAGTTGTTCCAGAACGACCCGGGTCTCGGCGGTGGGGTCGCGCGGGATCAGTTCCCGGGGCAGTGCCGGGACGGCGCTGGAGAGGTCGTCGCGGCGCGCCTGCAGGTGTTCGCGCAGGGCATCCTGGCTGAAGGCATCGGGGTGGATCTGCGGGCTCAGCAGGTAGCGATGTTCGATCAGGAATTCCAGCGCCGGGTCGTCGGGGTCCAGGCGGCCGTTGTGGACGCCCGCCACGTCCGGGACATCCTCCAGAGCGGCGACCAGGGCATCGCTGGCCGCGGCCCGATCGCGCGCCTCGCCCCCGGCGATCGCCAGCAGCAGCATGCGTCCGGCCGGGCCGGCCCCGGGATCCAGCACGATGCCGTCGGCGCTGACCGGGTCCGGGGCAAAGCCCTGCAGGTCGGTCACCAGTTCGCCGCGCAGGGCCAGCGTGAGCGCGGCCAGCGTGAGCGCGGCCAGCCACAGGCCCAGGGCGATGCGGGGCGGGCACATCAATCAGTGTTTCCCTAGTCCGTGTACTGCGGCGGCTCGAAGCGCATGTGGCTTTGGTGTCCGCCGGCCTCGACCGTGATCAGTTCGCGTAGTTCGTCGCCAGCGCCGGTCAGGGTCAGTTCGGGGACCATGCGGCGCAGGGCGCGGTCCCGTGGGACGAGATCCAGGGTCCAGGCCTCCATGTCGCCCGTCAGCTCGATCTCGAAATCGGCCTCCAGACGCTCGCGGTCGCCGTTCAGCAGGGCGCGGAACAGGCCGGTCAGGGTGGCCAGGGCGGGCTGTTCGTTCAGGTCGATCTCGCGGCTGGAGCCACGCCGTTCCAGGGTGAGGGTGTCGCCCTCGATATGCACAGTCTCGCCGCGCGGGCCGTCGACCTGGCGGGTCAGGGTGTCGGGCGGGTCGAAGGCCAGCGAGCCCGAGCGGGTTTCCGGAAACTCCAGCATCGGATCGTCGCGGCGTTCCTCGAACGCGAGGGTCGCTGCCCGCTCGGTGGTCAGGGCTTCCAGCAATGCGCCCAGGGTGTCGTTGGCCAGGGGCGATACAGGGGCGAGAAGACCCAGGGCCAGGATCAGCGTGATGCCGGACTGGCGGATACGCGGGCCAAAGCCGTGGCCGCGCCTATTTGGATGCATCGTCCCAGAAGTCATAGAAATTGAACCAGTTGTAGGGGGCCTCGCGCACGCGCGCCTCGAGGCGATCGGCATAGCGCTGTACCCACTGGGCCAGGATCTCGTCACGCTGCCCGCGCGGGGCGTCGAGGGTCTCGGCGAAGGGTTCGAAGACGATATCGTAGCGGTTGCCGCCGCGATAGAGCCCGAAGCACAGGATCACCGGGACCTTGAGTACCGCGGCCAGCAGCAACGGTCCCTGCGGGAACAGCGCGGTGTCGCCGAGGAAGTTGCAGGCGACCATCTTGTCGCTCTCGGCGACGCGGTCGCCCAGGGTGGCGATCAGTTCCCCGCGATCCAGGCATTCGCGGGCCTGGATCAGGGTCTCGGTGCGCCCCAGCGGGATCACCGACGCGGCCACCTCGGGATTCAGCGCCTCCAGGACCTGGGTGATGCTCTGATTGTGGTCGCTGTACATCAGGACCCGCACCGGGAAGTCGTACTTGCCCACCGCCAGGGCGCGCAGGGCCTCGAAGCTGCCGAGGTGCGCGCCCAGCAGGATCGCGCCGCGGCCGCTGTCCACGTGTTCGAGGAAGGTCTCGCGGTTGTGGACCCGGATATCGAGGCAGGCATCCTGCCCGGCGAGCAGGAAGACCCGGTCGAGGATCACCGCGGCGAAGCTGTGCAGGTGGCGCGCCAGGTCCACCAGCCGCGGCTCGCGCTCCAGCGCCCGGCGCAGGTAATTGCGACTGTGCCGCCGCGACTGCGGCGCGAATAGCAGGAAATACGCGGTAATCGGGTACAGCAGCGCGCGGCTGGCCCGGCGTCCGAGATTGAGGGCCACCCACAGGATGATGCGCAGGGCCAGCGGCGAGCCCCGTTCCGCCTGCTGGAACCAGGCGCGGCTCATGGATCCGGGGTGTCGTGGAGCGTGACCAGCTGGCCGGAACAGAAGGTGACCGGTGGCTCGCCCTCGGCGGCCACGACGCGAAACCCCTGCCGCCCGCCACGAGCGGGCGGGTCGATCTCGATGCGAAACGCGGCCTCCGGTGTCAGCGGCGCGAGGAACTTGACCTGCGGGAGGGCCGCGACCGGTCCGAGACCGTGGGCCCGCGCGACCGCTGCCACCTGATCGAGGATTACCACGCCGGGGACCACCGGGTGGCCGGGAAAATGCCCGGGCAGGGACGGGTGCTCGGCCCCGATCCGGCGGATGGTGGACTGAATGGCCGGCTGCTGCATGGGGCGTCGCGCCGTCAGGCGCACTGGCCGTGGTGGGCGAGCAGGTCCAGCAGGACCTGACGCGGCAGCTTGCCGGTGGCCGAGCGCGGCAGGTGGTCAACCCGCACCAGTGGGCGCGGCAGGAACAGCGGGTCCATGCAGTCGGCCAGCGCCGCCTGGATCTCGGCCTCGCTGCGTTCCGGGGCGACCACCAGGGCTGCCAGGCGGGTTACGCCGTGCGTGTCCGATTCGGGATCCGGCGGGATAAAGACACCGTCGAGCACCCCGGGGATGGCATTCAGACGCCGGTTCAGATCGGCCAGCGAGGCGCGTTTGCCGGCGATATTCAGTTGATCGGCGAGACGGCCCTCCATGCGGAAACGGCGCGAGTCCTGCACCTCGATATGGTCCGGAAGCGGCACCGGCTCGGGGTGTTGCGGGCCCTGGACCCACGCGCGCCCGGTGTCTCCGGGATGGATCTCCACCCCGGGATAGGTGGTCCAGTGGGAATCGCGGGTCGTGCGGCGCGTGGCGATGGCCCCCGCCTCGGTGCAGCCGTAGATCTCGTCGAGGGGGCAGCCGAAGACCTGCTCGGCCCGGGCGGCGGTATCCGGGGACAGTGGCGCGGTGGCGCAGAGGATGCGGGTCGGCGACGGCCATTCGAGACCGGCACGCAGGCAGGCCTTCAGGTGGAAGGGCGTGGTCACCAGTACCGCCGGGGCGCCGTCGGCCAGCGCCGTGCGTACGTCCTCGGGGTAGAACGGGCGCCCGGCCAGCAGCGTTGTGGGCCCCAGCAGGGCATACAGCACGGTCGATTCCAGGCCGTACATATGCTGTGGCGGTACCGTGCCGACCAGGGTGGGGCCGGGATTGCCCGCGAGGTCGAGGGCCTCCAGGGCCTGGGCGGTGACCGCATGCAGGGCCGCCCAGCTGCGGGCGTGCGCCGTGGGCGTGCCGGTACTGCCGGAGGAGAACGCCAGGACGGCGGTCTGCCCGCCAGGGATCGCGGGCACGGGGCCCACGGCCTCGCCCGCCTCGCCGCGGGTGGTGACGCGCAGGACCGGGATGGCGATCTCGGCGTCCGGACCGTCGACCAGGGCGATGGCATCCGGGTACTGGCTGGCAATCTCGGCCAGGGTCGTGCGGCCGCGGTTCGGCGGCAACAGGTTGGTCTGACCCCGTAGCAGGATCGCGGCAAAGGCGACCGCGAAATGGTAGCGGTCCTGGCACAGATTGAAGGCCGCGCGGGCCGGCGGCAGCTGCGCGGCCAGCGCCTGTACGTCGGCGAGGAACGCCGCGCGCGAGATCCAGCGATCCCCGATCCGGGCCAGGGGTTCCGGGGCTTCGGCGATCAGCGGTCGCATGTGCGTTGTCGGGTCCGTCACGGGTGCCTCAGCATCCGGTGGTGATCGACCCGCGCGAGCTCGACCAGGTAGGCCAGGAAACCGCTGCGCGGCTCGTCGCGCAGCAGCCAGAGGCGCAGCGGATACTCCAGCAGGAACAGGCTGGCCAGCAGCAGGTAGTTGATTCCGTTGGCGAACAGCGCCCAGGTCGTCGCGGAGGCGAACAGCGCCAGCCAGGCGGAGACCAGGGCGAGGGCGCCGCACAGCAGCGCCCAGGTGATGGTGAGATTGCGCGTGTAGCGATGCACCGCAGGGGTGTCGGAGGCGCCCATGGCCAGGGCGTAGCGGGTGATCAGCGGCGTGGAGCCGGGGCGCAGCGAGCGCGCGAACAGCCACGCCAGCAACCCCATGATCAGGACCGGTATGGCGTACAGCAGCCAGGTTCCGGCGCCAAGGGTCAGTAACAGCGCGACGGCGGCGGCCTGCGCCAGGACCAGTGCGGCCCGCCCGGCGGGCCCCAGGGCCCCCCAGCTTGCCACCAGGATCAGCACGGCCAGGATCGCCAGCGGCAGCAAGGGGATCTCGAAGGCCACTCCGAGCACGACCGCGACCGGATAGCAAAGGGCCACGCTGGCGGCGAGCGGGGTGTTCACGACGCGGCTCGGTTCGCCTCGATGTGGGCGCTCAGGGCGCGCAGGGATGCAAAGATCTGGCGGTTGTTTTCGTCGTCGGAACGGATCTGAACGCCGTAGGCGCGCGAGATCGCCAAGGCCAGTTCCAGGGCGTCGATGGAGTCCAGACCCAGCCCGTCGCGGAACAGGGCGTCTTCCGGCTCGATCTCCCCCGCCGTCACGTCCTCCAGATTGAGGCTGTCGACGATCAGTTGGGCGACTTCCTGTTCGAACGCTGTTTGCGATGCCACGTGTTCCCCCGGAGTGTCGTGATGTGCGGTTTTGTGATCGCCCGCGAACTTCCACTTCGCCCGGCGGTCACCCTGCTGGGCGCCGATGATACCCACACCTTGGGGGTCGTGGTACCCTCGCGACCGGTTCGGGTCGCCGTTTTGGGCGCCCGGATGGCCAGTGGAGACAGCATTTGAGACAAGCGGTAGAGAACGCGGGAACGGACGGTCGCTGTCAGGTACTGGTGATTGGCGGCGGTCCGGCCGGTTCCACCGTTGCCTCCCGGCTGGCGCAGAAGGGCCGTGACGTGGTGCTGCTGGAGAAGGCCCGGCATCCGCGCTTCCACATCGGCGAGTCCCTGCTGCCGATGAACATGCCGCTGTTCGAGGAGCTCGGCATTGCCGAGGCGGTGCAGACCATCGGCATCCCCAAGCACGGGGCCGAATTCACCATCCCCGAGGCGCCCGATGCGCCGCGCACCTACTACTTCGAACGCGCCCTGAACGACGATACTCCCGCCTCGGCCTACGAGGTGCGGCGTTCGGAGTTCGACCACCTGCTGCTGGAGAACAGCGCGCGCCTGGGGGTCCGGGTGCTGGAGGAGGTGACGGTCTCCGATGTGGCCCTGGCCGACCCGGCGAGCGGCGGTACCCAGCAGGTGACCGCACGCGACGCGGCCGGGAATACGCTGGAGTTCGAGGCCGACTTCGTGGTCGATGCCTCCGGGCGCGACACCTTCCTGGCGCGCCGCCTCGACCTGAAGGCGCGCAACGCGGAGCACAACAGCGCGGCCATTTTCGGCCACTTCAATAACGTGCCGCGGCGTCCCGGGCGCGATGCCGGCAACATCAGCATCTACTGGTTCCAGCACGGGTGGATCTGGATGATCCCGCTGCGTGACGGGGCGATGAGCGTCGGGGCGGTCTGCTTCCCCGAGTACCTGAAGACCCGCCGGACCAAGCCCGAGGCCTTCCTGTGGGAGACGCTCAAGCTGTGCCCGCCCGCCTTCGAGCGCATGCAGGGGGCGGAGCTGGCGGGCCCGGTCAATGCCACCGGCAACTTCTCCTATCGCTCCAGTCGCGCCCACGGTTCGGGCTACCTGCTGGTGGGCGATGCCTTCACCTTTGTCGATCCGGTGTTCTCCAGCGGGGTCTATATCGCGATGTCGGGGGGCTTCCGCGCCGCCGACGCCGTGGACCGCTGCCTGGAGCACCCGGCGCGTGCCGGGCGCTACCTGCGCGCCTTCGAGCGCGACGTGCGCCGTGGCGTGCGCCGCTTCTCCTGGCTGATCTACCGCTTCAACAGCCCGGTGATGCGCAAGCTGTTCATGGGGCCGCGCAACACCCTGGGCATGGAGCAGGCGGTGATCTCCCTGCTGGCCGGCGATGTCTATCGCAACACCCGGGTGCAGTGGTCACTGCGCGCCTTCAAGGCCGTGTACTACACCCAGATGGCGCTGAACCTGCCCCGCGCCCTGCATTTCTGGTCCCGCCGCCGACGCAATGCCCGCCTGCACTTCACCGGCGGCACCACCCCGGAAGACGAGGCCTGACTCGGCCGCCATGGGTGCGACGCGGGTGGGACTTCGGCGCATCGGCCCGGATGGCCTGGCTACCTTCGCGCTTTCCAACCTGCTGATCCTGGCGACCGGCGGCCTGTCCTGGCTGCTGCTGTGGACCCATGCCCTGCACTGGTCGCGACGGCTTCGCTGCCCCGGAAGGGGCCGGTGCATCCTTGTACTGGGGCAGCAACTGGAGGCCGGGGTGCCGGGCCCGGGGTATCGCCTGCGCCTGTTGCGCGCGGTGCGGCTGGCGCGGCGCAACCCCGAGGCCCGGATTCTCGTACTGGGTGGTCAGACGTCCCCGCAGGGTCCGACCGAGGCCGCTGCGGGCGCTGCATTTCTGTGCCGTCGCGGCATCGCTGCCGAGCGTATCCAGACGGAGGACGCCTCCCGGCACACCCTGGAGAACCTGCGCAACGCCCGTGACCTGCTGGCGCGGGGGCCGCATGACGACGAGCCGCTAGTGCTGATTACCAGCCGCTTCCATCTCGCCCGGTCGGCGGCGATGGCACGTGGCATGGGGTTGCGCGTCTGCCCCTGTCCGGCCGAGCTGGGCTCGCGTGTGTCCGCGGCCCGGCTGGCCCGGGAGGCCTGGATGCTGCACTGGTATCACGTGGGTCGCGGCTTCGCCCGGCTGATCCGCCACCGCGGCATGCTCGAACGCATCAGCTGACGAAGGTCATAGACGGTCCACAGGAAGATGCGAAGCTGGGAAGATGGACGGGGATTAAAGGTCGCTCACTAGTGGCAGTTGCCTTGGGTGCGACCCGGCGTTCAGCTGTACCCGTCCGCCAAAACCACTTCTTGTCTTCCCATCTCCCTGTTAACCGCCTTTGACCCTGCTCTTACATCGCGCGGATGCGTTCGCGCTGGGCGGCGAGTTGGTCGCGGGTGGCGTGCATCTCGGCGACGCGGTCGCGTTCCTTCTGCACCACCTCGGCCGGGGCGCGGTCGACGAAGCTCTCGTTGGACAAGCGCTTTTCGCTTTGCTCGAGGTTCTTGTCGAGCTTGGCGATCTCCTTCTCCAGGCGCGCGAGCTCGGCGTCCTTGTCGATCAGCCCGGCCAGCGGGATCAGCAGCTGCATGTCGTCGACCAGGGCCATCGCGGATTCCGGGGCCTCGTCGGCGGCATCCAGCCAGGTGACGCTCTCGGGTTTCGCGAGGAATTCCAGCAGGCCGCGGTGGCGCGTGTAGCGCTCCTGGTCGGCCTCGCTCCAGTTCTTCACCAGCACCGGCAGCGGCTTGCCCGGGGCGATGTCCATCTCCGCGCGGATGCGTCGCAGCCCGGTGATGAAGTCCTTGACCCAGTCGAGCTCGGCGGTGGCGGTGGCGTCATTCGGGAAGCCGTCCTGCGCGGGCCAGGGGCGCTGCACCAGGAATTCGATGTCATCCGTGATGCCGGCATGCGGTTTCACGTTGGTCCAGATGGCCTCGGTGATGAACGGGGTCACCGGGTGCAGCAGGCGCAGCAGGGCCTCGAGCACGGTGACCAGGGTATTGCGTGTGGCGCGCTTGACTGCCTCCGGCGTGGCGTCGTCGTTCAGCACCGGCTTGGTCAGCTCCAGGTACCAGTCGCAGTAGTCGTGCCAGGTGAACTCGTAGAGCGTCTGTGCGGCGAGGTCGAAGCGGTAGGCGTCGAGCTGCTGCGTGGCGGTCGCGGCGGTGGCGGCCAGGCGGTCGAGGATCCAGCGATCCGCCAGGGTGCGGTGCTCGGCGGTGTCGGCGGCGGCCGAGCAGTCGTGGCCCTCGACGTTCATCAGCACGAAGCGCGAGGCGTTCCACAGCTTGTTGCAGAAGTTGCGGTAGCCCTCGATGCGGCCGAGATCGAACTTGATGTCGCGCCCGGTGGTGGCGAGTGCCGCCAGGGTGAAGCGCAGGGCATCGGTGCCGAAGGCGGGGAAGCCGTCGGGGAAGGCCTTGCGGGTGGACTTCTCGATCTTCTTCGCCATCTGCGGCTGCATCAGGCCCTGGGTGCGCTTGGCGACCAGGTCGTCGGCGCTGATGCCGTCAATGAGATCGATCGGGTCGATCACGTTGCCCTTGGACTTGGACATCTTCTGGCCTTCCGAGTCGCGGATCAGGCCGGTGACATAGACCTCGCGGAAGGGCACGTCGCCCATGAAGTGCTCGCCCATCATGATCATCCGCGCGACCCAGAAGAAGATGATGTCGAAACCGGTGACCAGCACGCTGGTCGGATAGAAATCGCGCAGTTCCGGTGTCTGCTCCGGCCAGCCGAGGGTGGAGAATGGCCACAGCGCGGAGGAGAACCAGGTGTCCAGCACGTCCTCGTCCTGTTCCAGCGCCATATCCGCGCCCAGGCCGTGTTTCTCGCGCACCTCGTCCTCGGAACGGCCGACATACACGTTGCCATCGGCGTCGTACCAGGCCGGGATGCGGTGGCCCCACCAGATCTGGCGCGAGATGCACCAGTCCTCGATGTTGCGCATCCACTCGAAGTAGGTCTTGGACCAGTTCTCCGGCACGAAGCGGATGCGGCCGTCCTCCACCGCCTTGATCGCCGGCTCGGCCAGCGGGCCGGCCTTCACGTACCACTGGTCGGTCAGGTAGGGCTCGACCACGGTGCCGGAGCGGTCGCCGCGCGGGACCATCAGCTTGTGATCGTCGATCTTCTCCAGCAGGCCCTCGGCCTCGAGATCCGCGACCACCCGCTTGCGCGCCTCATGGCGGTCCAGGCCCTGGTAGGCCTCGGGCACGTTGTCGTTCAGGCAGGCGTCGATGGTCAGGATGTTGATCACCGGCAGGTCGTGGCGCTGGCCCATCGCGTAGTCGTTGAAGTCGTGCGCCGGGGTGATCTTCACGCAGCCGGAGCCGAATTCGGCCTCGACATAGTCGTCGGCGATGATCGGGATCTCGCGTCCGACTAGCGGCAGGCGGATCGTCTGGCCGATCAGGTGGCGGTAGCGCTCGTCCTCCGGGTGCACCGCGACGGCGGTATCGCCCAGCATGGTTTCCGGACGGGTGGTGGCCACGGTCAGGTGCCCGGAGCCGTCCGCCAGCGGGTAGCGGAAGTGCCACAGGTGGCCGGCCTCTTCCTCCGACAGGACCTCGAGGTCGGACAGCGCGGTGTGCAGCACCGGATCCCAGTTGACCAGGCGCTTGCCGCGGTAGATCAGGCCCTCGTCATGCAGGCGCACGAAGACCTCGCGCACCGCCTCGGACAGCCCGTCGTCCATGGTGAAGCGCTCGCGCGACCAGTCCACCGAATCGCCCAGCCGGCGCATCTGTCGGGTGATGGTGCCGCCGGATTCGTGTTTCCACTCCCATACGGCCTTCAGGAAGTCCTCGCGCCCGAGGTCGTGGCGGCTCTTGCCCTCCGCTCCCAGCTGGCGCTCGACCACCATCTGGGTGGCGATCCCGGCGTGGTCGGTGCCGCCTTGCCACAGGGTGCGGTCGCCGTGCATGCGCCGGTAGCGGATCAGGGTGTCCATCAGGGTGTGCTGGAACGCATGCCCCATGTGCAGGGTGCCGGTCACGTTCGGCGGTGGCAGCAGGATGCAGTAGTTGGCCTCGCCCGATTCCGGTGGCGCGAAGATGTTCGCGGCCTCCCAGCGGTCGTACTGGGTCTGCTCGATGCTCTTGGGGTCGAAGCTCTTGTCCATGATCGCGGGCGCGCTCGGGTCGGAATGTGGGGAAAGCCGCGCATTATAACGGCGCGGCGCGCCGCCCGCCCGGGGGATATGCCCTTGGCGGTTGTCTGCCGTGGAGGCTGGCCTTGGTTCGGCATCTGGTGTTTACGGTGGCTTCGTCTGGCCGCCTGCCAGGCGCTCTCTCGCGAGCGCACCGCGAGGTACTTCTTTGCTCGTGCAAAGAAGTACCCAAGAAACACGCCCGACTGCCGCGACCCCGGCCCGCTGCGCGGGCCGGGGTTTCCCTCGCACCGAGGCTTTTCGCGGGCGGCGCTGAACTCGCTGCGCCTGCGGCTCCGCTCAGACATCCAGCGCCCCCGTTTCTATTTTGAATCGTCCCGCGAAAACCCTCTCCACTCGGCGCGACGACAACGGGGAGGAAGGTCAAAACAACAGCTGTCCCGGCGTTCTCGCCAGTGGACGATGGCTAGGTCTTCGAATATCTCGGGCACGCTCGGCCTTCGGCCATGGCGTGCCGCGCCCGCGGAGCGGGCGCCGGGGGGGCGTAGGATGTGATGAGCGCAGCGAATCGCATCAGGGTTTCGCTGCGCTCAACCGCACCCTACGGGGTGCGGGCTGGCTGCTGGTGTCTGGATACCGCCTGTTTTGACCTACTCCTCCCGTATGGAGCCCCTCGCGGAGGGGTGATGGGCCGGCCCGTTTTCTACTAATTCGGGGCGCTGGATGTCTGAGCGAAGCCGAAGGCGCAGCGAGTTCAGCGCCGCCGGCCCAGCGCGTCCGGAGCGAGGTTCCCGGGCGGAATCCGGGTGCCCTTCTTTGGGTACTTTCTTGGGCAAGCAAGAAAGTACCTCGGGGCGCGCTGGCGAGTCAGCGCCTGGCAGTATGCGGACCGGAGGCACCGTAAACACCCAACGACGAACCGGGACCAGCCACTACAAGGTAGGTGGTGGACCGAAGGCAATATAGACACCTGAGGCCGAACTGTGCCCGGGCCCGACGCTGCGAGAATCCTGGTCAGGTGGTGGCGATGTGGTCCAGCAGGGCGCGATAGCCGACGCGGTAGTCGGGGTACTGCAGGCGGTAGCCGCTGGCGTGGAGACGCTCGTTGCGGCAACGCTTGCCGCGAGTCTCGCCCGCCGGCATTGGCGGCGCGCTCTGCGGGTCGATGCCCATCGCCTGCGCCAGCCAGCCGAGCAACTCGTGGCGCAGGGCGGGCTCGTCATCGACGCCCAGATAAAGCGGCTCGGGGTTGTCCAGATGGAAAAGATGGGTCAGCAGCCCCACGCAGTCCTCACGGTGGATGCGGTTGGTCCAGACCGGTGCTTCGTGCTGACCGCGCACGCCCTCGCGCACCTTGCGCAGGTGGTATTCGCGCCCCGGCCCGTATATCCCGCCAAAGCGCACGACCACACCGGCAAACGGGCTGGCGGCCAGCAACTGCTCGGCCTCCAGCAGGTAGCGTCCGGAGAAACGGGTGGGCTCGGCTGGGCTGGTCTCGTCCACCCAGCGCCCGTCGTCGGCGCCAAAGACCGAGGTGCTGGAGACGAACACGATGCGGCGCGGGTGCTGGCGGGCCCGCTCCAGCGCGGCCAGGGTATTGCGCAGGCCGTCGACATAGGCGCGGCGGTACGCGGCCTCGGTGAACTCGCCCGAGGTGGCGATGAAGTAGACGGTGTCGAGCGCCGGCGGCAGTTCCGGGAGGCGATCCGCCACCGAGAAGTTGCCGGCCAGGGGCTGGATGGGTTCGGGGATTTGCTCCGGCCGCCGGCGCAGGCCCCAGACGTCGTGTCCGTCGGCCGCGAGGCGGTCTCCCACCGCGCAGCCAAGATCGCCGCAGCCCATGATGAGGATGTTGGCCATTGTTCCCTCCGGGATCGTGTTTCGCACGCTACTGACTTCGCCGGGGAAAGACCAGCCCCAAAACGAGGGTTCACCCGGGCCGATCGGTGGGGCATGCTGGTCGGCCTGCAGAAGACGCGAGGTTCATTTTGGGCAAGGCCAGCCAGAACAAGCGTGATATGTGCGCCTGCGGGTCCGGCCGGGAACGGGCGGCCTGCTGCGGCCCGTACCTCGATGGCGTGGCCCCGGCCCCGACGGCGGAGGCCCTGATGCGCTCGCGTTACGCGGCCTTTGTCG
>JBJHBC010000019.1:0-10826 GCA_050485285.1 Thioalkalivibrio sp.
TGGGCGCAAATCCTAATCGGGCGGGGCGGGGGCGTCAAGGAAAATCTGGCCGCCCGACGCGTTTCGCCGCCGGACCCGGTGTCAGTGGTGGCGCGCCACGAACTCGCGCAGGCGCTCCAGGGCCTTGTCGAGCTGGTCCACGCTGGTGGCGAACGAGACACGCACATGGCCCGGCGCCCCGAAGGCGCTCCCCGGAACCAGGGCCACGCCCACCTCGTCCAGCAGTTGCTTGGTCAGGGCGACGTCGGTGTCGATATCCGCCGCCGCCATCAGGCCGGTGACGCGAGGGAAGCAGTAGAAGGTGCCGTCCGGCATGAGGCAGTCGATACCGTCGATGGCATTGAGGCCGTCCACGACGTGGCGAGCGCGCTCGGCGAAGGCCGAGCACATGGCCACCACGCAGCCCTGATCGCCATCCAGTGCGGCCTCGGCGCCGGCCTGGGCAATGGAGGTCGGATTGGAGGTGCTTTGCGACTGGATCTTCTTCATCGCCGCGATCAGGTTCTTCGGGCCACCGGCGTAGCCGATGCGCCAGCCGGTCATCGCGTAGGCCTTGGACACGCCGTTCAGGACCACGGTGCGCTCGAGTAGATCCGGGGCGACGTTGACGATGTTCACGAACGGGGTCGAACCAAACCGAATATGTTCGTACATGTCGTCGGTGGCAATGACTACACGGGGGTGGCGCCGCAGCACCTCGGCCAGTTCGGTCAGCTCGGCGGCCGAATACGCGGCACCCGTGGGATTGGAGGGGCTGTTCAGGAACACCAGGCGGGTGTTCGGGGTGATCGCGGCCTCCAGCTGTTCCCCGGTGATGCGGAAGCCGGCGTCCTGCTCGGCGCTGACGATCACCGGGCGCGCCCCGGCCAGCAGGGCGATATCCGGGTAGGACACCCAGTAGGGGGCCGGGATCACCACCTCGTCCCCCGGATTCAGCAGGGCCTGGCAGAGATTGAAGATGCTCTGCTTGCCGCCGGAAGACACCAGGATCTGGTCAGGGGTGAACGTCAGGCCATTGTCGCGATCGAACTTGCGGATGATGGCCGCCTTGAGACTGGCCGTACCGTCCACCGGAGTGTACTTGGTTTCTCCGCGGGCAAGCGCGTCCACCGCGGCCTGCTTGATATGCTCGGGGGTATCGAAATCCGGTTCTCCGGCCCCCAGCCCGACGATGTCCCGCCCCTCGGCGCGAAGCTGAGCGGCCAGCGCGCTGACGGCGAGAGTGGGGGAGGGCTGGATGCGCTGGACGCGGTCGGAAAGCTCGATATCCAAGGGGTAGGCCTCTGTGTGATCGGGTCGATGGGCCGCGCGGGCGGTCGGGGCGAAATGATACTGAAATCAGGCGCGGAGGATAAGGTGCAGCCAGGCGAAGGCGAACAATTCAAGGTCGTGTCGGAGTACCAGCCGGCGGGCGATCAGCCGACGGCGATCCGCGCGCTGACGGAGGGGCTGGAGGCCGGCCTCGCGCATCAGGTGCTGCTGGGCGTGACCGGATCGGGCAAGACCTTCACCATCGCCAACGTGATCGAGCAGGTGCAGCGTCCCACCATCATCCTGGCACCCAACAAGACGCTCGCCGCGCAGTTGTACGGGGAATTCAAGGAGTTCTTCCCGCACAACACGGTGGAGTACTTCGTATCCTACTACGACTACTACCAGCCGGAGGCCTATGTCCCGTCGTCGGACACCTACATCGAGAAGGACGCCTCGATCAACGATCACATCGAGCAGATGCGCCTGTCGGCCACCCGGGCGCTGCTGGAGCGGCGCGACGCGATCATCGTGGCCTCGGTGTCGGCCATCTACGGTCTGGGAGACCCGCGCAAGTATCTGTCGATGGTGCTGCACGTCGAGCGCGGCGACCGGATCGACCAGCGCGACCTGCTGCGCCGTCTGGCGGAACTGCAGTACACCCGCAACGACACCGAGCTGCGCCGCGCTACCTACCGCGTACGCGGCGAGGTGATCGACATCCACCCCGCGGAATCCGACAGCGAGGCGGTGCGCATCGAGCTGTTCGACGACGAGGTGGAGCGGCTGTCGTACTTCGACCCGCTGACCGGCGAACAGCTGCGCACGGTGCCACGTCTGACGATCTACCCCAAGACGCACTACGTAACCCCGCGCGAGACGCTGCTGGAGGCGGTGGACCATATCCGCGACGAACTCAAGGAGCGCCTGGACTTCCTGCGCAAGGAAGATCGGCTGGTCGAGGCCCAGCGCCTGGAACAGCGCACGCTGTTCGACCTGGAGATGATCCTGGAGATCGGGTATTGCAACGGGATCGAGAACTACTCCCGCTACCTCTCCGGACGCGCCCCGGGCGAGCCGCCGCCGACCTTTTTCGACTATCTGCCGAAGGACGCGTTGCTGGTCATCGACGAATCCCATGTCTCGGTGCCCCAGGTGGGGGGGATGTACAAGGGCGATCGCTCGCGCAAGGAGACCCTGGTGGAATACGGCTTCCGCCTGCCATCGGCCCTGGACAACCGGCCACTGCGCTTCGAGGAGTTCGAGGCCCTGATGCCGCAGACCATCTACGTCTCGGCCACCCCCGGCCCGTACGAGCGCGAACACGCCGGTGCCATTGTCGACCAGGTGGTCCGCCCGACCGGGCTGCTGGATCCCGAGCTGGAGGTCCGCCCGGCCGGCACCCAGGTGGACGACGTCCTCTCGGAGGTGCGCGATCGCGTCGAACGCGACGAACGGGTGCTGATCACCACCCTGACCAAGCGCATGGCCGAGGACCTGACCGATTACCTCACCGAACACGGCGTGCGGGTGCGCTATCTGCACTCGGACATCGACACGGTGGAACGCATGGAGATCATCCGCGACCTCCGCCTCGGCGAGTTCGACGTGCTGGTCGGCATCAACCTGCTACGCGAGGGGCTGGATATGCCCGAGGTCTCCCTGGTGGCGATCCTGGACGCGGACAAGGAGGGCTTCCTGCGCTCCGACCGCTCGCTGATCCAGACCATCGGCCGCGCCGCGCGCAACGTGAACGGCAAGGCCATCCTCTACGCCGACAAGATCACCGGCTCCATGCAACGCGCGATCGACGAGACCGAGCGCCGCCGCAGCAAGCAGATCGAGCACAACGAGGCCCACGGGATCACCCCCCAGGGCATCCGCAAGAACATCGCCGACATCCTCGAGGCGCGCAACGCCACACCCGGCTCCGGCGGCCGGCGCGGGCGGAAGGTCGCGGACGAGGGCGCCGACTACCTGGGGGCGCCGGAGAACGCGGCGAAGGAGATCGAACGCCTCGAACAGGAGATGTTCGCCAAGGCTCGTGACCTCGAATTCGAGGAGGCGGCCCGCATCCGGGACCGCATCGAGAAGCTCAAGGCACTCGCCTTTCTCCCCGAAGCCTCGCTATCCTGAAAAGATGGCTCCCGCGGGAGCGCCGATTCGAGCCTTGAGTGATGCCCCAGAACGACCCCTTGCCCCTGGGTCCGGTGATGCTCGACGTCGCCGGAATTGAACTCACCCCGGAAGATCGCGAACGCCTGCGTCATCCCGCCACCGGCGGGGTAATCCTGTTTGCCCGCAATGCCGGCACGCCGGCGCAGGTCCAGGCGCTGGTCGCCGCGATCCGCGCCGAGCGGCCCGGCATCCTGATCGCCGTGGATCAGGAAGGCGGGCGCGTGCAGCGCCTGCGCGAGGGCTTCACCGCGATCCCGCCCATGCGCCAGCTGGGGCACGTCTACGACTACGACCGCAACAAGGCCTGTGAACTGGCGCATGCGACCGGCGAGCTGCTCGCGCGCGAACTGCGCGCGCTGGATATCGACTTCAGTTTCACGCCCGTCCTCGACCGCGATCTGGAGATCAGCGACGTCATCGGCGACCGGGCGTTTCATTACGACCCGGACGTGATCGCGCGCCTCGCCGGCGAACTCATCCGGGGCCTGGCTGCCGCCGGCATGGCCGCGGTGGGCAAGCACTTCCCGGGGCATGGGGCCGTGAAGGCCGATTCCCACGTTGCGCTGCCGGTGGACGACCGGCCCCTGTCCGAGATCGAGAATCAGGACCTCGAGGCCTTCCGGCCGGTGCTGGGGGATCTCGAGGGGATCATGCCGGCGCACGTCCTGTACCCGCAGGTCGACGGCTATCCCGCCGGATTCTCGCGCGTCTGGCTGCAGGACATCCTCCGCCGCGAACTACGCTATCGCGGCGCTATCCTCAGCGATGACCTGGCCATGGCGGGCGCGGAGGGGATCGGCGACCCCGCGGAACGGGCGGCCGCCGCACGCGCCGCCGGCTGCGACATGGTGCTGGTCTGCAACCAGCCGGAACAGGCCGACCGGATCCTGGAGGCTCAGGTGGATCAGCCCCTGTCCATCGACTCGGCCCGCCGCCTGGAACGCCTGCGTGCACGTCCCGTGGAGGTCGATCCAAACCGCCTCCCGGCGCTTCGCGCGCAGCTCGATCGCTCGCTCCGCGCAAGCCAGCTCGCGACCGCCTGAATCCTCGCGGGCCCCGCATTGGCGCCCGCGCGTCGAGGCGCCTATAATGCGCCACCGGTCTGCGATTGAGCAGCTAGTAATATTCACACTCACCACTGAAGTTGGAGATCCAAAATGGCCGACAAGCTCCTGATCGTCATGGTCAACACCGACCCGAGCAACGCTTCCGAACTGGGTGCCCCGTTCTTCCAGGCCACTGTCGCCGCCGCGATGGAATACGACGTTGAAGTCGTGATGACCGGTCGTGCCGGCGAACTCGCCAAGAAGGGCGTGGCCGAAAACCTGTTCGTGCAGGAAGGCTCCAGCAAGAGCGTCTACGACTTCATGAAGGATGCCCACGAAGCCGGCGTCGTGATGAAGGTCTGCACCCCGACCCTGGATCTGTGGGGCAACGACCTGATCCCGGAAATCGAAGAAACCGTGGGCGGCGCCTACGTGATCTCCGAAGCGATGGACGACGATACGGTGACCTTCACCTACTAAGGTTCTCGACCTTCGTCTGCCAGCCGGCCGGCCCTTGTGCCGGCCGGTTGCGTTTCCGGGGTCCGGAATCCGCGAGCTTGCCTCGCTCCGGATGCTCGGACATGATTTCCCGCACCGACACCCCAGGACCTGCCATGAGCCCGGAACAGGCGCGAGCCACGCTGCGCGATGCCGACTGTCTCTTCAGCCGTGACGCCGTCGAGACCGCGATTGACCGTCTGGCCGAACGGACGGCGGTCGCGCTGAAGGACCGCAATCCGCTGGTGATGGGCGTGATGAACGGGGGAGTGGTGCTGATGGGCGGGCTGCTGACGCGCTGGTCGTTCCCGATGCAGGTCGACTACCTGCATGCCACGCGGTATCGCGGCGGCACCCGCGGCGGCGACCAGCTGCACTGGCTTGCACGTCCCCAGGCGGCCCTGCAGGACCGTACCGTCGTGATCGTCGACGATATCCTCGACGGCGGCATTACCCTGGAAGGCATCAAGACCTTCTGCGAAGAGCAGGGCGCCCGGCAGGTCATCTCCATCGTCCTGGTCGACAAGCACAACCCCGACCGGGACCCGGCGATCACCGTCGACTATGCGGCGCTGGAGGCGCCCAACCGCTACCTGTTCGGGTACGGCATGGACTACCAGGACTACCTCCGCAACGCGCCCGGCATCTTCGCCGTGGCCGACCACTAAAACCGAGGCGCTCATGTCCGCACCCCGCATCGCCGTCATCGGCGGCACCGGCCTGACCCGACTGAAAGACCTGCAGATCACCCGGCGCCAGGTGATGCACACACCCTATGGAGAGCCTTCCGGCCCGCTGGTGTTCGGCCGGCTGAACGACATCGAGATCGTGTTCCTGCCGCGCCATGGGGCGCGCCATACCATCCCGCCACATCAGGTGAACTACCGGGCCAATATCTGGGCACTGCACAACGCCGGTATCGACAACGTGGTCGCCGTCGCCGCGGTCGGCGGGATCACCGAGGAGATGAAGCCGGGGGTGGTCGCGATCCCCGACCAGATCATCGACTACACCTGGTCACGCGCGAACACGTTTTTCGAAGGCGGCGACCTGGAAGAGGTCACCCATATCGACATGACCTGGCCGTACAACGAGGCGGTTCGCCAGACCCTGATCCGGGCCATCGACGAGCTGGGGATCGAGGCGGTGGAGCACGGGACCTACGGCGCGACCCAGGGACCCCGCCTGGAGACGGCCGCGGAGATCGACCGACTGGAACGCGACGGCTGCGAACTGGTCGGCATGACCGGCATGCCCGAGGCGGCTCTGGCGCGCGAACTGGGCCTCAACTACGCCTGCTGCGCCGTGATCGCCAACTGGGCCGCCGGCCGGGCCGAGGGCGAGATCACCATGGACGACATCGCGGCCAATCTGGATGTCGGCATGACGCGGGTCAAACAGATCCTGACCCACGTGATCAGCAGTCTTTCCTGAGAACCGCCGGAGCCCGGTCATGGCCGGATTCGGGCCTGGACGGGCCTGGACGGACAAGAGAGGGGCGAGACCGGGGGAGACACCGGCGACTGACCTGAAACCCTCCAACCGTCGCTCACCTTGGATTTAACATAATATGTATTATGCGTCGTTTCCGTTGGAGCAGCGGCGTGCCGGAATGGTCTCGAAGCCTGGGTATCCCGCGTCGCGGCATGTGAATCGCCCAACACCCAAAACGGCGGCCCCGATGCAGCGCTCCGTTCAGGCGCTCACCGCCTTTTCGATGCCCTCGGTCATCACCTCGACCAGGAAGTCGATCTGATCCTCGGTGATGACATACGGCGGCATCAGATAGCTCACGTTCCCCAGCGGTCGCAGCAAGGCGCCCCGGGTCAGACCATGGCGATAGATGTGCAGGCCGCGGCGCTCCTGCCATGGGTATGGCGTCCGCTGTTGCTTGTCCTGCACCAGTTCCACCGCCGCAATCATGCCGTGCTGGCGGACATCGGCGACGTGCGGATGCGCCTTCAGGGGTTCAAGGCGTTTCTGGATATGGGATGCAAGCTCCCGGTTTCTCTCGAGAACGGGGTCCGATTGAAAGATATCCAGGGTGGCCAGTGCCGCCCTGCACGCCAGCGGATTCCCGGTGTAGGAATGGGAGTGCAGGAACATGTTGAGCTTTTCGTAATCGTCGTAGAACGCCTGGTAGATCGAGTCCGTGGTGAGCACCGCGGCCATGGGCAGATAACCAGCGGTCAGCCCCTTCGACAGGCACAGGAAATCGGGCGTGATCGGCCCCTGTTCGCAGGCGAACAGCGTGCCGGTGCGCCCGAAGCCCACGGCGATCTCGTCGGCGATCAGGTGCACGCCGTGACGGTCACAGGCCTCGCGCAGTAGCCGCAGGTATTCCGGGTCGTACATGCGCATGTGGCCCGCGCACTGGACCAGGGGTTCGACGATGACCGCGGCGACCTCATCGGCATGCGCCGCAAGCGCCTGTTCCATGTGCACGAACTGGCGGCGCGCCACGTCGGCGCAGGTTTCGCCGTCCTCGCGGTCGAAACAGTCCGGGGCCGGCACCGTGATCACATCCAGCATCAGGGGTTCGTAAGTGGCGCTGTAGAGCGGCACATCGCTCACCGAAAGCGCGCCCAGGGTCTCGCCGTGGTAGCTGTTCGACAGCCGGATGAAGCGGGTCTTTTGCGGGCGATCGACGTTGCGCCAGTAGTGAAAACTCATCTTCAGGGCGACTTCCACCCCGGCACTGCCGTTGTCCGCCAGGAACACCCGCTCCAGCCCGTCGGGGGTGATGTCGATCAGGCGTTCGCACAGCTCCACGACCGGTTCGTGGGTGCAGCCCGCCAGGATCACATGCTCCAGCCGGTCCAGCTGATCCTTGACCGCATCGCCGATACGCGGATTGGCGTGCCCAAAGAGGTTGACCCACCAGGAGCTGATCGCGTCCAGGTAGCGGTTGCCGTCGAAATCGTAGAGCCAGACACCCTCCCCGCGCTGGATCGGGAGCAGCGGGAGGGTGCCCTCCTCGCCGTAATCCTTCATCTGGGTGCAAGGATGCCAGAGGGCGCGCAGGTCGCGTTGCTTCAGGGTGTTGTTGTCCATGGAGCGTATTGTGCCAAAGCCGCTCGCATAGAAGGCGGTTACTGACCGGATTCGGCCTTCATCGCGGCCCATTCGTCCTCGAAGAAGAAGCGCTCCTCGCCAAAGGCCGGCTCCAGCTGATCCAGCCAGGTGGCCTGGTCGTCATAACGCGCGAAGAAGGGCCGCTGTACCCAGTCGGGATTGCGCGCCTGAATAAACCGCAGCACGAATACCTTCTCGCCCTGGATCTCCGCCACACCCTGGATCTCGACCTTGCCGGGTTCCGCGCTCATCGAGGGGCCCCGGGCGGTGCGACCCAGTCCGGAAACCTGCTGCATGGCCTCGCGATAGATCTCCCAGGCCCGGGCCAGTGGCACCTCGAAATAGCGGCGGGCGCCGGTGTCGCGCTCAACGAACATGTAGTACGGGATGATCCCCAGGCGGACCTGTTCGCGCCACAGATCCGCCCATGCGGATGCATCATCGTTGATGTGCCGCAGCAACGGGCCCTGGGCACGGATCTCGGCACCGGTATCCCGGACGCGGCGGATCGCCTCGCGCGCGATCGGGGTACGCAGCTCGTGGGGATGGTTGTAATGCGCCATCAGCGCCACGTGCTTCCCCGCCTCCGCGAGTCGCTCCAGGAGATGCAGGAGCTCGTCCGCGTCACTGTCCGTGACGAAGCGATAGGGCCAGAACGTCAGGGCCTTGGTGCCGATGCGAATGGTCTGGACATGGGCCAGATCCGGCTCCAGCAATCCTTCCAGGTAGGCCTTCAGGTGCTTGGTTTTCATCACCAGCGGGTCGCCGCCCGTCATCAGCAGGTCGCTGATCTCCGTGTGGCTGCGCAGGTAGTCGTGCAGCAATCCGGCATCGGTACTGGCGATCCGCAGTTCCTTGTCTCCGACAAACTGGGCCCAGCGAAAGCAGAAGGTACAATAGCTGTGGCAGGTCTGCCCCTGTCCGGGGAAGAACAGGACCGTCTCGCGGTACTTGTGCTGCAGCCCGTTGATCACTTCGCCCGCCTCCTCGCTTGGGCGATTGAGCTCCATCTGCCCGGCGGGATGCGGGTTCAACGCCTGGCGCAACTCGCGTGCCAGCGCCTGGATCTCGTCACGCCCCGCCCCCCTTCGGTGCAGCTGTGCCATGCGCTCGAAGGCCTCGGGAGCGAGCATGTCCCGTTGCGGAAAGGTCAGCTGGAACATGGGATCGTCGGGGACGCGGTCCCAGTCGATCAGCTCCTCGATCACGTACTCGTTGACCCGGAACGGCAGCACGCTGGCGACCACGCGCATTTCGAACCGCATGGCCTCCGGCAGCGCCGCGACCGCCGGAATACGGTCGAGCGAACGGTCATTGAAGACCCGGAATTCGCGCGGCTCGACCGCCCCGAGCTCGGGGTCCTGATAGAACTGGACAACGGAATTCATCCGTCCCTCCTGTACTGGCAAGGTGCAAAACGGCGCAGCGCCTGCGGGAGGCCGGAAGGCGCGGTGGACGAGGCCATGCGGCCGCTGCGAGGGCCCGTTCACCAAAACCCATGGCATGGATTGAGGCACGGCCCCGGGGTATTCAGGGAGCCGGCAAATTAACAACTTGCCCGGGGAATCACAACAAGCGTCTGACACGCTGCACCGGTCACGGCGGCTCTGGCGCGCGCACGGTGTTCTACGGGCCGCCCGACTGGGTTACCCTTCGGGCCCGGCCCAGGAGGATCCCATGCACCCGGAATTTCCACAGGAAGGAATCATCCACCTCAACCATGCCGCTGTCGGGCCCTGGCCGCGGCGAACGGAAGAGGCCGTCTGCCAGTTTGCCCGCGAGAACGTGGCCCATGGCTCGCGTGACTACCTGCAATGGCTCAAGCGGATCGATCGCACTCGGGAACTGGCTCGGGCGCTGATCGGGGCACCGGCCGCGGAGGACATCGCCTTCGTGAAGAACACCTCCGAGGCGCTGTCGATGGTGGCCTTTGGCCTGGACTGGAAACCGGGTGACAACGTGGTGTTTCCGGCGCACGAGTTTCCCTCCAACCGCGTCGTCTGGCTAGCGGCGGCCGAGCGCTTCGGCCTCGAGGCCCGCGAAGTCGAGATTGGCGAAGAGCCCGAGCGCGACCTGCTGGCGGCCTGCGACGGGCGCACGCGCCTGGTGGCGACCAGCGCCGTGCGCTACGACTCCGGCATGCGGATCGATATCCAGGCCCTGGGCGCGGAGCTCCGCTCGCGCAGCATCCTGTTCTGCGTCGATGCGATCCAGCACCTGGGCGCCCTGCCCTTCGACGCCCCGGGCTGTCATGCGGATTTCGTGATGGCGGACGCGCACAAGTGGATGCTGGCGCCCGAGGGGATCGGGGTGTTCTACGTGAATCCGGAGGCGCGCGAGCGGCTGACGCTGCAGGAATACGGCTGGAATATGCTTGAGCATGCCGGCGACTTCTCCAATCCGGGGATCGAGCCGGCGGCGAGCGCCCGGCGCTTCGAGCCGGGCAGTCCGAACATGCTCGGAATCCACGCGCTGCACGCCAGTCTCTCGCTCCTGCTGGAGACCGGTCTCGAGACGATCGACCACGAGATCCGGGAGCACTGGCTGCACCTGGAAGAGGGCCTGCGGGCGCAGGGCTGCCGCATTCTGACGCCGCGCGGCCGGCGCGCCGGCATCCTCACCTTCCGGCCACCGGTGGAAGACCTGGATGCGCTGTATGCCCGGCTTCAGGGGTACGGGGTGCTGTGCGCCCTGCGCGGCGGCGGGATCCGCTTTGCGCCCCACTTCTACCTGACGCGAGAACAAATCGACCGCGCGCTGGAGTGCCTGGCCGAGGCC
>JBJHBC010000019.1:10926-22748 GCA_050485285.1 Thioalkalivibrio sp.
GACAGCAGCAGGAAGACCTGGTCCCCGAGCTTGTAGGCCTTGTCGGTCGGGATGAACAGCCCGCCATTGGTCACGAACGGCATGTACGCCGCATACAGCGCGGGTTTTTCCTTGATTGCCAAGGTGAGCATGCCCTGCCCGGCCATAGACCCTCCCGTGTGACCTGATTACGTGCTGGGCCAAGGAGTATCGCCCATCGATGCGCTCGCGCGCCACCCCGTAGCCGCTCGCGGCGTGAGTCGCGCAGCTACTGCGCCTGGAAATTCAGGGCGATATCCTCCATGCGCAGCTGCGGGTTCAGCTGACGACTCGCCTGGCGTTGCCAGACCAGCGCCCGCGCGGACAGGTCAGCCAGGCGTCGCGGGCCGGCACGCCGGGCGAAACCCTCCAGAAGATCGCGCGGGAATTGCCGGCCGAAGGCGTCCGGCTCGCCGTTGACCGCCAGACGCTGGGCCGACACCAGCAGGGCCTGGATCCGCGGGATCAGGGATTCCGGCAGGCTGCGCTGCAGGGTGGCCGCCATTGCGTGCACGCTGGCGCCACGCAACAACGCGGTCAGGGCCTCGCGGTCCTGTTCCCAGCGGCCCATGCGTTCGGGGTCGGTCAGGATCTCGCGGGCGGCCAGCGGTCGCCCGAGGCTGGCCGCATAGGCCTCGTCCACCGCGGCCGTATCACCCGAGAACCCGCGCAGCCAGGTCGTGGCTTGCGCCGGGGCCGGGTTTGCGATCTCGATCGTCTGGCAGCGGCTGCGAATCGTCGCCGGCAGGCGTGCGGGCTGCGCCGCCTCGAGGATCAGCATCGCCCCGATCGGCGGTTCTTCCAGGGTCTTGAGCAACGCATTCGCGGCATTCGTGTTGAGGGCGTCGGCCGGGCGAATGATCACGGAGCGCAGATCCCCCGACCCGGACAGCGACAGGAAGTCGATCGCTTCGCGGGCCGCGGCGATCAGGATCTCCTTCCCGGCCTCCTCCGGCTCCAGAGCCATCACCTCCGGGTGCACGCCGGTACTGAAACTGCGGCAGGCGTTACACTCGCCGCAGGCCGCTTCCTCGCCGGTGGCACGCTGGCACAGCAGAGCCTGGACCAGCGCGGTGGTCAGCAGGGCCTTGCCCACCCCGGTCGCGCCGTGGATCAGTAGACCGGTGGGTAGGCGCCGGGCGCGCCCGCGCCGGACCAGTCCGCTCCACGGCGCCTGCAGCCAGGGCGGGAGCGCCTCCCGGGTGTCGGTTCCGTCCATCCTTCAGCCGCCCCCCAGCGCGTGCAGCGGCAGGCGCTCCCGCACGCCCGCGAGGATCCGCTCGGCCACGGTGTCCGGATCCGCCGCTCCATCTACCACCAGGTACCGGTCGGGGGCCTGTGCCGCGCGCTGGCGATACGCCTCGCGCGCGCGCTCGAAGAAGTCCAGCGCCTCCCGCTCGATCCGGTCGCGGCGCCCCCGCTGCACCGCCCGTTCCAGTCCCGTCTCGGGGGCAATATCCAGCAGGATCACCAGATCCGGCCGCAGCTCGCCCTGCAGCCAGTCTTCCAGACGGGCCACTCGGTGGTTGCCCAGGCCCCTCCCCGCGCCCTGGTAGGCGAAGGAGGCGTCGGTAAAGCGGTCGCTGAGCACCCAGTCGCCGGCTTCCAGGGCTGGCCGGATGATCTCGGCCAGATGCTGGGCCCGCGCCGCGAACATCAGCAACAACTCCGCCTCCGCGCACATCCCGGGCAGATCCGGGTCCAGCAGCAACCCGCGCAGGCGCTCGCCCAGCGCGGTTCCGCCCGGCTCGCGCGTGACGCGCAGGCTGTGGCCGGCGGCGCGCAATCGAGCCTCCAGCCGCTCGATCTGGGTGGTCTTGCCCGAGCCCTCGATACCTTCAAGCACCAGGAAACGACCAGGATGGGGTGAGCGATCCATGCGCAGGGGCTCCCGTTAGCGGTTGCGGATGCCGTAGCGGCTGCCGTCCCCGCCCAGCTGGTAACGGATCACGGCCTCGCGGTGTTCGCGATAGGTCTCGGAGAAATGATGGCTGCCATCGCCGCGCGAAACAAAGAACAGGTCGTCGGTATCCGCCGGCCGCGCGGCGGCCTCCAGGGCGGCCCGCCCCGGCAGCGCGATCGGTGTCGGGGGCAGCCCGGCCCGCGTGTAGGTGTTGTAGGGGTGGTCACGATCCAGCTCGGCACGCGTCAGCCGCTGCACGCCCGGTTCCTGCACGTACAGCAGGGTCGGGTCGGTCTGCAGCCGCATGCCACGCTTGAGCCGGTTCACGAATACGCCCGCCACCCGGTCTCGTTCATCCCCGCGCCCGGTCTCGCGCTCGATGATCGAGGCCAGGATCAGCAACTCGTAGGGGGACTCCACCGGGTGGTCCTCGATACGGCCTTCCCAGGCCCGCTCCAGGTGCAGACGCATGGCCTGATGGGCGCGATCCAGCACCGTCAGGGCCTCGGTACCAGACCCGAAGAAATAGGTATCCGGAAGAAACCAGCCCTCCGGATGATCCAGGTCCGACAAGCCCAGGGACTCCAGCAGGTTGTGGACCCCGACCGACTCCGGGGGGCCGGCCAGCTCCGGATGCTCGCGCAGCGCGCTCAGTGCCTGGCGGATGGTCCAGCCCTCGGGAAAGGTCAGGCGATGCTGGACGACCTCGCCCCGGGCCATCGCGTGCAGCAGATCGCGCGGCGTCATCCCCGGGGTCACCGCGTACTCGCCGGCCTGCAGTCGCGGCGCGAGCCCCTGGCGCCGCCCATAAACCTCGGCCACCCAGGCGGACTCGATCCAGCCGCGTTCGGCAAACGAGCGGCTGACCGAGCGCAGCCCCTGACCGGGTGCAAGCTGGTAGCGTTCCGAGGCGTCCAGCGCCAGGGGCGTGTCCAGTTGTGCCCGGTAGTGTTCGCCCAACCACCAGGCGGCACCCAGGGCGAGCACGACCACCAGGGCCAGAATGGCGAGACTAATGCGCTTCATGCAACGCGATTCCCATGGGATAGAGCGGATCATCCTGCCACGCGCGCCCTGGATTGTCCGCTTCGGCCAGCACCGCCGGGGTCATCCCGAGACGGGCATTGCTTACGTAGAGCCCGTCGGCCTGTCTGATCCGCTCGGTCTCTGGATACGCCTCGACCACCGAGAGCCCAAACCCTGCCGCATGATCGAGAATCCAGGCGCGCCGAGTCCCCGCGATGCCGGACTGGTCGACCGGCGGTGTCAGCAGACGCTGTCCCTCGCGCAGCCAGAGATTGCCCTGAGTGGCACTCACTACCCGCCCCAGTGCATCGCGGACGATTGCTTCCTCCCAGCCAGGTTCCCAGTGGCGGCGTACCATCACCTGTTCCAGGCGGCTGGTGTGCTTGAGCCCCGCGAGCGCCGGGTTCACCCCAATCGGGACCGCCGACCAGCCAAGGACCAGGGGCTTCCGGTCGCCCGATGGCGTGGCGTCCAGCGCGGGCCCCGCACTGACGATCCGCGTCGGTGCCGGGTCAGCGGGTGGCGCGTACCCTCGGGGCCCTCCACCACGTGTAATCGTCACCCGCACCAGGCACTCGGGCCGGGGGGCCACCCGTGCCACCTCCTCAAGAAGCCGCTCCTCGTCAGGTTCCGGGAAGCCCAGCCGGCGCAGGCCCCGCCACAGCCGATCCCGGTGGTACGCCCACAATTGCGGCTGGCCCGAACGCACGCGCAGGGTCTCGAACAGGCCATCACCGAGCAGCAATCCGCGATCACCCGCCGCGACCGCCTCCTCCGGTTGCCCATTCACCAGGATCACGAAAGCGCCTCGTTGTGCACGCCCAGCGCCTCCAGGAGGCCCCGTGCCTTGTGGCGGGTCTCCTCCAGCTCGCGCTCGGGGTCCGAGTCGGCGACGATGCCGGCACCGGCGCGGAAGCGCAGCTCGTTCCCGTGCGCAACCAGCGTACGGATCAGGATGTTGGTGTCCATGCGCCCGTGCCGGCTCACGTAGCCACAGGCACCGGTGTAGGCGCCACGTGGCGCGTACTGCTCCAGTTCCTGGATGATCTGCATGCTGCGAATCTTCGGGCACCCGGTGATCGTGCCGCCGGGGAAGACCGCCCGCAGGACATCGGCGGCCGTGGTCCCGGGGCGCAGGCGCCCGACAATGCTCGAGACAATGTGGTGCACCCGGCGATAGCTCTCGATGGTCATCAGTTCCGCGACCCGAACGCTCCCGGTCTCGGCGACCCGTCCGACGTCGTTACGTTCGAGATCCACCAGCATCACATGTTCAGCCCGCTCCTTCAGATTGAACGTCAACTCACTGAAAAGCCTTTTATCTTCCTCCGCATCCGTATCCCGTCGCCGCGTCCCCGCGATCGGCCGAGTCTCGATCTCGCCCGCCTCAACCGACACCAGACGCTCCGGCGAGGAACTGATCACATGGGCTCCCGGCAGTTGCAGCCACGCAGCAAACGGGGCGGCATTGGCCTGACGCAATCGCGCATACAGCACCGCCGGGTCCAGCGGTTCGTCCGCCGTGGCGTGCCATTCCCGCGACAGATTCACCTGGAAGGTATCCCCGGCCCGGATGTATTCCAGCCCCCGGAGGACCGCTTGGCGATACTGAACCGGGTCCTCCTCCCGTAACCCCAGCTCAGGCAGCGAGCGGGCCACCAGTTCCCCATCCTCCCGAGCCTCCGCGAGATCCCGCTCGACCTGTGAACGGCGTTCGGCGTCGTTCGTCTCGTCGACGAACCACGTGTTTCCCTCGTGGTGGTCATGGATCAGGGCTGCGGGGAAGTACGTCACCAGCGCATCGGGCAGCCAGGGGTCGGAACGACATTCCCCCAGCGCCGGTTCCAGGCGCCAGGCCAGTTCATAGCCGGCATAGAGAAACCACCCCCCGAGGAACGGGAGATGGGCGTGGTCGGCATCGTCAGGGGCCAGGCCAGGCTGGCCGGAAAGATCCTGATCCAGCGCTTCCCGCACATCGTCGCCGGTCGCAGTCGACAGCGTGCGGCCGGGAAAGGCAAACAGGATGGAGAAGCGCGCCGGGGCCTGCCCGATCAGGGCCGACTCCAGCAGATGCGGATAGCGCTTGGGGAAACGCCGCGCCAGGGCCGTGAAATCGACCCTGGCGGCCAGCCGATGGACCGCCATGGCGGCGCCGCAGCGTCAGATGCTGCGGAACACCAGCGTGCCGTTGGTGCCGCCGAACCCGAAGGAGTTGGACAGGCCGACCTTGGTGTTCATCTCGCGCGCCTCGTTGGCCACGTAGTCCAGATCGCAGCCTTCGCTCGGGTTTTCCAGATTGATGGTCGGCGGCGACACCTGATCGCGCAGCGCAAGGGCCGTGAAGACGCCCTCGATACCCCCGGCGGCCCCCAGGAGATGGCCGGTCATCGACTTGGTGGAGTTCACCAGCAGTTTGTAGGCATGGTCGCCGAAGGCCTTCTTCAGCCCCTGGGTCTCCGCCAAGTCGCCTGCCGGCGTCGAGGTCCCATGCGCGTTGATATAGCCGACCTCTTCCGGATTCACGCCGGCATCCTTCAGCGCCCGGTGCATGCACTTGGCGGCGCCGGAGCCATCCTGAATGGGCTGCGTCATATGGTGCGCGTCGGCGTTCCAGGCGAAACCCGCGACCTCGCAGTAGATATTCGCCCCGCGAGCCTTCGCATGCTCGTACTCTTCCAGCATCATCACACCGGCCCCGTCGCTGAGCACGAAGCCGTCACGATCCTGGTCCCAGGGGCGGGACGCGCGTTCCGGATCGTCGTTGCGGGTGGACAGCGCGCGAGCCGCGGCAAAGCCACCGATGCCCAGCGGCGTGGTCGCCATCTCGGCCCCACCGGCCACCATCGCATCGGCGTCGCCGTAGGCGATCATGCGTGCCGCGTCGCCGATGTTGTGGGTGCCGGTGGCACAGGCGGAGACGATGGAGATGTTCGGGCCCTGCAGGTTGCGCATGATGGACAGGTTGCCGGCCACCATGTTGATGATCGCGCTGGGCACGAAGAACGGCGAGATCTTGCGGGCCCCGCCCTTCAGATACGCCCCGTAGGAGCGCTCGATATACGGCAGACCGCCGATGCCGGAGCCGATGGCGACCCCGATCCGCTCGGCGTTCTCCTCGGTCACCTCCAGCCCGGAGTCGTCCAGGGCCTGCAGCCCGGCGGCGATCCCGTAGAGGACGAAGGTGTCCATCTTTTTCTGGTCTTTCGTCGGGACGTAGTCATTGGCCTCGAAATCCCGAACGGCGCCGGAGATCTTCACCGGCATGTCCGAGGCATCGAAGACATCGATGGGGGAAATGCCGCTCTTGCCGGCCTTGATGTTGCTCCAGGCCTTGTCGATTGTGGATCCGACCGGGGACACAATCCCCAGTCCGGTAATCACGACACGTCGCTTAGCCAATGATGTTCTCCTCGAAAGACTGAAATACGCGTTCAGCGAAACGACGAAGGGCCGCCCTGCGCGCAGGAAGGCCCGTTCGCGTCGTCCTGACCGGCGCCCGGAGGCGTCGGATCAGTCCTTCATGTGCTCGTTGATATAGTCGATCGCCTGCTGCACGGTGGTGATCTTTTCCGCCTGCTCGTCGGGGATCTCGGTCTCGAATTCCTCTTCGAGCGCCATCACCAGTTCCACCGTGTCCAGCGAGTCCGCACCCAGGTCGTCAACGAAAGCGGCGGCGTTGGTCACGTCCTCTTCCTTGACTCCCAGTTGCTCGACAACGATCTTCTTGACGCGTTCTTCAATGCTACTCATGGTTCAGAAATCCCCTTCGGTGTGAGGCGGCTTCGTTGAAAGGTCCGCCATTCTAGAGAAAAGCCCCGCCGCGATCTAGCGATCCGTGCAGCGGGCCATGCGGGCGGCACGCGGCCTGCCCGCCGTGATCAATGCATGAACATCCCGCCGTTCACGTGCAGGGTCTCGCCGGTGATGTAACCGGCCTCCTCGGAGGCCAGGAAACCCACCGCCGCGGCGATCTCCTCCGGCGCACCGAGGCGCCCCAGCGGGATCTGGCCCAGCAGGGCGGCTTTCGTGTCATCGCCCAGTTCGCGGGTCATGTCGGTGTCGATGAAACCGGGGGCCACCGTATTCACCGTGATACTGCGGCTCCCGACCTCGCGCGCCAGCGACCGGGCAAATCCGGCCAGGCCCGCCTTGGCGGCCGCATAGTTGGTCTGTCCCGCGTTACCGGTGGAGCCGACCACCGACCCGATCAGGATGATGCGGCCGCGGCGCAGCTTCATCATGCCCTTCAGCAGCTGCTGGGTCAGGCGCACGGCGGCGGAGAGGTTGGTGTCGATAATCGCATCCCACTCCTCGTCCTTCATGCGCATGAACAGGTTGTCACGGGTAATGCCGGCATTGTTCACCAGCACCTCGATCGGGCCTTCCTGATCCTGGATGGACTGCAGGCCGGCGGCGACGGAATCGCCGTCGGTGACGTCCATCGCGATGCCGCGGCCGCCCCATTCCTTCAGGGCTTCGGTGATCCGCTCGGCACCGGCGTCACTGGTGGCGGTACCCACCACCTGCAGGCCCTGCTCGGCCAGACGCCGGGCGATGGCGGCACCAATGCCGCGGCTGGCGCCGGTTACCAGGGCTACACGTTTGCTTTCAGACATGGTTGTGCCTTTGCTTCATGTGAGAGGGAGTCGCGAACCGCAGCGGTGCGAGCTCGCCCGTGCACTCAGGATGCGTCCGACCCCAGGCGTTCCTGGGTGGCCTTCAGCGTGTCGCGATCGGCGACATCGAACAACTCCAGATCGCGGTCGATGCGCTTGGCCAGTCCGGTCAGCACGCGCCCGGGGCCGCACTCGACCTGCACCGCCACGCCCTGCTCGCGCAGACCGCGAATGGTCTCGACCCAGCGTACGGGCCGGTACAGCTGCGCGGCCAGGTTTTCCTTGATGGTCTCCGCCGAACCCGCCGGCCCGGCCGTCACATTCTGCCAGACCGGGATGCTCGGCGAGCTGAAGGTGGTGCTGTCCAGCGCGGCCTGCAGGCGCTCGGCCGCCGGCCGCATCAAGGCGCAGTGCGAGGGAACCGAGACCGGGAGTTTCAGGGCGCGCTTGGCGCCGGCGTCCTTCGCCGCCCCCACCGCACGGTCCACGGCCGCGGCATTTCCCGCGATGACCACCTGGCCCGGGGCGTTCAGATTGACCGCCTCCAGTACCTCGCCGCCGGCATGCTCGCTGCAAAGGGCCTGCACCGCGGCGTCATCGAGCCCGAGGACCGCGGCCATCGCACCCTCGCCTTCCGGGACCGCGGCCTGCATCGCCCGGGCGCGTTCCGCGACCAGTCGGACCGCGTCGGGGAAGCGCAGCACGCCGGCGGCCACCAGGGCGCTGTACTCGCCGAGACTGTGACCCGCGACCGCCTGCGGGCGCGCGGGGGTCTGCTCACTCAGCAGGCGCCAGGCGGCGACCCCCGCGGCCAGCATCACCGGCTGGGTCCATTCGGTCTGGTTCAGCTGCTCGACCGGGCCGTGCTGGCACAGGCTCCAGAGATCGGCGTCAAGGCAGTCCGAGGCCTCCTGAAAGGTGTCACGGACAATGGCATGGTCGTCGCCCAGGTCGGCCAGCATGCCCGTGGACTGGGACCCCTGGCCGGGAAAAACGGCTGCCCAAGAAGTTGTCATTCGCAATGGTCTCGCGCGTGAAAGCGCGCGTAGTGTAGGCGGTCAGGGAAATGGCGGCAAACACGGCGGCCGACTCGTTCCGCCCATGCGCCGAGGCCGTCGCACCGTCCATCCACGCCGTGGACCGGCCCTGCGAGGCGCGCCATGACTTGTGTTCCGCTGGTGCATCCGGATAATGTCGCCACCTTGATTCAATACGAGAGGAACTGTATGGCGAAGGAAGACGAAATCGAGCTCGAGGGTACCGTCGTCGAGACGCTCCCGAACACCACCTTCCGGGTGGAGCTCGAAAACGGGCACACGATCACGGCGCACATCTCCGGCAAGATGCGCAAGCATTACATCCGGATCCTGCGCGGCGACAAGGTGATCGTGCAGATGACGCCCTATGACCTGACCAAGGGTCGCATCGTCTACCGCAACAAGTAAGTTCGCCTCTCCAACGAAGAAGCCCCGGCCAGACCGGGGCTTCTTCATTTGCGGGCCCTTTGGCGGGCCCGGTTACGCCACCACGCCACATCAGGACGACACGGCCGTCTCCTGGATATCCAGCTCCAGACCGGATTCGCCCAGCCGGACCACCACTTCCCCGCCGTGCGCCAGACGCCCGAACAGCAGCTCGTCGGCCAGCGGCTTCTTGATGTGCTCCTGCAGGGTGCGGGCCATCGGTCGCGCACCCATCTTGACGTCGTAGCCATGCTCGGCCAGCCAGGCCCGGGCGTCCGGCTCCACCGTCAGGTGGACCTTCTTCTCGTCGAGCTGGGCCTGTAGCTGAGTCAGGAACTTGTCGACCACGTTGAGGATGGTCGCCTCGTCCAGCGGCCCGAACTGGATGGTCGCATCCAGCCGGTTGCGGAACTCCGGCGTAAAGGTGCGCTTGATCGCCTCCATCGCATCGCTGGAGTGGTCCTGCTGGGTAAAGCCCACCGACGGGCGGCTGGCCTGCTCGGCACCGGCGTTGGTGGTCATCACCAGGATCACATTGCGGAAGTCCACCTCGCGTCCGTTGGCATCCGTCAGCGTGCCGTGGTCCATGACCTGCAGCAGCACATTGAAGACGTCCGGGTGAGCCTTCTCGATCTCGTCCAGCAACAGCACGGAATGCGGATGCTTCAGGATGGCGTCGGTCAGCAATCCGCCCTCGTCATACCCGACATAGCCGGGCGGTGCCCCGATCAGGCGGGAGACCGTGTGGCGCTCCATGTACTCCGACATGTCGAATCGCGCCAGGTGGATGCCCATCTGCTGCGCCAGCTGACGGGTGACCTCGGTCTTGCCGACCCCCGTCGGCCCGGCAAACAGGAACGAGCCGATCGGCTTGTCCATGTCGCCCAGCCCGGAGCGCGCCATCTTGATGGCTGTCGCCAGGGTGCCGATCGCCTCGTCCTGGCCGAACACGGTCATCTTCAGGTTGCGGTCGAGGTTGCGCAGGGTTTCCTTGTCGGAGCTGGAGACCGACTTCGGCGGGATGCGCGCAATCTTCGCCACGATACTCTCGATATCCTGCACCCCGATGGTCTTCTTGCGCTGGCTGGCCGGCTGCAGCTGCCGGCTGGCCCCGGCCTCGTCGATCAGGTCGATCGCCTTGTCCGGCAGGAAGCGGTCGGTGATGTAACGGTCGGCCAGCTCCGCCGCCGCCCGCAGCGCCGGCTTGGTGAACCGTACGTTGTGGTGCAGCTCGAAACGGGACTTCAGACCGCGCAGGATCTGCTCGGTCTCGTCGACCGTCGGCTCGGGTACCTCGATCTTCTGGAAACGTCGCGCCAGGGCGCGATCCTTCTCGAAGATGCCACGGTATTCCTGGTAGGTCGTGGAACCGATGCACTTCAGCTCGCCCGAGGCGAGCATCGGCTTGATCAGGTTGGAGGCGTCCATCACCCCGCCGGAGGCCGCGCCGGCCCCGATGATGGTGTGGATCTCGTCGATGAACAGCACCGCACCCGGCTCCTTCTTGAGCTGGGCCAGAACGCCCTTCAGGCGCTTCTCGAAGTCGCCGCGGTATTTGGTCCCGGCGACCAGCGCCCCCAGGTCCAGGGCATAGACGGTCGCGGATTCGATCGCCTCGGGCACCTGCTCGTCGACGATCCGGCGCGCCAGACCCTCGGCAATGGCGGTCTTGCCGACCCCGGCCTCGCCGACCAGCAGCGGGTTATTCTTCCGCCGGCGGCAGAGGATCTGGATGGTGCGTTCGATCTCGTGATCGCGTCCGATCAACGGGTCGATCTCGTCCTTGCGCGCCTTGTCGTTGAGGTTGGTGGCGTAGAGCTGCAGCGCGTTGGTCTTTTCCTCGCGCTCGCCCTCCACCGGCTCGGCCTGGGACTCGTTCGGGTTCGGCTGCGCCCCGAGTTCGTCCTCGCCCACCTTGGAGATCCCGTGCGAGATGAAGTTGACGACATCCAGGCGCGAGATATTCTGCTGCCCCAGCACGTACAGCGCCTGGCTGTCCTGTTCGCCGAACAGGGCCACCAGGACGTTGGCGCCGGAGACTTCCTTGCGCCCGCTGGACTGCACGTGGAACACGGCCCGCTGCAGCACGCGCTGGAAGCCCAGCGTCGGCTGCGTCTCGCGCGAATCGTTCGGCGGGATACGCGGAGTATTTTCGTCAATGTAGGCCTCAAGCTCGTCGCGGATGCGATCGAGATCGCCCCCGCAAGCCCGCAGCACTGTGGCCGCGCTGGGATTCTGCGCCAGCGCCATCAGCAGATGCTCAACGGTCACGAACTCGTGACGTTTTTCGCGGGCCTCCTTGAAGACCATGTTCAGGCTGAATTCGAGTTCCTTGTCGAGCATGGGAGTCAGGCCTCCTCCATCGAGCAAAGCAGTGGGTGCTGATGACTGCGGGCGTAATCGTTCACCTGCGCCACCTTGGTCTCGGCCACATCCCGGGTAAAGATGCCGCATACTCCCTTGCCGCGCGTATGCACGTGCAGCATCACCCGGGTGGCCTTTTCGCGATCCATGCTGAAGAAGGTCTCCAGTACTTCGATCACGAACTCCATGGGCGTGAAATCGTCGTTGAGCAGGACCACCTTGTACTGTTGCGGCGGCTGTAGCTCCGGCCTCGATTCTTCGACCGTTACCGAGTCGTCTCGATCGGGGTTTTGGGGCTTGTCATCACTCATCGGTCGAACTCGCGCCTTCAGCGGTTACTCGTTTGGGTCGTCTCCATCCTCGAATGGTTCCGGGCCGAGGCCAAGTGCCCTTACGGACACTCCGACCACCGACCCGTCCCGTCACATGTGC